>JACMPF010000100.1 GCA_014377665.1 Pedobacter sp. | reverse complement strand
TGGTGCATGGATGGAATCTGCCCCAGGTCCGGATTTCCAAGCTCCGTTCTTGGCTGTTTCACTAGCCGACGGGACTTCCCAGTATTCTGCGAAAGCACGGAAATGATCCAATCGGATCAGGTCGTAAAGCTTAATGTTTTTGGCTATTCTACGGATCCACCATAGGTATTGCTCTGCCTTCATCGATTCCCAATTGTAAACAGGCATACCCCATAAGTATCCTTCTGCATTGAAGTAATCAGGTGGAACACCGGCTACTCCCAATAACTTCCCATCTTGATCAATATTAAATAGCTGCGGATTTGCCCAAACCTCAGCGGAGTCAAAGGCGGCATAAAAAGGAAGATCGCCCACAAGCTTAATGTTTTAAATGCTCTCCATAAGAGTTTTTGTTTTAAGACCCGTACCCGTTCGTAACTAACCTTTCTTTTGGTTTTATACGCATGTTTATCAAGATCGTCCCGGTTGATTAAACCCTGAGTATGCAATAGCCCCGAACTAATAAATAACACATTCCCGGCCATAACAGATGCTGCACTATAATGGGAATAGCATTGTTCTTTCTATAAAGGATTCATTGGTAAAACCTGCCAATATGTTTGTCCGGATGCAGCTAAGAAATCCAGAAAAGATTTTGCTGAGGGACCAAAATCCCCGATTCCATACTTAGATGGCAGCGAGGATACATGCATCAAAACACCTGCAGCACGTTTGCGATCTTCTTTCTTAAAATGAAGGAAAGCAAACGGTAAGTCTTTGAAAACCTTAGTCAGCGGTAATTGAGCGGTTGCACTATTTGAACTATCCCTTAGGTAATCCTTGTATTCATTTGGAATGGCTTTCGGCAAAATCACAATTGTATCTGCCCAATCCATATTCTCGATCAGCCCTTCGTCTGAATGCAATATAGAACTGATAGGAATGGGAAGTAAAAAGCACCCTTGTCTGCAAAGAGTTGCTGCTTAAAATTGTCGCGAGCGACTTTAAACTCAGGATCATCTGGCATGTTGTTGAAGATTTCGTGAAGCGCTGTTTCTTCTTCTACTGAAAGTGGAGTTTGCGAAGAGTAAAAGCGATATATCGGACAATGAAGTGAAGCCGGATCTGGCAGTTTTTGGGCGTCGACTACAGTCCATTATAGATCGTAAGGTTTCAGTCGATCCGTTTTTAACGACCAGTAGCCAAATTGTTCCTTTTGAAGAGTAAGACTAGCTGCTGTTTCGGCCATATATATATAGAACCTGCATTTGGCGCCCATACCTTGATGAGCGCGATGCCAGCCCTGTCAAAGTTGACACTTATATTTCTGATAGTTAGTTACATTAATTATCTGCTTTTATTGTACTTGAGGCATTCAGAACCACGACCGAACGGCCTGCTACATGGATGTTTTCTAATGGGAAATATCTTTTGGATTCCTCGAGACTGGAATCTGAAGTATTGATCACATTGTGCCACTCAATACCATACATGGCTGGAGGCAGTTTAAAATCAAGGCCCTCATGGTGGGCATTGAAGATAACATAAAAGTTATCATCAAAGATTTTTCTCCCATGATTGTCTCTGCTTTTAATCCCTTTCCCATTAAGAAAAACTGCGAGCGATTTGGCAAAATCCTGGTCCCAGTTGTGGTCTTCCATTTCTATTCCTTCAGGAAGAAACCATGCAATGTCGGTTATGCCAGAACCCTTAATTGGTTGTTCTTGAAACCACCTTATTCTACAGAAGGCCGGGTGAGCCTTTCGAAAGTTAAGGAGCTTCTTGCTGAACTGCAACAAATCCTGATCGGCAGCTTTCCAATCTAACCAAGAGATCTCATTATCCTGACAATAGGCATTATTATTTCCATGTTGGGTTCTCCCCATTTCATCTCCTGCTACCAGCATTGGAACACCTTGGGACAGAAATAAGGTAGCAAGCATATTTCTCTTTTGCTTTTTTCTAAGTTGATTGATGTGCTCGTTATCAGTTTCCCCCTCAAACCCATAGTTGGACGAGCGATTATGTTCTTCGCCGTCCTTATTGTCTTCACCATTCGCTTCATTGTGTTTATGATTGTAGGTAACGAGATCATGAAGCGTAAAGCCGTCGTGCGCGGTAATAAAGTTGATACTGGCTGTTGGCCTGCGATTGTCATCCCGATAAAGATCAGGACTGCCTGTAAATCTGGCGGCAAACTCTCCAAGCATGCTGTGTTCCCCACGCCAATAGTCACGGACACTGTCTCTGAATTTTCCGTTCCATTCTGCCCAGCCTGGAGGAAAATTTCCCACCTGGTAGCCACCATGACCTATATCCCATGGCTCTGCAATAAGCTTGACCTGAGATATTACAGGGTCCTGATGGATGATGCTAAAAAATGCCCCAAGCATATTTACCTCATCTAATCCCCGAGCCAGGGTAGATGCAAGATCAAAACGAAAACCATCAACATGCATCTCCATTACCCAATACCTAAGGCTGTCCATCATTAGCCTCAGGACACTAGGAAAATGAGCATTTAGCGTATTTCCGGTGCCTGTGTAATCCATGTAGAACCTTTTATCAGCTGTTAGCCTATAGTATTCGGCATTGTCTATTCCTTTAAAGCTTAAGGTTGGTCCGAGGTGATTTCCTTCAGCAGTATGGTTATAGACTACATCAAGAATAACTTCAATTCCTGCACGGTGTAGCGCCTTGACCATATCCTTGAACTCAGTTACCTGTCCACCCAATGTTCCTTTTGAGGAATACTTGGTATCTGGAGAAAAGAAGCCTATTGTATTATAGCCCCAATAATTATTTAGGCCTTTCTCTACGAGTACATTGTCATTAATGAATTGATGGATTGGCATTAGTTCTATAGCAGTTATGCCAAGCGACGTCAGGTGATCAATGATTATGGGATGGGCAATGCCGGAATAAGTGCCTCTAATTTCTTCGGGAATATCTGGGTGCAGCTTAGTTAGTCCCTTAACATGAGCCTCGTAGATAATACTTCTATGGTAACTTGTATTTGGTGCTTTGACACCTTCCCAATCATAAGAAGGATCTATTACTACACTTTTAGGAACGAAGGATGCGCTATCGAGGTTACTAAAAGAAAGGTCATCCTTCCCAACTTCATATCCGTAGAGCGATTCGTGCCAGTTCACTGATCCGGAGATTGCCTTGGCATACGGGTCTATCAAGAGTTTATTGGGATTAAATCTTTTACCTTGAAGGGGGTCAAATGGACCATAAACGCGATAGCCATAGCATTGTCCGGGGAGAATACCAGGTAAATATACGTGCCAAATCTGGCTGGTTCGCTCGAAAAGATTGACCACAATGTATTTTTTGCCGCAATTTTCTTCGAAGAGGCAAAGTTCAACAGCTGTTGCATGACCTGCATAGATTGAGAAGTTAACTCCCTTCCCATCCCAGGTGGGGCCCAATGGATAAGGGTGACCCGGATACAATTCCAATTCTGCCATAGTAATCGAAGTTTGAGAACAAATAAAGATCTCTTGCTATCTTCAACAGCGGTTTAAAGGCAATTGTTCTGGAATGATCTATTTAACGGGAACTACTTTGGAGGGAGAATGTTTTTTGACAAGGTATTCTCCAGGTATGCTTTGGTAATCTTAAGTCTAAACTGCTTTATTAATTTCCAATTATAAACAGTACTGACGGTAATAAAAAGCAGTACGATTGCATTGATAATAAAATGAGCTCTTTCTATAGCAATAAAATTTGTGACCATAATCTTGGTTTAGGAAGCAGCAATCTCTAAGAGATATTTGATAAAGAACAACTTTTTAGCCGACTATTTATTTTCATTTTAGGGTTGTATGCGATGAGAAATAGCATGGAGGTTGGTTTTAGAAAGTTGAGCCATTTGGCAAACCTAAAATCTAAACTCTTTATTATGAACACAGATCAATTAGTAGCGAACACCTACCCGCTAACGGCATCAGGAATTAACGATGTAATGAAAGACCTCCAAGAAATGCCTCCATTCGAACTAAAGGCTGAGGCCATTGAACTGGCAGCTGACTTTAAAGGCTGGATGGCAGCACATTTTGAACTGACTGCTAAACAGTTGTTATTCTTGAATGGTATCGATGAAGCCACTACAACTCTTACTGCGCAGGCATGTAGTTTTGCTTTGGCGAATGGGCTTCCTATTTACCTCGAAAAAGGTGTGAAAGCGATGATCGAAGAAGAGAAGCCACAGATGAAGATCATTAGGGCATTGAGTAACCTTAACGCGAACTCAGGAAGTGATGGCACCTTTTCTGTAGGTGGTTATGTAACTATCCAGATTAGCTACGTTTCAAAGTAAAATTTAACCGGTTGCGGAGGTCACATCCCCAACCGGTCTTTCTATCGGCTATGTTTGATTAGGAATCAGCTCATCTTTGCTGTTTTTTTTGTAATTTCCCATTAAATTACTACCACCAAATTTAGATCGGCATGAAGACGTATCCCATCCCAAATAATGAGCAAGCGCGTTTAGCTGCACTTAAAGATTACGAGATACTGGATTCAGAAACTGAAGCTAAATTTGACCGCATTACAGAATTGGCTTCTATAATTTGCGAAGTACCTATTTCCTTGATATCACTCATTGATGGAAATCGCCAATGGTTTAAATCGAAATTTGGTCTTGATCTAAAGGAAACACCTAGAGCGATATCTTTTTGTCAGTATGCTATTATTGATGACAAATATTTCGAAGTAGCGGATGCGACTAAGGACAATCGTTTCGAAGACAATAAATTGGTAACGGCTGATCCAAATATTCGTTTTTATGGGGGATATCCATTGATTGACCCAAGTGGTTATGCGCTAGGAACATTGTGTGTACTTGATCGTACCGCAAACCAATTGAACGCAAAGCAAAAACGGGCGCTTGAATTGCTGGCTCAGGAGGCTACAGCATTGATTGTGGATCACCGATATAAGAAAGAGCTGGACAATTTCGACAAACTTTTTGACATTTCTAATGATGTGATATGCATTGTAGGCACTGATGGTTTTTTCAAAAAGGTAAACCCCATGTTTGGGCAACTACTGGGTTGGAACGCAAAGGACTTAGAAACGAAATCACTTTATGACTTGGTTCACCCGGATGATCTGAAGCGATCTAAAAGTGAGATCTCAAAACTCGGCAGAGGTGCCAATACGATTGCTCTAGACCATAGAATTGAGACCAAGGAAGGTGATTATCGCATTTTGCAATGGGTTGCTACCCAGGAGCCGAACACGCAAAATGTTTTCGGAATAGCCAGGGATATTACGGAGGAGCGGCAAAACGAGATCGAACTTGCCGAAAAAGAAGAACGGCTTAGAATATTTTTTGAGAATTCCCAAGGATTGATGTGCACACATGATCTGGATGGTAAATTTCTTTCTGTAAACTATGCAGGGGCTGCTTTGCTCGGGTATTCGACAAAAGAAGTGCTAGAATTTAGCTTGTACGACATTACTCCGGAACAACGTCATCCCCATGTGACTGCCTATTTAAAGCAAATTAGAGAAACGGGTGCTGCTGAAGGTCAGATGCTAACTTGTCATAAAGATGGCTCTCCCCGGATATGGATGTTTAAGAATGTTGTAGAGATTGCCAAAGATGGCGTTCCATATGTTATCGGCAATGCCATCGATATTTCTGAAAGACATCGTTTGGAACGCGATCTAGACCACACAAAGCAATTTTTAGATGATGTTTTATGCGCTGCCAGTGAAGTGAGCATCATTGCCACGGATGAATATGGCTTAATCACAGTGTTTAATACGGGTGCGGAGAAAATGCTTGGCTACGAAGCGGAAGAAATGATTGGTAAAGAAACTCCTTTAAAAATTCATCGCCCCGAGGAAGTGGCCGAGCGGGGTAGGCAATTATCCGCAGAATTTGGGAAAGAGGTTTCTGATTTACAAACATTGATAAAAAAAGCCGTCAAATATGGTTCGGAACAAAGCGAATGGGATTATGTTGGAAAAGATGGATTTATTAAGCATACCTCTGTAGCGGTAACGCCAATTAAGAATAAAGCTGAAAAAGTAACGGGCTATCTTGAAATTGCCTTGGATATCACCGCTCAGAATAAACAGCGTGAAGAGTTAGAAATCGCCAAAGTTAAAGCGGAGGAAGCAAATGTTGCTAAATCGGAGTTTCTTGCAAACATGAGTCACGAGATTCGTACGCCGCTTAATGGCGTGATAGGATTCACTGATCTTGTGTTGAAGACCCATTTGAACGAAACACAACAACAGTATTTATCAATAGTAAACCAGTCTGCAAATGCGCTATTAAGCATTATCAACGACATTCTAGACTTTTCGAAGATTGAAGCGGGTAAATTGGAGTTATCCATTGAAAAGTGTGACCTGTATGAGATGAGTGCACAGGCGACAGATATCATTACCTATCAGATACAGACAAAAGGATTGGAGATGTTGCTAAATATTCCGTACGACCTCCCAAGATTTATCTGGGCAGATTCGGTTCGTCTTAAGCAGATTATGATCAACCTGCTAAGTAATGCTTCCAAGTTTACAGAAAAAGGAGAGATAGAACTGAAGATTGAGGTGGTTGATACAGTTGATGATTTGACACATTTCAGGTTTAGTGTTAGAGATACCGGTATTGGTATCAAACTGGACAAGCAGCAAAAGATTTTTGAAGCTTTTTCTCAGGAAGATGGCACCACGACGAAAAAGTACGGTGGGACTGGTCTGGGATTAACCATTTCTAACAAGCTACTTGGCTTAATGAAGAGCAAATTGGAGCTACTTAGTGCGCCTGGTAAAGGAAGCACCTTTTATTTCGACCTTCTGCTGAAATCGGAACAGGGTAAAGCAATTGAGTGGAAAGATATTGATCACATCAGAAAAGTCCTTGTGGTTGATGACAATGAGAACAACAGAATCATTCTAAACCAGATGTTGCTACTGAAACAAATCAGGTGCGATGAGGCAAAGAACGGCTTTGAGGCGTTACAGTTCTTAGCCAAAGGTATTGAATATGATGCAATTATAATGGATTATCATATGCCCTATATGGATGGCCTTGAAACGATCCGCAAGATTAGATCGAACTTTGAAACAAAGGGAAAAGAGCAGCAGATTATCTTGCTCCACAGTTCATCAGACGATGAGATGCTCCAGAATGCCTGTAACGAGTTGAATGTGGTGCATCGAATGGTTAAGCCTATTAAGACAGAGGATATTTACAACGTTCTTTCCCAACTATATAAAGAAGAAGATTTGTTGGCACCGACTAAAGGTGTGACAAAAATTGAGGCTACTACTACTGCTGATAAGGTAAATATATTGATAGCAGAAGACAATGCAATAAACATGCTTTTAGCGAAAACGATTATTCGACGAATTGCTCCGAATGCTGTAATTTATGAAGCAAAAAACGGCTTGGAAGCGCTTGAATATTGCCGAATGAAAAAGCCTGACCTTATTCTAATGGATGTTCAGATGCCAGAGATGAATGGCTATGAAGCTACTTTAAGCATAAGACAACTGGAACCTCCTGTCATTGCTCCTATTATTGCGCTAACGGCAGGAAACGTTAAGAGTGAGAAAGAAAAATGTATAGAGGCAGGTATGGATGATTTCTTGTTGAAGCCAATTATTGAAAGCACCTTGGCTCTTGCATTTGAGAAGTGGCTTCATTTTTACGACGTTAAACAGGCCGCGCATTTGCATTTTGACAAGGATCAAGTAGTGGCAAACATCGGCGAAGACGAGGATCTTTTAAAACAAGTGCTTCAGCTAACCAGAAATGAATTGATAGATTCTGAGCATGAGATTGAACGTGCATCTGCAGCTGGTGACTTATGTAGCTTGAATGCAGTTGGACATAAATTATATGGAACAGCTATTACTTCAGGCCTAAAACTCTTAGCTGTGGCAGCAAACGAAATGGCCAGCCTGGAAGCTTTTGATCAGGAACAAGTTGAAGGTATTCGTGAAAAGATCA
>JACMPF010000099.1 GCA_014377665.1 Pedobacter sp. | reverse complement strand
TCGCCGCTTTACTAATCGCTCTTGCAAACGCTACGATTGGCTTTATCCTTAGGCTGCTGACTTTTCCTGTTAACTTTTTAACGTTAGGGTTAATGTCTTTCGTGATCACCGTATTGATGATCATGCTGGTTTCAAATATTATGAGTGGATTCAGTACTTCTGGCTTCTGGGCTTCCGCTTTTCTGGCTATTGTGGTTGCTATACTTAAAGCGATATTCGGACTTGTGCTTGGATCAAATAAGGACTAGTTACCGGAGGATATCTCTAGAAATCACGAGTTTTTGGATCTCAGAAGTGCCTTCATAAATCTGGGTTATTTTCGCGTCGCGCATAAGCCGCTCAACATGATATTCCTTTACAAAGCCGTAACCACCGTGGATTTGAACAGCTTCAACAGTGACATCCATTGCTACTTTAGAAGCATAAAGCTTGGCCATTGAGCCAGCAAGGGTATAAGACAAGCCTTGATCTTTAAGCCAGGCAGCCTTGTAAACAAGCAGGCGGGCAGCCTCAATATTGGTTGCCATATCTGCGAGCTTGAAGGCTACTGCCTGATGTTCTGAAATCGGTTTACCAAAAGATTTACGCTCTTTAGAATAGGAAAGGGCCATTTCATAAGCTCCAGCAGCTATGCCAAGTGCCTGCGCAGCGATACCAATTCTACCCCCTTCTAATGTTTTCATGGCAAAGGTAAAACCGAAACCATTCTCTCCAATTCTATTTTCCTTTGGAACTCTGACATCGTTAAACATAAGCGAATGCGTATCTGAACCTCTGATCCCCAGCTTATTTTCTTTAGGTCCGATGGTAAAGCCGGCTGCACCCTTTTCTACAATGAATGCATTGATACCTTTATGTTTCAGGGCCCGGTCGGTTTGTGCAATAACGAGATATGTTGAAGCTGTACTGCCGTTTGTAATCCAATTTTTAGTCCCGTTTAACAGGTAGTAATCGCCTTTATCTTCGGCTGTAGTTTGTTGTGAAGTTGCATCTGAACCTGCTTCAGGTTCAGACAAACAAAAGGCACCTATTTGTGCTCCTGATGCCAAAGGTTTTAAATACTTCTCCTTCTGCGCTTCAGAGCCGTAAGCTTCTAACCCATAACATACCAAAGAATTGTTTACAGACACAACTACTGAAGCTGAGGCATCAATTTTTGACAATTCCTCCATAACAAGTACATAAGACATCGCATCCATACCGCTACCGTTATATTTCTCAGAAACCATCATTCCTAAAAATCCAAGTTCTCCAAGTTTTTGGACTTGTTCGGTAGGAAATTTCTGATGCTCGTCTCTTTCTATAACTCCCGGCTTAAGTTCGTTCTGCGCGAAATCTCTTGCAGCCTGCTGGATCATCAATTGTTCTTCAGTTAATTGAAATAGCATATTAAATTGGTTAAATAATAAGTTATTTCAAAGCTAAAGAATCTGAAGCAAATTACTATGGTTGCATAGTAATTTCTTTTGGAAGAGCTTTACAACTATTTTAGAAGGTGATTATTGTCATCCGGGAATACCAAAATTGGATGGTAAAGCTTTGCTTCTTGGATTGGAAGCGAGCCGTAAGACATAATGATGAGGATATCACCTACCTGTACTTTACGTGCAGTTGCGCCATTCAAGCAAACTGTTCCCGTGCCTCTCTCGCCTTTGATAACATAGGTTTCAAACCGTTCGCCATTGTTATTGTTCACAATTTGAACCTTCTCGTTAGCTATAATGTTTGCCGCATCCATCAAATCTTCATCGATGGTGATGCTCCCTACATAGTTGAGTTCCGCTTGTGTTACTTTAACGCGGTGTATTTTCGATTTTAATATCTCGATAATCATGCTTCAAAGTTAATTAAAAAAGTAGCATATTATCAATTAGACGGGTCTGCCCCACTTTGGCCGCCACTAATGCAACCAGGTTTGGTTGGCTTTTTTGGCTGGCAGGCTGTAGCGTTTCACCATTTGCAATAGTAAAGTAATCCAACTCTACTCCAGGAACTGCATTGATCATTGCTTTAGCGTTCGTTAATAGTGTAGCAATAGATTCCTTTTGAAAATTATCCCTTATATAGAATAAAGCGGCGCTTAATACCAATGAATGCTGTCTGTCTTCAGCAGTTAGATTAATATTTCTTGAGCTCATTGCAAGCCCGTCGTCCTCCCTAATTATCGGACAGGAAATAAGCTCAACCGACAGTTTAAAATGATCTACCATATGGCGAATCATCAGCACTTGCTGGAAATCTTTTTCGCCAAACAAAGCAATATCCGGACTTACAGCATCAAAAAGTTTTTTTACAATTTGAGTAACACCTTGATAATGACCCTTACGAAACTCCCCTTCAAGAACAAACTCGGCGGGTCCCAAATCAATGTGCCAGTCCTCTTGTGTAGGATACATCTCCTTTACTGGAGGCATAAATACAATATTACATCCGGCATCTTTCAGCATTTGGATGTCGTGTTCAAGAGGTCTGGGATATTTTTCCAGATCTTTAGGATCGGTAAATTGAGTTGGGTTTACGAAGATGCTACAAACAACCAGGTCGGTATGCTGTTGAGCCTCTTTAATTAATGAGACGTGACCTTTGTGCAAAGCACCCATTGTTGGCACTAAAGCTATTTTCTGTTTCGCCAATTTAATTGGACTGAGCAGCGACTTTAACGCCGCAATAGTATGTATAACTTTCAAACCAGCAAGTAAAATTTCAAGTCGGTAAAGTTGGTTATTTCTACATTCCTAACAAAACATCTTGTGTATTATATTGATAAATGTTATAATTATACGTACCTTTGCCCCTTGATAATCTTTTCTTTAACATAAATTTTTATTTACGAATATGGAGATGGCAAAAACGAAGCTACTGATTGTTACACACGAGATGTCGCCTTTCCTTGAACTCACAAAGATTTCAGAAATTACCCGTCAGTTACCACAGGCGATGCAGGATAAAGGATTTGAGATCCGCATTCTTATGCCAAGATTTGGTAATATTAACGAGAGAAGGAATAGGTTACATGAGGTGATCCGCCTTTCTGGAATGAACATTATTATCAACGATAATGACAATCCATTAATAATTAAGGTTGCTTCTATTCCAGCTGCTCGTATGCAGGTTTATTTCCTGGATAACGAGGATTATTTTCAGCGCAAATATGTTTTTAGAGATAAAGACAATAAGTTTTATGCAGATAACGATGAAAGAACTATTTTCTTTTGTAAGGGTGCCTTGGAAACCGTTAAAAAACTTGGCTGGTCTCCAGATATTGTTCATTGCCATGGCTGGATGACATCCTTAGTTCCTGCTTACATTAAGACTACCTACAAGAACGATCCAACTTTCAAAAATTCTAAAGTAGTATATTCTGTATATGAAGACTGCTTTACAGAAACAATGAATACTGATCTTTATAAAAAAGCAGCGATGAATTCTATGACTGTTGAAGATACAAAAGTATTCGAAAAAGCAGATTGTAATTCACTACATATCGGAGCCATAACTTACTCTGATGCAGTCGTTTTAGCCGACGAAAACCTTAATTCTGATGTGTTAAAATTTGTTAAAGATTCTAATAAGCCAACTTTAGCTTTTAATTTAACCGACAATTTCGAGAACTTCTACAATCTATACGAAGAAATCTCGACTGAAGAATTGGTTTCAATAGCATAAAACTCAGGTACTAAAATATGAAATTTATAAAACTAGACTTATTGACCCTGTTGATAGGTCTTTTTCTTTTGTCGTCATGCAAAGACGCTAATACAATCGGTTTTGAACTCGATCCCAGCCTAGCAATTAAAGGA
>JACMPF010000098.1 GCA_014377665.1 Pedobacter sp. | reverse complement strand
TATTCTAGGCGTAATTAAGTATAGCATAGACTGATGGGAATCGATCCCATCAGAAGAACTCGAAGCGGGCGACCTTCCTTTTTACCTACATGATGTTAATTCAGGCAGGATTTATCTAATTCTTAATGAAGCCACCGTTGATGAAATTGGAAATGAAATCGAAGACCTTCTTACCGGAGGGGAAGATCTATAGTCTATTTCATCGATATCTCGACCACGATTTATTATTTTTCGTAAAATTCCAGTGGCAAACCGTCAGGATCTGCTATGAAGGTAAACCGTTTACCTGTAAATTCATCTATACGAATTGATTCAGCAGTTACACCATTCCTTTCCAGCTCAACTATAACTTCATCTAGGTTGTCTACTTCGAAAGCAAGATGTCTCAAGCCCGCTGCCTCTGGTCGGGAAGGTCTTTGCGCTGGATCAGGGAACGAAAACAACTCAACTATGTATCGGTTATTTAGCGCAAGATCTAACTTAAAAGAGTCCCTTTCAACTCTGTATACTTCTCGAATGATCTGGAGGCCTAAAACATCAGTATAGAATTGCTTTGAAACGTCGTAGTTTGTACAAATAATTGCGATGTGGTGAACCGCATTTAGTCTAATTGTCATTAATTGTTGACTAATCTGTAAATCTGGCCTTTATTTCCGGCTACCAGGATAAGTTTGCCTATTTTTGATTTCTGAATGACGTTTAAATTTAACTTAGAGATGTTATACCAGCGCAGGCCCGCATCCGTTGAAACGTCAGTCCCCGAAGAGCCGGTAGCGATCATTGTTTTATCATTGATGTAAACAACGCCGGATCGATAACCATCGACTGGTTTAAGTGGTTTAGTCCAGGTTTTTCCGGAGTTATTTGTGAGTAAAATATTATTACTATTATCATTATCTTTCAAATAATTACCCCCTACCACTACTCCTACTTTCTTATTGTAAAATGCGATAGAGAAAGGTCCTGCACTGCTTTCACCTTGAATAATGGGACATTCGTAAAAGCCCCATTTATCACCGTAATTGTTAGAATAGTATAAATTAGAAGCTGCCCCTCCTGTAACAATCCAAACCTTGCCATTTCCCATTGTTCTGATGGTTGTTCCACTTGCTGCAAATCCCGCTTCCCCTGTTAGTATATTCCACTTCAATTTGGAAGAAATGTCTTGCCATGAAAGTCCCCCGTCAATTGTCCTAAGCAATTGCATCCGGTTCTTAATAGGGTCACCAAAAATAATCCCACGCTTAGCATCCCAAAAATCCATGCCATCAAGAAATATTGCAGAATCATTATTTTTATAGGTTTGCTTCCAGGTTCTGCCCCCATCATTAGTCAACAATATGTAGGCCGGCGAGCCCGCATTCACTATGATTGCTTTGTTGGTATCAAAAGCTTCAATATCTCTAAAATCAAGCTTCTCATAGCCTACAGGTTTAATCCATTGCCAAGATAAGCCCCCATCCATAGTTTTACCAACGGTGCCGTTGCTGCCACTCACCCAGGCAACCTGATCGGAAACGATAGACATTCCCCTGATGCTTGTAGCGGTTCCACTGGTTTGCTGAACAAAATTATAAGATTGTCCAAACAAAGTGAATGGAAAATAAAGGAATAAAAATATCAGCTTTTTCATGCTATTTAACACGTTTCCAAACTTCCGTTCTTCCAAGCAACGCGACGCCAATATAACCCCTCATATTTAAATCTCCATTTGCTTTTAAAGTCATGTTACAACTATAAAGCTTACCTGATTTAGGATCATAAATGCTACCATCTGTCCACTTTTCATCCTCAAAAACAAAGTTCTTAAGGATTTCTAGTCCCACAATCTGTTTCGACCTTAAACTGGTATTAGGGTTCTTATAATCAGTTTTTACATTTCCTTTCTCGTCTTTTGGATCTTTCAGCCAAACGATTTTTCCAAAGTACTTATCTGATCTTTTAGTAACATCAATATGGGCCTCTCCTGTTGAGTTAACCCATTTGCCTAAAATGGCGTCCTTATTCTGAGCTGAACCTGTTAGCGCAAAGGCAACAAGCAACAATACAATCGAAAAATATTTCATAGCGGATGTTTATGTAATTAAAGGTAGCCATTGACGAAAGATAAATAAAATATTTTATAGAATGTTCTTCCCTATCATGGCAGCAATGCCACTATAATCTTTATTAAAATGATGATTTCCGGGGATAATTACGGTTGTGATCCCACTCTTTACAAAACTTTGCCTCAACTCTTCATCTTCTTCCTTTCCAAAAATACACACTGGTTTAATTTCAACAACCTTTTTTAGTTCAGCGATCACGTTATACTTTCCTTTCGAGAGCCCAAGGTTAAGCATATCTGTGATATGAATCTCGAAATCAGCATAGTCATCGGGAGCCAATAATATCAGGCCCTTAAGATTCCTTTTCAACTCCACAGGTAATCTTGTAGCAATAAATGGCACCACTGAAGCACCGAAAGAATATCCAGCCAAAACAAATTGTTCCTTTCCAAACTGCTTCTGGTACTTTAATATCACTTCCGCGACTTCTCCAGCTGCAATTGCCGGAGTCTTCGCTTTCCAAAAATATTTTTGAGCATCCAATCCTACTACATACAATCCTTTGGCAGCGAGTTCCTCCGCCAACGACTGGTCAAAACTTGTCCAACCTCCATCTCCAGAAATCATAAAAACAAATGGCAACGCAGTCTTTTTTATTGAGGAAACTATGGTTAAAGGTAATGGCTCGGCCAATTTTTTCAAAACTTGGCTGTCTTCGCCTACAATCCGCGCATAGGCACTGCTAAATTCTGGTAACCAATTACTCTGTACTGCAAACCCATGCCCTACCTTATCCAGCTTTATAAGCTCCGCTTTTGGCATATCTTTAAGAAAAGCAGCAGTCGCCACGTACGGACAAGTCAAATCCTTCAACCCATTTAAAACAATAAAAGGTGCAGTTAACGATTTACACGCTTCTATAAAGTAAGACTTGTTGGGCTTCAGAACATGCTGAGTTAGTCCATCCCCCTGACAAAAAGGCTTAACAACGTTTATATCCGGACAAAATCCAAGAGCCAAAACTCCTTTAAAAGTGTTAGCCGGTGCCTGCGCCAGCATTACATACGCTAAAACTGCACCGTAAGAATAGCCAACTAATACAGGTTTGTGATAAGTAGCCAAGTTATATTTCTTCTGAATGTCAATGCTCAGTTCCTCGAAGTCGGCCGCAGGGTATAAACATTCTGTCTTTACTTTAGACAAATAATACTCGTAGTGCCTAGCATCTATTCCAAGAACCATTGCACCCTGAGTCGCAAGACTTTTGGCCATGTCGACTACTCCAGTCTTCCAGCCCCCATCTCCTGACACAAACATGGCTACAGAGGTGGGTATGCCCTCGGGGTGATAAACTACGATCTTTCCGAACTTACCATAGCTTACAGAATCTATTCGCTGGCAGAAGCCTGTAAGGCAAAAACTCAAAAACAAAATACTAATAAACAAGAATTTATAAGGCATACTAGGGCTTAATAACCTTAGACAATACATTTGGAATCTGGAGTAAGTCATAATCGTGGTCGTATATTAAATATTTGTTGTGCCATACAGGTGAAAACTTTTCTTTCGCTGCCCTCAGGCCCTTGTAATGAGAAAAGCTTCTAATCTTTTCATAAGCGAATTTCATAGAACGCTCAGGGAAATTATGAGGAGTAATCAGTCCTGATAATGGAGCAAAGCCTAGGTTTAGGCTGCTAAAACCTTCGGCTTTAACATAAGTAAACAAAGCAACCATAATAAAATCAATTACTCCATTCGGCGCATCCGCAGTTTTTCTAATCAAATCATAAGTACTTTCACCAGTAACATAGCTGGGTATTACGTTTAGAAAAGCAACTACTTTCTCTTCGCTATTCTCTACGGTGATGATCGTTTGCTGTTTAAGCTCTTCCCAAATAAATATTCCCTGAGAAAATACAATTTCTTCTCTTCCTGTATCTCGCAACCAATCATCGGAGACCGATTTCAACTTCTGCATGATTCCATCAGACACAGGCGATTTATAAATCTTGGTAACAAAGCCCTGATCTGAGACCTTTTTTAACGCATTACGAATTGACTTCCTGCTACCGCCCTCTAAAGAAAAAGCGGTGAGATCAACTACTCCTTCTTGTCCAAGGAATAGCTTTTTCTTGCCCAAGGAGATATAACTTTCCAACCTTTCCTGTGATATTCTGTAGTAGATGCATTTCATACCACTTTCATAACAAAATTTATCGAAAGACCTTATTAGGGCAGCCTTGTCATCCGGAGACGAAAGCGGCCCCTCCAGTGCAACTGCAAAATTACCGGCGATACGATAGGCAATCATACCATCAATGGCATCGTCCTGATAAACCAATTTATCGTTGTAGGCTTTAAAATAATCGAGTGATGAATCTCCATATTTTATTAGAAGTGCATTCACATTTTCCAATTCTTCCTCAGTTGTCTGGCTACTACTTACGAAAGGTCTGATTAGTGTATAGACTAAAAATGACAACGATAGCAAGCCGCTGATATTTATCGAGTAGAGAAAGCCTCTCGCAAAGGCATCATTTGGGACAAGGTCTGAGCTTCCCACCATTAAAAAGTTCTGAAAAGTATATTTGATAGACTGCAACCAATTAAAATCGATGTCAAAGTGCCTGCTGTCCAGATAATAAAAACCAAGACATCCATAAACAAAAACGGCTACAACACTTAGAAGCGTTGTTTGAATACCAAGAGATCTCAATTTAGAGTTGTGTTTAACGTAGTACTGTTTTTTCGAACTAAACAAGATAATGAGGACTAGAACAGAAAATAGCGCTTCCTCATAATCAATAGCCTTTGTCAGATGGCCTACTAAAGAAAGGATGCAAAGTGCAACCGCAAAGTACCAAGCCATCTTTAGCCCTTTCAACATGAAAGCAGCGGTGACCAGAAGGAAAAGACCAGCAACCAAAACAAAGTAGTTTGAAGCGGTAATTGCTTCAAGTGGAAGAAAGTCTTTCAAGAATACCAGACGCTCCCTGATAGCAGGAGTAAGCACCGATATGATGTTAATTACACCCAGGCAAAGCATTAATAAGGCGGGAATAATCCGCATCAATAACCTGTTTACCTTAACGAGAAAAGCTAATCCTCCTAAGACCATTGGTGTCCAAAATTCCATTAGTCGGAAGATCAATGTTATGGATACAGCAAATGCAGGAGGATAACCTAACTTGATAAGGATGAATGACATTGATGCCTCAACTGCACCGAGGCCACGAAGGAAAGGTGAGATAATCAGGAAAATAACTGCAACAATGTAGCTTACAATTGCAATCATCCATGAGGGATTCAAGTGTAGCGTTAGCATTGCGATATAGATGTGTACAATTCCTATAACCTCAATTAAAAAGCTATACCCTAAGGTTGTAAGGAAATGCTTACGCTCAATTCTGCTTTCCCGAAATTCCGCGGCATAAACTTCGATTACAGGAATGTACTTGAGCATTAGAAGATAAATCTTACCCTTTTTAATTACTGAATTGTATATGCCGAATAAAGTTCCAATTAATAATACTACGGCTAGTAAGCCAAACCATTCTCCATTTCCAATGCTGCCTTCTATTATTCCGTATATAAAGACTGGAATTGCTATCATCACCACTGAAAGAATGCCTATAAAACCATAGATAGAGGAGGCAAAATTAATCTGTGATTTGCTAACTCCCTTTTTTTCGATATCTCCACTGAAGAATGCCAGTGAGGAAACACCTCCTGCAGGTAAAAAAACGCTAACAAAATTCCTTTTTAGATAAAGTACAGTCCCGTCTAGTACAGAAATTCTACTCGCAATAGAAGCGAAGGCAGACCGGTACATTAAACCATGAACAAAGACATATGCTATACTAATCGTGATCCCCAACAACAACCATATTGGGCTTGCTGTAGCGAGTAAGGGCCGTACCTGATTGAGTTCAGCACCTTCATGTTTTACAAACCAAATGGCGACTCCAACAAAAAATAAGGTGAAAACATAACTAGAAATCATCTTCGAGTTTTCGCGAATAAATGGAGCAATAAACTTAAATCTCTGCATAGTTATATTCCGCAATTGGTTGTTTCCAAATACCCAACCAAACTAGTCTATTTATTGTATTGAAAGCGTCATTTCTAGCATTAAATCGCTAATTGCGGACAGGATAGTACAAGTTCTTGGGTAGTTGTAGCCTGAAAGGGGCCTGAAAGGTATCTTAGAGGGTAAAAGGGGTGTTTTGCCCAAGGAGTATGCTCTCAGTTACCTTGTTGTTACCTACTAGCTCCGAAGCTGAGTAGACGATTTGAAACACATTGGATCACAAAAAATAGCCTTAAAAAATAAAAGAGATAGACTCATCCAAGCTCTATCTCTTTCTAACCAAATATAAACCCTGTATGAACGGGATCTTTGTCTTTATAGTAATTTCCACATTACTAATATTTTCTTTTTAAGATGTTAGCATTGCTGCTTAACTCTACAAAT
>JACMPF010000097.1 GCA_014377665.1 Pedobacter sp. | reverse complement strand
TTTTTTTATCGCGTTTAAATAGCCATAACCATAAACGTTATCCGGCTGAAGGTAACTCGTTTCCGTCCACTCGTTCCAGCTGTTGATGGTGATCAAAGGCACTTGCTTTGGATGGGCATCCGCAAATTCTTTCGCCATTCTTAAGCCTTTCTCAAAGTTCTCTGGGGTGTTGTTGCGTACGACGGCACTGGTACCGGTCCGCGGACTATTGTCCCAGCCTACACTAATGTGCGGATAGTATTTGAAGTCGAAGGCGGTATCTATTCTTGCCCACTCCTTCTTCACGTTCTCCAAGATTTTAAGGTAATCCTCGTTAACGTTGGTGAAATGCGCGAACTGGTAGTGTGTTGCGCTATTGAATCCTAGTTTTTTTACGAAAGCATTCTCGGGATTTTGCGTCTTACCGCCATCAAAGCCACTGTAGTTTAGATTGATATTCCACATGGTGAGTTGCAATTCTAATCCGGGAAAGCCTGCTTTCTTTGTTTCAGCACTGAACCATTTTAGTGCATCCGCCGTCTCCTCTACTCCCCCTAATCCTGAAATCAGTTGCGGCATATCATAGATCATGAATACTGGTTTACCATCTATTTTATAATACTGAGGCAGTTTAAAGTACTTCTCAATATTTCGCTTGCAAATTTTCTCAAACTCTGCTCTGCTTACTTTACCGGTCCAGATGACATTGTTCTCATTGTATTTATTGAGGCGGGTATCCCAGGTATTCACCACATCATGATTCGCCCACATGAGATAAAACTTCATTTTATTTGAATTGTCGGCCTTTAAGAAACCGTTGTCGAGCGTGGTTTCCATGAACGGGCGACCGTCATACCAGTACCAGTCGAAAATGAACACGTTTACCCCATGTTTCGTCGCCTGATCAATCTGCATTCCCATTACCGCTGGATCTGCCTCGTTTAGCGGTCCCCATAGTGGCTTTCTGTTCCAATAATGCCCAGGGAAACGATCCTGCATGTTGAGCACTGTTTCCCACTCTCCATTTCCTTTTGGCCAGAAAGGTCTTAGTCTTGGATCATCACTAGCATAGGCGGGATATAAAAAAGCAGCAATATCGTATGGCTTTTTAGTCGATTTAGTCTGCGCGGAAGTATTCTGGGTTGCGATTACCGTAATTGCAATTAAAAGAAATTGAAAGTATTTGGTTCCGGTCATAGTTATTTGGTCAGCTAGTTTCTTGGTAGCTTACCAAATATAAGTTTTCTTAGTAAAAATTGTATCCTGTACAGATGCAACAATTTCTATGCTATTGCGACTAACAGTTGAACAACCGTTAAAGCACGATTTAAAGTTGAGGAACCACAAAATATCTGATCAGGAACTAATTGCAATGTGCCGAAGTGGTAAAGATTCCGGATTTACTGAACTCTACAACCGATATGCCAGAGGAATTTACAACTCCATTAGTCGGATAGTCGCTCATACCGGGGAAGCTGAAGACATTTTGCAGGATACATTTTTTACTGTTTTCAGCGAGCTCGATAAGCTTGTTGGCGTCTTAAGTTTTGAAGGATGGGTAAGGAGAATCGCAATAAACCGGTCGATATCCCATTTAAGAAAACAAAAAATTCAGTTCTCTGATGTATCAGAACTGGAAATTGCGGCTGAGGCAGGTTATGATCCTTCAGATGATGAAATTTTCGACTGCAAAGTAGAGGACATTAAAAGAGGAATTGAAGAGCTGTCTCCTGGATATAAGACCATTGTTAATCTCTACCTTTTTGAAAAGATGAATCAGGAAGAAATCGCTTTAATGCTTGGATTATCTCCTGTTACAGTAAGAACGCAGTACCATAGGGCGAAGAAAAGAATACTATTATCATTAAAAGACAAATTGTATTATGAATGATCCGATTAAAGATTTTATAGAACAGAACAGGGCGGAATTCGATCATCTTGAAGCACCTACTTTTGATATCAAAAGATTTAAAGAAAAAGCACTGATTGCTGAAAATAGCAAACCAAGAACGTTTAAACTGCCTCTTATTGCGAAGTGGTTGGCTGCAGCATCGGTATTTATCGCGGTAGCCACATTTATGTTAGTTAATAAAGATCCAAAGCATATTGCTGTTAAAGATTTAGTACAGATAAAATCAGAAGCGCATACCGTTAAAAAGCCTCCAGGAACTAAGTTGGACAAGTTGGCAAACGTCCCTTTGCAAAATGTACAACAGGAGTCTGTCAGCAATCCACAGCGCAACATAATCGCTAACTCAGGGAGGACGATTAAACAAAAAACAAGTTTATTCGATAAGCTTGCCGACAGTAGTTCTGCCAGCACGAGGTTAGCTGCTTTATTGGAGATTAAAAAGCAAGGAACGCTAAGCAATTATGCAGTAGACCGTCTTGCAAATGCATTGAATAATGACAACAACAGCAATGTAAGATTGGCAGCACTGGATATCCTGGGAAGCTATAGCAACGACAAATATGTGTCTTCCCTTCTGGTATACTCTCTAGGCACTCAGAGCGACCCAATGGTTCAGCTCGAACTGGTGACACTACTTGGTAATATGGAGCATCTTAAAATTGAAGAGAAACTATATGCTCTTGCCGCAGACCCCAACACTTTTACTGCGGTTAAAGATGAAGCTTTCAGTATTTTACTAAATCAAAACAAACTATAATTTACACCCGAACTTAAAACCTATATTATGAAAAAGCAATTTATTTTAGCCCTCTCCCTTCTAATTATCGCAATCTCCGCATCGGCGCAGAAACAATATAAAATTGCAAAAAGTACAGGAAGTCTTAATTTAAACATCAACGGAGCCGTTATTGAAGGTTACAGTGGAAATGAAATTATTTTCTCCATGCCAAATACTGAGGAAACTGAAGTTGACGAGCGCGCAAAAGGCTTACGGGCGATAAGCAGTTCTGGGTATACAGACAACACAGGCCTGGGCATTGAAGTTACCGAAAAAGGTCAGGATATAAATGTCAACTCGGTAAGTAAAAAGACTGATGGTATTTTAAATATTAAGGTTCCACAAGGAATGAAAGTTGTTTTTAATAATAATAATAACAGTATTTACCAAAGCGATATTACTTTAAAAAACCTTAAGAGTGAAATTGAAGTCTCAACCAGCTTTAATAAGATTATTTTGGATAACAATAGCGGCCCAATGAACATCAAATCGCTACACGGTAC
>JACMPF010000096.1 GCA_014377665.1 Pedobacter sp. | reverse complement strand
GATTTGGCAATCACTCTGGTTCTTTTAATCTGGTCAGGGCTTTCATTGCCGGTACCATTATTTGTAGAAAGATAGCTCCTCAGCTCCCAGTTTCCTACCATTTTTTGATGGAGGGAGTCGAGGTTTTGGGCAGAACCTTGCTGGAGGATAAAAAGCAAGCTGAGTGCGCTGATTAGGTTTTTCATAAAATAATATTCGGTCGTCGAGTAAGCAAATGTAGCACTTTTGATAATTTCTGCGTTTATTTGGAAAACAAATTATATGAAATCGCTCACTCTCGCCCTTACAATACTCTTATTCTTTACTTCTGCGGCTTGTAAGAAGAACTCACCCGAAAAAGAACTTGAGAAAAAACTAATTGGCAAATGGAATTTTACAGGTCGCACCGGAGGCTTGGCCGGAAGTTCGAAACCAGCAAAGCCCGCCGTAAAAAATAGTATTGAGTTTAAAAAAGGGGGCAAATACATTCGTTACACAAATGACGAGCCTATGTTTCAAGGCGATTATAAATTAAGTAAAGCAAAAAGTATCTATACTGGTAAAGTTGACAATACAATCCGGTTCGACCCAAAAATTGATTCTCCTGAAACCGGAGAAATTCTATCTATAATCGGGGATACGCTAGCTATATCCGATAATTTTAATGATGGATATACAGCGGGGTATGTAAGAATAAATTGATTTAGTGGAATGGTTTATTATCTTTAGGACACCAAATAAGCCACATGAACACTCTAAGCACGTACGACTACGTTGTTTTTCTTGTCTATTTTTTAATTGTTGCCATCTACGGATGGATGGTATATCGCAAGAAACAGGCCCATAAAGAAAATTCCAAAGATTTTTTTCTAGCAAAAGATTCGCTGACCTGGTGGGCTATTGGTGCATCATTGATAGCATCGAACATCTCAGCGGAGCAATTTATAGGCATGAGTGGCTCCGGTTTTACAATGGGGCTAGCAATAGCCACCTATGAATGGATGGCGGCCGCAACCCTCATTATTGTAGCTGTGTTCTTTATTCCTGTTTACATCAAGAATAAAATTTATACCATGCCCCAGTTTCTGGGACAGCGATATAACAGTACGGTAGCGATGATTATGGCAATATTCTGGTTGTTGTTGTACGTAGTTGTAAACTTGACGTCCATACTTTACCTTGGTGCGCTGGCAATTAACAGCATTTCTGGAATTAACACCACCGCCTGCATGTACATACTTTCAATTTTTGCCGTGATCATCACATTGGGCGGAATGAAGGTAATTGGTTATACAGATGTAATACAGGTATTCTTTTTAATCCTTGGCGGATTGGCTACAACCTATCTCGCATTAGAACTTGTTTCCACTCATTTTGGAACTTCGGGAGTACTTAATGGCCTAAATTTAGTTAGGGAAAAAGCTAGTGATCACTTCCACATGATCTTCAAAAAAGAAAATTCGCACTACATGGATCTTCCTGGATTAACAGTACTAATTGGTGGAATGTGGATTGTGAACCTAAACTATTGGGGATGTAATCAATATATCACTCAACGAGCGTTGGGAGCCGATCTTAAAACGGCAAGAGGTGGATTGTTATTCGCCGCTGGGCTGAAACTCTTGATGCCTGTGATCGTTGTGTTACCTGGGATCGCTGCATATGTTTTGTATAAAGAAGGCTATGGTTCTTTCGAAACTGCTATGATGAAGGACGGCTCACTTAACGCTGACTCTGCATACCCGGTGCTATTAAATCTCTTACCCGCTGGCTTAAAAGGTCTATCTTTTGCTGCATTGACTGCCGCAATAGTGGCATCGCTGGCAGGTAAAGCAAATAGCATTGCTACGATTTTTACATTAGATGTCTACAAGAAAGTAATTAATAAAGATGCGAATGAAAACAAACAGGTAGTCATTGGACGGATAACTGTAATTGTAGCTATGGTATTGGCCATTATCATTGCTCCACAACTCGGGATAGACAAAAAAGGAGGCTTTCAGTTCATTCAGGAATATACCGGATTTGTTTCTCCAGGAATCTTTGCCATGTTTATACTCGGATTCTTCTGGAAAAAAACAACATCAAATGCAGCTCTTTTTGCTACAATTGGAGGCTTCCTACTATCGGTTGGATTTAAAGTACTGCCTCTATTTACCAATCTGGAATGGCTAGCTGCTTCAGGATTTTCAAAGCTTGCTGAGCAGAAAGATGGCACAATGTTGTACGAAATACCCTTTCTCGATAGAATGGGATTTGTATTTTTAATATGTGTAATTACAATGTATGTGATCAGCAAACTTGAAAATAGTAAAGGCGTAAATCCCAAAGGCCTAGAGATAGACAGAGGTATGTTTAAAACTACCCCTGGATTTGCAGTCGGGGCGCTTATAATTTGCGGAATACTTGTGGCGCTTTACGGAATTTTCTGGTAGGCAGAAGATTAGTTTAAGGCAAAAGCTACATAGCTATCACCGCTTTTAGTTCCGAGTTTGTTACCTCCGCAGGCTATTACAATGTATTGTTTGCCTTTAACCTGGTAGGTACTTGGTGTAGCAAACCCAGCCGCTGGCAATTCTGTTTCGAAAAGCAACTCACCTGTTTTTTTGTTGTAAGCCCTGAACATTCCATCTTTGGTAGCAGCTATAAAAAGCAAGCCGCCAGCAGTAACTGCTGGTCCCCCATAATTCTCGGTACCGGTTTGGGCAATGCCTTTAGCGGTCAGTTCTTTAAATTCGCCTAAGGTCTTTTGCCAAAGATGCTTTCCTGTATTCATATCTATGGCTGTTAGCGTACCCCAAGGTGGTGTGATTGCCGGATATCCATTGTTATCAAGAAACTTATCATAACCATTGAACTTATACTTTACCTTAAAATTCCTATTTTTATCCCTGGCTATCATTGACGTCGCTTCCACTTTCTCTTCTCGATATAGGAAATCAATTAAATTTTGTTTTTGTAATTCCGAAATGTTACTGAATCCAGGCATCATCCCTCGTCCACTAGTGAGCAAACTGGACATCCCCTTCCTGCTTAGTTTCGCCTTTATATTTATGAGGGATGGAAAACCGCTTGCAGAATTCCCTTTAAGTTCTGGTCCGTGACAGGTAATACAGTTGTTGATATAGAGCAAATGGCCAGGTGTAAGGTTTTTTGATATTGTAGCAGGATCTTGTGTCGGACTAAGGCTAAACAGCCATGGCATTTCATTGGCATTAACATAAAGGATACCATCAGGATCTGCGGCAGCGCCGCCCCATTCTGCGCCTCCGTCTGCACCAGGCAGCACTACGGTTGGTGTTAAGTTTAGTGGTTGATAAAGGCCCTTTTCTGAGTTGCGAAAGGTCTCCAGTAATTCCTTGCGATTCTCCGCAATGGTGCTGATCTCCGCTTCAGTAACGGTTTGTCTGGCAAAAGGGGCAGGCAACTGTGGAATTGGCTGGGTAGGCCAGGTCTGCTCACCCGGTAGTGTGGAAGCAGGAAAGGGCTTTTCGTCGATTGGAAACAAAGGCATACCTGTTTCTCTGTCAAATAAGAAAACGAGTCCTTGTTTAGTAATTTGTGCTACGGCGTCAATGGTTTTACCATCCTGTACCACAGATATTAAATTTGGTGGGGCAGGTAAATCCTTATCCCAAATATCGTGGTGAACCATTTGATAATGCCAGATATATTTTCCGGTCCTGGCATTCAGAGCAATCAGGCAATTGGCATAAAGGTTCTGTCCGAGCCGATTGCCTCCATAAAAGTCAGGTGCGGCTGATCCTGTCGGAACATAAATAACTTCCCGTTTTCTGTCGATTGCCATTCCCGACCAATTATTGGCAGCACCTACCTGCCCATCTTCTTTGATTGCACTTGGCCAAGTATCCGCTCCAGGCATGCCCTTATCTGGGATCGTCTTAAATACCCAGACGAGTTTGCCTGTTTTGACATTAAATGCTTGAATGTAGCCTATCGCAGCACCAGCATCCTCACCTACCCTTAATGGCATTACAATCAGATCTTCAAACAGTGTCCCAGGTGTCGTCGATATTACAAATTTATCTTTGGAATTCGGCTCTAACCCTAGCCTCAAACTTACTTTTCCACTATCTCCAAAAGATTTAATAACGGCTCCTGTTTCTGCATTAAGCGCATATAATTCTGAATTGTAAGCATAAAGTATTCGCTTATCAGAACCCTCCTGCCAATAAGTGACACCTCTGTTTATGTTAGATGTACGCGCGCCAGGTTGAACAAATCTCCATTTTTGTTGTCCTGTTGCCGCGTTGAGTGCAAAAACCTGATTGGAGGCGGTCACACCAAATAGTACCCCATCAACGATGATCGGATTACACTGAACCTGACCAGAGTCGCCCGACTTATATTCCCAGACTTTTTTTAACTGCCCAACATTGGAAACATTGATTTGAGTCAACGACGAATAATGATTTCTATCCGGTCCACCTAGGTATTCTAACCACTGGCTTTGTTCATTAGGTTTTTCGGACTGTTCCTTGCAACTGCAGATTAGGAAAAAAAAGAATAGGCAAAATAGGGATAATCTGTTTTTAGTCATAGTTTTCTACAAAGCGTTCTATAAAAATATGTTTTTATCTTGATAACAAGAATGCCTAGCTAATAAGAGGCGCTTAAAAGTCCTGGTCTAATTAACTGAGAGAAATTTTATATGTTTGTGCGATATTAGGTCGGTCACTGGCATATCGTCATTTTCGGGTACCTTTGCACAACTTATGAGCTTTATATTAAAGCCGGTGGATACCGTAGAGCAGATTAGCCCTGCTAATTTCAAAAAGAATTACCTTGACGCCCGACGTCCACTAATAATTAAAGGACTCACTAAAACCTGGCCTGCCAGGGAAAAATGGACCACTGATTACCTAAAAGAGATAGCAGGTGATGTGAACGTAAGCCTGATGGACAATTCCAAGGCTGACCCTTCTAAACCGATCAATGCGTCTGTTGCCAATATGAGATTTGGTGATTATTTGGACCTCATAACATCTAAGCCAACAGAACTTCGCATATTCTTTTTCAATCTTTTCAAACATGTTCCAGGATTAGTCGACGATATCGTAATACCAAAAGATTTGATGGGTGGCTTTATAGAAAGTATGCCCGCCATGTTCTTTGGCGGTTCTAACTCCGTGACTTTTCTTCATTATGATATAGACCTTCCGCATCTTTTCCATACGCATTTCGGCGGGCGCAAACACATCATCCTGTTTGACAACAAATGGAAACAGCGGCTATACTGTATTCCAAATGCCACTTACGCATTAGAGGATTATGATGTCGCAAATCCCGATTTTGAAAAATTCCCTGCACTTAAAGGTGTAGAGGGCTACGAAGTCTTTCTCGAACATGGTGATACTTTATTTATGCCTACAGGTATGTGGCACTGGATGAAATATTTAGATGGCTCATTTTCGTTGAGCTTAAGAGCGTGGGATGCATCGATTGGTAGAAAAATTCAGAGTGTATTTAATCTAGCATTAAAAGGTGGTGTCGATAGCGTTTTAAAAATGGCTTTCAAAGCACCTTATGCTAAATGGCGAGAAAGACTTGCGGTAAAAAGAGCAAACCGTGCCCTGGCCAGTGGCTTACCTAAGTAGCTACTATTTTTACAACAGGATAACATTACAAAGGCCTCAAACTTTTACCTTCGATAATTCGTTTATCCTAAATATATGAGAGGCTTCCAGTTTTCTAATTTTGTGCCTGATGATCTGCCAAAAGGTGGTTTTAACGAATTACTGAAACTGTTTACGCAGTTACTTAACTATACGGCTGGTGATGCCGGAGAGGCAATAGCCTGGCTTACTGAACTTGATAAGCAGTATAAATTTACTAACAACGAATATGGGGTTGGAGACTTTTTTGAAGACCTCAAGGAAAAAGGTTATATCAAGGAAGATGCTAAGAATGGAGATTTAACAATCACCAGTAAAACAGAGCAAACTATTAGAAAATCTGCTTTGGAAGAGATTTTTGGCAAACTTAAAAAAGCAGGAAAGGGAAACCACAACACAAATCTTTCCGGTATAGGCGAAGAAAAGAATGCAGACAGGAGGGAGTTTAACTTTGGAGATAGTCTGGATCAAATTGACATGACTGCTTCTATTCAAAACTCCTTAATCAATCATGGACTTGGTGATTTTACTTTAACCGAAAAGGACCTTGAGGTTGAGGAAAAAGATTATAAGACGCTCACGTCTACGGTGCTGATGATAGATATCTCTCATTCCATGATACTTTATGGTGAAGACCGCATCACGCCTGCCAAAAAAGTTGCGATGGCCTTGGCGGAGCTGATAAAAACCAGATATCCTAAAGACACGCTGGATATT
Source organism: Pedobacter sp. (assembly GCA_014377665.1). Lineage (GTDB taxonomy): Bacteria > Bacteroidota > Bacteroidia > Sphingobacteriales > Sphingobacteriaceae > Pedobacter. Next base: position 13,402 of record JACMPF010000096.1, on the reverse strand, counting down.
GTAGTGTTTGGTAATGATGCCTGGCCGATCACTGTCAAAGACCTCCCATATCTCCAGGTAGGCCCCTATCATACCAATACGTTTGCTGGACTTGAACTTGCGACAGATCTTTTACGTAGGCGAAAAACCCACAACAAGCAAATATTCATGATCACTGACGGGAAACCAACATGTTTGAAGGAGAACGGAAGGTATTACAAGAACAGTATGGGTTTGGATAGAAAGGTGATCAATAAAACCTTAAACATGGCGGCTCAATGTAAGCGGTTAAACATCCCAATCACCACTTTCATGATCGCACAAGACCCTTATCTACAGCAGTTTGTCCGTGAATTTACCCAGGTCAACGGCGGAAGAGCCTTTTATAGCTCTCTGACTGGTTTAGGGGAATACATTTTTGAAGACTACATTAAGAACAGAAGAAAGACGGTAAGATAATTTAATACTAAATGGATCACATCAATATAAAAACACTTGGGGCGCTGAAAGCTTCTAACTATAAAAGTTTATCAGTTAAGGATGAGTTGAGAAAAAACCTGATTAGGCAGTTAAAAAATAAAGAAGAGGGGTTTGAAGGGATACTTGGTTACGATGAAACGGTGATCCCTGAACTACAGACAGCGATACTATCCCGTCACAACATCCTCCTTCTGGGCTTGAGGGGCCAGGCAAAAACAAGAATCGCCCGCTTACTGGGCAATTTGTTAGACGAGTATATTCCTTATGTTTCCGGAAGTGAGATCTTTGATGATCCATTAAACCCAATCTCCTGGTTCGCAAAACATGAGATCTCTATTCATGGAGATAACACCTCAGTTAGCTGGCAGCACAGGTCTGAACGTTATACTGAAAAGCTTGCTACTCCAGATGTGACTGTTGCGGACTTAATTGGCGATGTTGACCCAATAAAGGCAGCAACTTTAAAGTTAACCTATAATGATGAACGAGTAATTCATTTTGGTTTGATTCCGAGAGCCCACAGAAGCATTTTTGTAATTAATGAATTACCCGATCTTCAAGCTAGGATCCAAGTGGCATTGTTCAATATGCTTCAGGAAAAAGACATTCAGATTCGCGGATTCAAACTTCGTCTTCCTTTAGATATACAGTTTGTGTTTACGGCAAATCCCGAAGATTATACCAATAGAGGCTCCATCGTTACCCCTTTGAAAGACAGAATAGAGAGTCAAATACTAACCCATTATCCAAAAACAATCGGTATCTCCAGGAAAATTACTTTCCAGGAGGCTAAACTTACTGAAGAGCAAAAAGGCATTGAGTCGGATGGTTTAGTTAAAGATCTTGTGGAACAGGTCGCATTTGAAGCACGTCAGAGCGAATTCATTGATCAAAAATCTGGTGTATCAGCAAGGTTAACCATATCTGCATATGAGAATTTAATTAGTACTGCTGAAAGAAGAATGTTGATCAATAGTGAAAAAACCACTTCCGTAAGACTTTCCGATCTGGTAGGAATTATTCCCGCCGTTACCGGAAAAATTGAATTGGTTTATGAAGGCGAGTTAGAGGGACCTGCTAAAGTAGCAAATACGCTTATTGGCAAGGCTATAAAAACACTGTTTGTGAGGTATTTTCCTGATCCTGAAAAAGCTAAAAAAAGCAAGACAGCAAATCCTTATAACTCAATCACTGAGTGGTTCACTGAGGGCAATACACTTGATTTATCTGACTCACTCACGGGTATAAAGTATAAGAAAGAACTGATGCGCGTAACAGGGCTATATGACCTGGTAAAGAAATTTCATCCAAAGTTGAGTGAAAATCAAACTTTATTGTTAATGGAGTTTGTTTTGCATGGTTTAGCGGAGCATTCTCAACTGAATAAGAAGTACCTCGACGGTGGGTTCGGTTTTTCAGATATGTTCGAAAGTTTGTTCAATACCGGAGTCGAAGATGAGGAAGACGACAATGATTTCAGATAATTTTAACCATAAAGTTTAAATGGGAAGACTTTCGGTTCTTATCATTTTATCTGTTTTTATTCTCGTATTTGACTACTACTGCTACAGAGCGATTTTAACTGTATTTAAAAGTTGGAAGTCGAAAACAAAACGCCTTTTTGCAATAGTCTGGTGGAGTTATTCCATATTCCTTATCATTGGTGTATTTGTATCGATTTTTATAACCATTCCAAGTGTATATCTAGGTATAAGATCAATAGTTTTGGTGGCGTTCTTTCTTACCCTAGCCTGCAAAATTGTGTTTTTACCTTTCCTAGTAATTGACGATTTAAGGCGCGTGTTTTTGAAAACAAAAGGTTTGGTTGCTAATGGTAAGGAAAAGCATACACAGACAGTCTCTCCTTCTGAACCTATCAGTCGTTCCGCCTTTTTAATTAAAGCAGGCCTAGTAACCGCTGCAGTTCCATTGACCTCTCTGAGTTGGGGGATCGCTACTGGAGCTTATGATTACCAAGTAATCCGCAGGCCTCTTATTCTTCCCAACCTGCCCTCAGCATTTGAAGGAATGAAGCTGGGTCAGATTTCTGACATCCATTCAGGGAGTTTTTATAACCCAAGAGCAGTCCGCGGGGGTATCGATATGTTATTGGCAGAAAAGCCTGACTTAATTTTTTTTACAGGAGACCTGGTGAATGACATGGCCACCGAAATGCGCGACTATCAGGATATGTTCTCAAAAGTAAAAGCTCCTCTAGGTGTTTACTCTTCTTTGGGGAATCATGATTACGGTGACTATCACTTCGGAAAAGAAGGCTCGCCAGAAAAAGCCAGAAATCTACAGAATGTAATCAAAACACACGAACTGTTGGGCTGGAACTTACTGATGAACGAGCATAAAAGGTTAAAAGTAAATGGCCAGGAAATTGGTATTTTGGGGATTGAGAACTGGGGAATGGGCAGATTTCCGAAATACGGAAGAATGGATCTGGCAACAAAAGATACATATGACCTCCCTGTTAAGCTACTGCTCTCGCATGATCCTTCTCACTGGAGGGCCGAGGTGCTTCAAATGTATCCACAGATTGACGCTATGTTTAGCGGACATACGCACGGGATGCAGTTTGGAGTGAGAACGAAAAATTTTCAATGGAGCCCAGTTCAATACATTTACAACGAGTGGGCTGGCCTTTATACTCACAATAACCAACAATTGTATGTAAACGTTGGTTATGGATTTTTAGGCTATCCTGGAAGGGTTGGAATTTTACCGGAAATAACGATATTTGAGTTAAGGCGAGCCTAAACATCGCTTAATAAAGTGCTCAAAAAAGTAGTGTACTCCATTCTTGACTTTCTACTTTTTAGCAATCTTTTTATTGCAGTTTGTGCTGTAGCTCAGGGATTGATCACTTATCACCTCTTAAAAGTTCCGGCTGATAAATATGTACTAGCTTTCGTATTCTTTGCAACGATTGGTTTGTATAATTTTAGTATGCTCCTAGCCAAGCCTAAAAAGCCAGAAAAATCTCCATACAAGAGGGTAAGGTGGATCTTCTCACATCATCGAATGATCATTTCTATCACCTTGATTTCAATTATGTGCCTTGTCCCCCTATTCCTTCTATATCTTAGCATCGAATCTAAGCTACTTATGCTATTTACGGGACTGGTAGCTGTAGGCTACAACATCCCATTTCTAACATTAAATAACCAGAACATAGGGTTAAGAAACATTCCAGGAATAAAGCTCTTTTTGATCGCAATGGTATGGGCAGTAAGTAGCGTTCTTTTGCCGATCATGGAATTACAACATAGCCATCAATTAAATATCGCGCCCGGCGATACGCTGTTACTTGTATTTAAACGCTTCTTATTTGTTGCGGCAATCACAGTTCCATTTGACATTAGAGATCTTTTTCAGGATAAATTATATGCACTGAAAACCATCCCGGTAATGCTAGGAGAAAAGAGAGCCTATATATTCTGCCAATTTCTATTGTTAGGCTATCTCCTGCTGTTGTTACTATTTAGGCAGGCAACGTATCCAGACATAGCCGCAGTAGTGTTAAATCTAGCTATTACAGGGTGGCTAATCTTCAAGTCCAACATTAAGAAAAACGAATATTATTACTTCTTTTACCTCGACGGGACGATGTTACTGCAATATCTTCTGTTGTTGCTTTTTGGATTTCTTTTTTCCTTTTAAGTCCCTGGATTAAATCGGTATCCAATTCCTCTAACGGTTTGCAACAATTGAGGATTATCCGGATTGAGTTCAATTTTCTTGCGAAGTCTTACAATGTGCATGTCCAGCGTTCTTGTGTTTACATCTGAATTATATCCCCAAACTACAAGCATTAACTCATCTCGATTGATTACTTTGCTTGGGTTTCTCAAGAAATATAACAATATTCTATTTTCTAAAATTGTCAACTCTATTTTCTTTCCATTTCTGAATAGTGTATGCACATTAGGGTGGTGTTCCATATCTCCAAAGCGATGGATTTCGGACTTGTCATTATTGACCAAGAATTTTACCTTATTCTCAATCATTGCTACAAGAACATCCATATTAAAAGGCTTAGTCACGTAGTCTGAAACCCCAAAGTTGTAGGCGTCGATTTTGTCTACATCTTGAGCTTTGGCTGTCATCATGATAATTAGATTTTCAAATCCTTGTTTACGGACCTCCTCGCAAACTTCTGAACCTTGTTTGCCGGGAAGCATCCAGTCTAAAAGTACGATATCTGGCTTTTCTTCAAGGATAGCTTTTTCTGCAGCCTCACCATCACTAACTTCCAATACTTCATAGCCTTCTGCTTTTAACCGATGTACCACTAAAAAACGAAGGTTTTCATCGTCTTCGACTATGAGTATTTTAATTTCTTTAGACATATCTTTTAATCGTTATAGGGTAGAACAATTTTAAACTCGGTGCCTTTATCCACTTTACTTTTAACGGTGATCTCGCCATCCATGTAATTAACCAATTCTTTACAGAATGCCAGACCAAGGCCTACACTTCCATTTTGATTGTATTGATTCTGAATGCGGAAAAACTTCTTAAATATATTATTTATTTCTGACGCTGGAATTCCTATTCCCTGATCAATAAATCGCAAGACAACTTTTCCTTTAATTAGCCTAGCACTAATATGCAACATCTTCCTCTCCGGCGGAGAATACTTGTAGGCATTTTCTGCAAGGTTATCAAAGAGACTACCTAGTAGCACTGGATCGGTAATGAATGTGGTGAATCCGCTTACTTCGTAAGTAAAATTGAAGTCTGGGTGTTTCAAGCAGTGAGAATCTATAGTACTTTCAATAAAATCTACAATGTTTACCTGATCCTGGTTGAGCTCAATTGCTTTGTTTTCAATTTGAGTGAAGGCAAGAAGCTTATTCATTAAGCCGTTAAGTTTATCAGCTTCTTCATCAAGTATTTTACCGTACATTTTTTGCTCCTTTTCTGTAAGCGCAGATGCACTCTTGATATTATTTCCAGCAATCTTTATAACACTTACAGGTGTCTTGAACTCATGAGTTAAGTTATTCATGAAATCATACTGTAGTTTAAACATCTTCTGGTTAATATTCAAATTTCTAAAAATAAGATAAGCTACCAATACCACAATACTATAGAAAGCCAATATCCCAAGGGCAAGCGGTAAAAAATAGTTAAAGATTTCATTTTCTATAAAAGACTGTGCAGAAATGAAGTACAACTTGTAATCAGAGAACGGTCCAGGGAGCGTGATTTCCGTTGTCATGTAAGTTACGCCAGTTTCTAGCGGATCATAGGTTAGAGGCTCAATTCTGATGTGCTGATATAGCAGTGGACGGGAATTGATAATTTTAATTTTGTATGGGTCCAAATGAAAAGAAAGCATGTCTTGTTGGTAAATCGGCTTGGCCTTTAATCCATTCCTTATCATCAACTTGTACATTTTCAGATCTTCTAACCTGGGTATATTGAGGTAGGTAATCTTGTTAGCGCGGATATTACTAAAGTTGCTGAATAGTTCGTCTTGGCTTGGCGTTTTAGTAGTGTCAAGACTTTCTATATACGTTGCCAGCTTGAGGGCAAGCGCATTGAAATCGTCCCCAACAATGAAGTTTTTTGTATTCTCTCTGGAGAAAAGCTCTACAGAGTCGACCGGAACCAAAGTACCGAACTGATAAATACTTTTTGGCCCAAAGGAAAATTTTCCTGTATTGAGTCCGTAGCGAACCGGTGAATTTTTGACTTCGGAATCATAAAATATTACTTTAGATACAAAAGGATTTTCCATTAACAGGGTATCTACAAAATTAGATGCCGTGGCAGAATCGAGGTATCCATTATAGTACGAGACTTCAGGCAACTTTTTCTGGAAAAAATCATTATAAGGTTTGATGCTTTTCTCGAGGACATTTACTTTTTCAGAAACAAACTGATTTTCTATAAATTTCGTGCTAAACCTATAGGCTAATAATAATGATAAGCCAAACAAGACCATCATCATAACGATGAAGGTAAGGATCAAGGAAAAATTCTTACGGTATCCGCTTCTCTTCTCTACAGGCATACTTTGAATCTACTTCTTTTTCAGGTGAACTTCCAGAAATTGTTCCAGAGCAGTATAAAGCTTCTGGCGCTGTTCTATATTCTTGCCAAAAAAGAAATTTCCATCATTTTCTAAATAAGTTACCGGAATATTCTTTTTTTGAAGATTCTTTACAAACTGAAGCGTCTCTCCTGAGTTGATATTCGGATCATTTATATTTTGAGTGATAAATACGGGCTTGTTAATCTTATCGACCTGGAATAGAGGAGAAGATTGCCTCATTTGTTCAACGTCCGTTAATGGATTGCCAATCACCTCATAATACATTTGAAGGTTAGGCTTCATAAAAGGAGGTATTGATTTAAGATAGGAAAACAAATTTATTACTCCAGAATTGGATGCCGCACATACGTAATTGTGATCTTTAGCATATAAAGCATTTAATGCAATATTGCCTCCAAATCCAGTTCCGTAAATGGCTATTCGCTTAGGGTCTGCTATCTTTTTAGCGATCAACCAGTTCACTCCATCAGTAATGTCATTTTGAATCTTACAACCCCATTGCCTAAATCCAGAAGCAGAGAATGCCTTCCCATAGCCGGCAGAGCCGCGATAATTTACCTGGAGTACCGCATAACCGCGATTTGCTAGAAACTGAACCTCAGGATTATATCCCCAGTTATTTCTGGACCCAGGACCATCATGAGGCAATACAACCACGGGAAGCTGTTCAGCCTTTTTATTTAATGGAAGTGTAAGGTAACCATGGATAACCAGGTTATCCCTAGTGCGATAGGTTATAGCCTTCATCGGACTCATTTCTTCCTCCTTAATAGCGGAATTTAAGTCGCTTAATTTTTTTAGCTTTCCTGTCTTGTAAAAATAGAGATAAAAAGACCCGGGATTACGATCGTTAAAGGTCCGCACAATGAAAATACTTTCAGCCTCGTCGCGGTCAATGATCTTGCTCTCCGTATTTGGCAGAAGTTTATCCAGATCTTTATAAAGCATTTCAGTAGAATCGTCCAAAAAGTACTTTTCTTTTTTCCAAGATTCATAAACTACGAAAGACACTTTTCTGTTTTTTCGGGAATACTGAGCGTCTGTGACGTTAACGCTATCATTGCTATATAAAACTTTAATTTCCTTTCCGGTATTACAATCAAGTTCTACTAAGGCCCTTTTGTCTCTATTGACATCAGAGATTGCATAAACTATATTTCGCCGTTCGGGGGCAAATGCAACTGGCATAAGTGTGGTTTTGAAGTTGTTGGTCATAATAGGACGAAAACTTTCATTTTCTGCAGATCGGTAAAGGAAAGTCTCATTCACACCATCGCTACTTGTAGCTAATCTGAGCTTTCCATCATCATCAGTCATCCAATTGGTAATGTTGCCAGGGTTTTGAGCAGCAATTTCCATTTTTCCGTTTCTCACGTTCAAGCGATAAACATCAAATACTGTTGAATCTCTCCTGTTCGAAGAAACCATCAGATATTTATCATCTATCAGCTGATCTTCCAGTACACGAATTCGACTCTTTTCATTGTTTGTTAACTGGCGTAAATTCCCACCGTTTTTGTTAATGATAAAAATATCGGACCTCCGCTTAACGGGATCAATGTCCCTGTAATAAATAAGTTCATTGCTGTTTACCCAGAAATAAAAGTTAATCTTTTTACCCTTGATATTTGTAATCTGCCAGCTCTTACCAGTATTAACATCTTCTAGATAGAGGTTTTGATCCTTTCCATCAAACATTAAATAAGATATGTTTCTCCCATCCGGCGAGATCCTATACGTCATCCGTTCCTGAGATTTAAAAAAATCATTTACTGGTATGACCTTGCCTGCCGGATCCCGATTACAGGCGGACAGGCAACACAACATCAATAAACAAAAAAGGTATCTCAGGTTTAACATCATGCTCTTGGAGATTACAAAGTTAAGTAACCCCTGCTCTAAAATTTATATTCACCAAGATTGTTACCTTAAAGGCCGCAACTAGGTTTGCAATGAAATTAGGTATTTTTGGATACCGACCCATTTAATTTTGGTAACATTTAAAATACGCTCGTGTATTATCTTGTGGCAATACCCCGCTTGTTACCATCTTATTTTCTTAATTTAGAACATCAAGAGGTCAAGTTGAAAATGAAGAATCTAACTGTCATTCTATTACTGAGTTTCGCAAACAGCATCTGCGTTGCGCAGAATAACATGGATGATGCGCTAGCTTTCCAATATTATCAACAAGCTCAATATCAAGAAGCGAGCGTTTTACTCGAAAAACTCTTCACGAAAACAAAGAACGACGCTTACTTCGACATGTACTTAACCTCACTATTGAAAATCAAGAAGTTTGATGAAGCAGAGAAGTTGGTTAAAAAATTAGCAAAAGAAAACCCTAAAAACATAAGTTACGGTATTGGACTTGCTCGTATTTATCAGGAAAAGGGACAGCCGGATGCTGCTACTAAAAAATATATAGAAGTATTGAGCAATCTTCCTGCAGATGAATTCAAGATCCGGGACGTAGCAAATCGATTTTATGGTTTTCAAGCTTACGAACTCGCAATTTCTACCTTTCTGGAAGGCAGAAAGATATTAAATAATGATAAATTATTCACCTATGAACTCCTAAGCATTTATAGATACAAAAAAGATAAAAACATGCTGGTGCAGGAATATTTATCAGCTTTAGCTGCTACACCCCAACTATTACTTCAGGCCCAAAGTGCGATTGCTTCTGTATTTGAAGAAAAGGCAGATTACAGGATCCTTCAAGCAGCACTTCTAAAAAAGATCCAAAAAGAGCCAGAAGTAATGGTTTTTACAAAATTATTGATATGGCAGTACCTTCAACAACAGGAATATGAAATGGCTTTAAGACAGCTAATAGCCCAGGATAAAAGAATTAAAGATGATGGATTCATACTTTACACATCGGCCAATACTTTTCTTGAAAATAAGGCCTACGCAACTGCTGTAAAAGCTTTCGAGTATATCGTAAGCAAGGGCAGAGAACATCCTTATTTTTTACAGGCTAAAGTAGAAATGATCAATGCCAAATATCAACTTGCTATCTCAGGACAGTTTGATAAAACGAAAATTTCTGAGCTTGCCAATGAGTATAACGCAATTCTGGAAGAATATGGCAGGAACCCACGAACGGTGTTCGCCCTTAGGCGATGGGCAAACTTACAGGCTTTTTATTTAAATAATCTTCCTAAAGCAGAAAATGCTTTAGAGGCCGCGTTAGCTATTCCCGGACTGGCATCAGCAGATATCGGACAAATCAAACTTGATTTGGGTGACATCTACATTTTAACAGAACAACCTTGGGAAGCTTTTTTGATCTACGAACAAGTAGCAAAGCAATTTGAAAGCCAGGTAATCGGAAATGAAGCCCACTATCGTTCAGCAAAGCTTTCTTTCTACCAAGGCAATTTTACCTATGCAAAATCTCAGGCGGATGTTTTGAAAGCTTCGACTACACAGCTCATCGCAAATGACGCATTAAATCTAAGCCTTATCATTTCAGACAATCTCCAAACTCCGCTAGACAGTAATGCATTAAAAATGTATGCCGACGCCGAGATGCTTGAATTCAGAAATCAGACCACACTAGCCTTAAAAAAACTCGATACTATAACTATAACCTACCCTCGTAATACGCTGGCCGACGATATACTGATGTCTAAATCAAAGATATTTATTAAAACAGGCGAAATCACAAAAGCAATTACTACGCTGAAAGAATTGATTGAGACCTTTGATACAAGTATTTGGAATGACGATGCGCTATTCATCTTAGGCGAGCTTTATGAGAAAAACATCAAAGACAATGAGCAAGCTAAAACATATTATCAAAAGCTAATAAACGACCACCCTGGTAGCATGTTTTCATCTGAAGCTCGTAAGCGCTTTAGAATACTACGCGGAGACAATATTGGCACCTAATTCATATCTTTGCCGAATGCTTTTATACAATGTAACCCTTATTATCGAAGATGCCGTTTCCGAAAAATGGCTTGAATGGATGCAGGAAATTCATATTCCAAAGGTTATGGAGACTGGTATGTTCGTGTCCTCGCGCTTACTAAAAGTAATTGATTCACCAAATGAGGGAGTAACATTTTGTACTCAATATGTGGCGGAAAATCTGGAGAACTACAATACCTATCAGGATAAATATGCACCGTCACTTCAGGCAGATCTAAATGATGAATTTGCTAACCAATTTGTTGCATTTAGAACACTGATGGAATACATAGACATAAAATAAGTTAACGTATCTGCTATTGCTTTATTAAATCATATAGTTCATCCAATTTCGGCGATAAGACAATCTCAATCCTTCTGTTTTTACTTCTGGAGTCCACAGTAGTATTTGGTCCTAGAGGCTGAAATTCACCTCTCCCCGTGGCAGTCATCCGAACACTTTCAACCTTACTAACGTCAGTCAAATATCGAACTACTGAAGTAGATCGCAGTACACTTAGATCCCAATTGTCCTTGATTTGACCAAGATTTGTTATTTTCTGAGAATCTGTATGTCCTTCTACAGCGATGTTAATTTCGGGCTGTTGTTTGAGCACATCTGCGAGCTGACCTAAGGCTTGTTTGCCCTTCTCGTCAATAATAATACTACCAGAAGGAAAAAGTAGCTTGTCTGTCAAGGATACATATACTTTGCCGTTTCTAATTTCTACAGTAAGCCCATTCTTTGTAAAGCCCAACAATGCCTGTTGAAGTTTTTCTTTCAATTGATTGGTAGCCTCATCGCGTTTACGAAGTATTTCTTCGACTTCCTTCAATCGTTGTTCACGCTTTTTTAAGTCTGTAGACAGCTTATTAATTTCTGTAGAACTATTATTGCGGAGTTTGGTGTAATTGCTTTCTATTTCAGAATATCTGTTTCTTAGCTCACCTAATGCAGCGCTTAAACCTGTGGTATCCTTCCGTAATCGTGCGATTAGGCTTTCCAGGTTCTCGTTCAACATTTGAGATTCACTTAAACCCTTATTAAGCGAATCCTGCGTTGAAAGAAGCGCCTTATATTTTTTAGGAGAAAGGATTACGCAGGAACTAAATGCACTGGCAATCATTCCAAAGAATAAAAATAAAAATATCTTTTTCATCATTTCAATTGTGTGGTTGGCCAAGTATAGCAAAAAACCGTGTAATTTTAACTATTGCGCAACAGCATTTCTCAAAAATAATATGAATGGTTGTATATCGACAAATGCATGTTTAAGCTTATCTACAATTCCAGCATTCAAAACTTCTTTATCAGTCAAAGGGTAAATCGCAATAAAACTCTTAAGTTTTAGGAATTCTATTTGAGGGTGAGTGACCTCATAACCCTTTGGTGCATTCTTTAAGGTATCTTCTTTACTTAATGAAAACGTCTCCTTAAAACTGCGTGCGTTGATGATCTCTAAAAATTCGTTTATGCTATAATCGATCTCCTCTCTGATTTTTTTTAGAACAGCTGCGTCTGGCATCCAGAAACCTACACCAAAAAAGCTCTTTCCGGGTTGTAGGTGTAAGTAGTAATCTGGATTAGGAACACCACTAGATTTTACATTGAAGGAAATTCCATAGTTGTTTTTATACGGGTCTTTATTCTTACTGAACCTTACATCTCTATAGATTCTCATCAGACATTTCTTGGCAGGCGTATCTATAGAAAAAGCTGGATCTATTGCCGCCAGCAAGGGAATTAATTCTTCAACAAATTGCAATACATCAACCCTTGCCGTTTCATATCTGTCTTTGTTTGCTGCAAACCAATCTCTGTCGTTGTTATCAGCAACATCCTTGATGAATTTTAGTGTTTCCGAATTGATCATCCCTTATCGTATAAAACGTTATACCTTATTTTTGGTGAAAGCCAGTGCAACAAGATCACCCGAGAATATCTGTAATTGAAAGGAGAGAGAATAAGACAACCGGTGAATATAACTGTCAGGTAAAGCCATAAAGAATCAAACTCAAGGTTGCCTCCGGAAAAAGTATAGGTGGCAATACCCAATGCCAGCATTTCAGCCACATTCATCGCGTAACTCACATACATGGCGGCGTAAAAATAACCTGGCTCAATTTCAAAGCGTTGGCCACAATTGCCACAAACGGTATTGGTTTTCTGAATATTGAAACCGTAAACATTTCCTGTGAAGATATTACCTCGTCTGCAATGCGGACAATTGCCATTAACCATTGCGGAGAGCTTAGACGTTTTCTGCATACATAGGCGCTTTTTTACGGTATTTAAAGTACCAAAGTGCGCCGATACTTGAAATTAAGATATAAGGTATCACCAAAAGATAAATGATCCCTGTATTTAAACCGTTCCCCTGCGTATTCCCGTTCTTAACGCTTTGCTCTGCACTTACCGTACACATTGCGCACTGGGCGTTTACAAGCGTTGGGCTGGAGATACCTGCAATAAGTAGGAAAAGAAAAATAAAGATCACTTTTTTCATGAAGTCGAATATTTGATACCTGTGACAAAGATAACAATAAAGGCTTTAATTCAGTTTATGCCTTGCAATGATGACGTCATTAAATTAACGGATATGGACGCTAAAAATTGTAATATGGGGAGATCATCAGATAGACAATTACACCAGTAACGGCAACATATAGCCAAACTGGATATGCCCAGCGAACTATCTTCTTATGACGCTCAATTTGCATACTAAAGCCTCTTAAAAAGCTAATTAAAATTAACGGTAGCACAATTATAGCGAGTAGAATGTGAGTTGCAAGGATAAAGAAATAAATGTACCTCGCGCTTCCTACGGCAGACAACTCAATCTGAGAAAGCACTCCATTGTGGTCCAGGTCTCCAAATTTGGTGTCTTTCTCGTAGAGGTGGAATGCAATATAGAAAATAAGAAATATGGCCGACAATATAAATGTGAT
>JACMPF010000095.1 GCA_014377665.1 Pedobacter sp. | reverse complement strand
TGGAGTTTCCAGAAAATTAGCTTTGTATAGGAAATCTATAATCTCCAACATCAATTACAGACTCACTTTCGATATACCTTCCGAAAAAAGTCTGGATATACCCGCTAGCGAAGTTCTTTCCTTTACCCTTCGTGCAATAAAGCATCCATTACAACTGGATTTCAAAGAATCCGCTTCCAGGCTTAAATCGGTAATAGTAAATGATAAGACGATAACCATAGATCTTATTAAAGAACACCTTGTTATTGCAACAGAATTTCTTAAAACCGGCGATAATGAGGTTAAAATTGATTTCATGGCCGGTAATGGTGCTTTGAATCGGAACGCTGACTATTTGTATACTTTGTTTATGCCTGACCGCGCCCGGACGGTGTTCCCATGTTTCGATCAGCCAGACTTAAAAGCTATTTAAACATTTAGTTTGGGACTTCCGAAAGCCTGGAATGCACTAGCCAATGGCGAATTGGTGGATTCAACCCTGAATGCAAACAGGAAGACCCTCAATTATAAAAAATCTGATACGATCAGCACGTATTTGTTTGCTTTTGCTGCGGGAAACTTTTCTCATGTTAAAGGATTGACGGGTAAGTTTATGTCTGATTTTCTATACCGCGAAACTGATACAGCAAAGATAAGAGGTAGTGTATTGGACCGGAATTCCTTACCCTTTTCAGAAGTTTGGCTTTGTCGCTATTCCTGACTTCCAATTTGGTGGAATGGAGCACGTAGGAAATATTCAGTATAAATCCTCTGCGCTTTTCTTAGATGCAAGTGCAACAAAGGATCAGTTTAATTCAAGGAGCAATGTGATTTCACACGAAACGGCACACATGTGGTTTGGTGATATGGTGACAATGAATTGGTTCACAGACGTTTGGATGAAAGAGGTTTTTGCCAATTTTATGGCAGATAAGAGTACTGAAGCTTTGACCGGAAAAGATATGTTTGACTTGAAATTTCTTGTTGATCATTTTTCAGCAGCTTATAGCGTAGACCGTACAAGAGGAGCGAATCCCATCAGACAGGAATTGGATAATTTAAAGGATGCAGGTACACTTTACGGTAATATTATTTATCATAAGGCTCCTATAATGATGCGGCAATTGGAAAGATTAATGGGCAGGGACAAGTTTCAGGAAGGAGTCCGTGTTTATCTTAATAGGTTCCGAAACAGAAATGCATCCTGGCCCGACCTAATCGGCATTCTTGATGAATATACAACGGAAGATCTACAAAAGTGGAACAAAGTTTGGGTCAATGAACCAGGGAGACCATTGATTGAATACAAACTAGAAACAATTAATAATAAAATCACTAAGCTGACGGTTTTACAAAAGGTGGAATATGGAAAGGACAGATTGTGGCCTCAGTTATTTGAGGTTCAATTTTTTTATCCTGGCAGTAGTAAAGAAATTACTGTGAATCTAAATGCATCCTCTGTCACCGTTCCACAGGCAGTCGGTCTTGACGTCCCAACTTTTGTTTTGTTCAATAGCTCTGGTCAAGGTTATGGTGTATGGCCCACAGACCAGTCCATGTTGAAACATATAAATAAAATGGAGAAGCCTTTAAACCGCGCCACGGCTTATATTTCAACCTACGAGAACATGCTTGTTGGAAGGACTGTGAAGCCAGTATCAGCTTTGAAACTTTTTGTTGCTGATTTGGCGGTGGAGAAAGAAGAGCTTAATGTGAAATTGCTCAGCAACTATATTAGCAGTATTTACTGGGAATTTTTAAATGCCGAAGAGCGTACTGCACTTAGTGCGTCACTAGAAAATTCGCTTTTTACTGCTATGGATCAGCAATTCGCCATAAATATTAAAAAGCTATTATTCAAAGCCTACCAAGACGTATTTAGTTCGATGGAAGCTAGAGACAGAATCTATAGAATATGGTTGAACTCAACATCCGTTGCAGGCATAAAACTGACTGAAGATGATTATACATCTATAGCTTACTCCTTAGCCCTCCGCAATGATAAAGACTCCCTGATTCTTTCCCGACAGTTAGAAAGAACTACCAATCCTGATAGGAGGAAAAGATTTGAATTTATAATGCCCGCGCTATCATCGGACGAAGCAATGAGAGATCGCTTTTTTAAAAGCCTAGCGTTAAAAATTAATAGGGAAAAGGAAGCTTACGTTGCTTCTGCGTTGTATTATTTACACCATCCACTAAGACAATCGTCCTCCATTAAATACCTTCCAGAAAGTTTAAATCTGCTTTCAGAGATACAAGCCACAGGAGATATTTTCTTTCCGCAAAACTGGCTGCAGTCAACTCTTGGAAATTACCAGAGCAAGGAAGCAGCGGATATTGTTCGTAAGTTCTTATCAGATAATCCAGGTTACAATCCAAAATTGAAAGCAAAGATCTTGCAGACAGCAGATAATTTATTTAAGGCAGAAAAACTGCTAAGTTCTAAGTAGGTTGTTTTATTTTAGTTCAGTGTAGGTAACTTTATATGTCTGAAGTAGACCTTTTTGTCTAATTTTAATTTCAGTTGGGAAGTCATCGGTTGTGTATGTGTACTCGTAATCAACGTTTTCTTTTTGTGATCTTGAGTTGAAAAGGTTAAGAATGTTGTTGGTGCCGGGAGTAAAAAACACCTCATTTATCTCCATCTTTAAAAGCTGACAAAATAAAACGGATTGGAATATACCGTTTCTGATATCGTAACTATAGGTATAACTGCTAATTAAACTGCCAGTCGCTATCGCTGAACTGAGCAGGTTGCCGTCTACTTTATATTCTAGTGTATTGTCTGAAAGCAGAGAATTGTTCGCAGCATAGGTTTTGATATTGTTTATCTGGAATGATGCATTATATTCCAGGTAATATTTTTCGGCTGGCGTCGTAACTTTTTCGCGGACCTCTAATCTTGTGACCCTAGTGATCCGTCCGTCTGTAATTAGGTAATCTACAGACTGAACGTGCACATTGTCCTTATATTTTTGGAGTTTCTTAAGAACTTTGTCTGCATAGGTCATCAGGTAACGTATTCCGCCCGAAAACTTTATTTCTGTAATCAATGCAGTATTCTCCATGTAAATAAGATCTACAGTCAAATCAGTGGTTGTAAATCTGACCGGCAACATATTCTTTTTTTTGGGTGGTACTACGACTATGGGCTTTTCCTCTTCTGTTTCTTTTACAGGTGTTGTTTTGGAGGGTTTCATTTTTTTGCAACCTGCGAGGAATAGCAGTAACAATATACCTATAAAGCTGATTTGAACGACTGATTTTATCATATTTAATTTACTGATGTTAAGCTAACATCAGGAGGTTTGTACTGTGAAGCCAAATGAGTACAAAATTAATTCTCAGAACTAACGAGATATTATCAGTTTTTTCAAACAATCGACCTACTTAAGCCTTTTAATTATGAAATCTAAAATGTTTTATATGGACAGGTTGATTATTGAGTCTGCGTTGTCAGATGTAAAAGAAATATTTTTATCAGGACTTGAAGAAAATGCTTCGGGACCCTTTACAATTGTATTGAACTTCAAAGCAACTTATACTGAACAGGTACTAAATGCGTTTGCAGGATTAAAAGATATTATATGCGACACAAAGGCAAGTCTCGTTATTTGTAAAACTAGGATGACAGGGATTTACGATCTTGAAATTAAAACCGAGGGTCTGGATGAGCCAGTTAGAATTATGAACAAGGCTATAGATAATGAAACTATGGGTTCGATTGAAGACAGAGTTCACAATCATCAAGGCATAATGCTGACTACCAATGTTTCGGAGCAAGATAATGCCATTCTGATTTCTGAAGTAGAGATTAAAGCTTGTGATGAAATGGTTTAATTGTAACAATTTAAATACTTTTCTTACTTTAAACGCAGCACTGGGCAATACCACCTGCCTGTAATTCACTTTAAATAAACGTCTGGAAATGGTTTGTTTTAATACTGACGCTTTAAGTTCAGGCAAAATAACGTCCTTATTCATACTTCAGGCACTATTTACCATCTTGATATTTATTTTTACGTTGCAACAAAAAAATAGATGACTTCATCTAAACACTAAAGTTTGCATTTAATTCGCATCAGTTTAAACGCATGAAAAATTGGTTAGTGAATTAAACCTAACTCATGGTACAGAGTCATAAAATTAAACTAAGCGAAAGCTATTTTATCCACATTATGAAATCAAATCTTTTAATAGTTCCATTCATCGGCCTACTCTTAACAGGAGCTATACTTTCTGCTCAGGCTCAAAAAGTCACTGAATTACAGGAAGTAGGTATCTATGCTCCACAGCTTACAAAGGCTGATGGAAGAAACAGTGAATGGGCGAACGCCACGTTCGCCCAAAATAAGGCCACAAATATTTTTTATTTGATCAGCAATGATGATAAAAATTTGTATTTGGTAGTGAAGTCTACTGATGTGGGAAATAATACGAAAATCATGGCAGGGGGAATCACCTTTTCTGTAAATCCTGACGGGAAAAAGAAAGATAAAGAAAGCATAACGCTGACTTACCCCTTGATAAATCGTGCGCAATTTAGACGTGGGGGACAAGGAGGTGGTGGTGCTCCAGGGCGACCGGCATTTGGAGGGATGGGCCCTGGTGGTGTTCAATTGACTTCAAAGCAGCGTGATTCTGCGATGGCTGCTATGCAAAAAACACAACTTGCTCAGGTTAAGGAGATCAAAATAAAAGGATTTAAAAAAACAACAGATACTTTGGTGTCGATTTACAATGATATGGGTATCAAGGCTTCGGCAAGCATTGATAAAGAAAATGTCTTTTTCTACGAAGCAGCTATTCCATTGGAAGAATTGGGTCTTACTATAGATAATGCCAAAGAGTTTGCATATAATGTAAAGTTAAATGGCTTACAGCTTCCCGGAATGGACTTTAACCGCGGTGGCGGTGGTGGTGGTGGTGGATTCGGCGGCGGCGGTGGCGGCGGTGGACCAAGAGGTGGCGGTGGTGGACTAAGAGGTAGCGGGATTGATTTCCAGGCATTGATCAGTCCTACAGATTTTTGGGGAAAATATACCTTGACCAAAAAGTAGTCCATAGCAACCACACATAATCAATATATCACACACAAATGAATTACTTCTTAAGTATAATAAGATCAGGCATAGTACTGGTGATTTTGGTATTTTGCACTCCTAATCTTTTTGCTCAAAACCCGCCTAAATCTGCTACTCCAGCCCCCGCACTCCCAATACGGGAAATTAGCGGAATTGTAAAAGACAGCACTGACCTCGGTGTAATTGGCGCTACAGTTACATTAACTTCCGATAAAGACACCTTAAAAACGAGTACCAATAACGATGGTATCTTCATTTTCAAAAACGTTAAATCTGCAACTTATACTATTCTGATTACCAGCATCGGATATACCAGTTCTAAACCGATGCGTTTCAAGCAAAATGATATGATCCCAAGGATCGTAATGGATCCTATTTTCTTAAAGGATGAGAGCAATACGCTTAATACAGTTGTAATTAATGGCACACCTTCTATCACATATAAAACTGATACAGTAGAATACAAGGCGAGTGATTATGTAGTACGAAAGAATGCAACAGTTGACGAGCTCTTGAAAAAAATGGAAGGAATGGAAGTTGGTACCGATGGTTCGCTAATCCATCAGGGACAGGCGGTCACAAAAGCGAAACTAAACGGCAAGGAATTTATCGGGGGGGATTTAGCAAATGCGATAAAAAACCTCCCTGCAGAGATAGTTGATAAAATTCAAATGGTTGACGATTACGGTGATCAAGCCGCTCGTACTGGGATAAAAGATGGAGATCCAGAGCGGATATTAAACATTACCACGAGAGTCGACAAATCTGTTGGTAATCAGTTAAACCTTAGCGGAGCTGCTGGCAATAATGACCGTTATGAGGGTGACTTATTTGCAAATAGGATTAATCAAAACCAAACTATCGGTTTACGGGGAGATTTCAGGAATACAGTAAATGGGGTAGCAGGTGGCAACGGAGGAGGCTCTGCAACCGGAGGAACTACAGCAGCCGGGAGTGGTTCTGTAAGTGTGAGAGATAAAATAGGGAAAAAGATAGAATATAATTTCAACTATAGAATCGGTGGAAATAACGTAAATTCATTAAGTGAGACTGAATCACTTTCCTTTGCGCGGATAGGAACAAGTACCTATGATGTTTTTACGACTAGTGACAGGAACGGCAACAATGATGCAAGAAATCATCAGCTGAGATTAGAATTAGAAGTTCCACTTGATTCATTAAATTTTCTGCGCGTAGTTCCCTCGTTTCAGTATAACTCTACATCAAGTCTTAGTAACTCCAGTAGTTTACAGAGGAGTAGTTTCCAGCCACTAAACCAGAATAGAACTACTGACAACAATAATAAAAACACCAATCCTGAACTTGGTGGTTCAGTTTTCTTTCAACATTCTTTTAAGGCAAATAGAAGGAGGAACTTCTCAGTACAGGCAGAAATAAATACCAATGACTATAGTGCAGAGCAAAGTCAGATACAAAACACTGATTATTTGGATTTGTCAGGCAATAATACTGGAAATCAGTATACAAATAGGTTGATTGTCAGGAAGAACTTGCGTGATAATTACCGGGGAAGTGCAACATACGTGGAACCATTGTCGCTGAATACACAGCTGGAGTTTAACGCTCAGCTGAATTACAACGGTTATGACAATAGCGCTACAACACGTAATATAACTCCAACAGGACTATCCTCAACCATCGACTCCTTAAGTAATATTTTTAAATACTCTTTTACCCAGGGCCGTGTGGCTCTAAACTTCCGATATGGCATGTCAAATATGTCAAAAGTTCGTTTCTCGGCGGGTATAACCGGAATCCCAGCGCAGCTTTCTGGCACGAAACTAAGTTTAGGAACTACTATTGACAGAAAAAGTTTTAATGTAATTCCTATTGCCAGGTTTGAGTATTTATGGTCTAGACAACATCGCATCTCTTTTAATTACAATGGCAATGCAAACGAACCAACGTTTGATCAAATTCAGCCGGTTCGGGATGTATCCAACCCAAACAACCCGGTTGTGGGTAACCCCGATCTACTTGCAACTTTTACGCACTCTCTCAGGACCGATTATAATAACTACATCGCAAATTCGAAACTTAATTATAGTGTCAGAATAAATGCAAACTTCACAGACAACGCGGTAATCAGAAATAATGTATTAATACCCGATTTTGCCGTCACTCCAGCCCAAGGTCAGAGTAGACCATTGATTACGGAGACAAGATTTGTCAACGTTAATGGAGTTTACCGCATCAATGGAGATTACTCCATCAGTAAGCAGCTAAGCAATAGAAAATACAACCTTACTTTTCGCGGTAATGCAAACTATGATCACCGTATTTCCATGCTCCGGGGAGATCTCAATATAAATACAGTTAAAACTTTCTATGAGAGATTTGGTCCAAGGATAAACCCTACAGAATGGTTTGAGGTCGTTCCTACTGTTTCTTATCGACATGAAACATCAGTAAATTCTCTTGCTGAGTTGAGAGGAAATGAAATCAATACTTTAGCGTTGAATTTGGAAGGGAGAATTTATTTTCTTCAATCATATATCTTTGGTTATGACGCTAGCAAGAACTATGTTTCCGGAATAAACTCAAATATTAGCCGTAACCCTTTTATCATTAATATGAACCTTGAGAAGGAATTCTTCGAACGAAGAGGTAAGGTTAGTCTGCAAGTGTTTGACGTTCTGAATCAAAACAATTTTATAAGTCGAGATCAGAATTCAGATGGTGGCTATGTCGATACTAAGTCTAATGCTTTAAGTCGCTATTTTTTAGTTAGACTAAGCATGAGACTTCAAAAATGGTCTGGAGCGAAAGGACGTAATGGTGGAGATGTAAGAAGAAGAGGTGACGGAAGTTTCCTATAAAATTTCTACATTGTATTCATGTTGTCAATTTTCATAACTCCCGTGTTACTATTTTGGTCTGTTGGATCTGATACAGTAAACAAAACTTCGGTTAAGCAAAAAGAGTGGTCATTTGAATCCAAGCCAGCTTGGGTTGAAGAGTTCAATTACAAAGGACTTCCCGACAAAGATAAATGGGGGTATGATCTTGGTGGAAGTGGTTGGGGTAATAATGAAAAGCAGAATTATACAAAGAGTCTCGAAAATGTTAGTGTCGCTAATGGCTTTCTTACCATTACTGCAAAAAAGGAAAGTAGTGGAAGCATGGCATATTCTTCCACAAGATTAGTCACCAAAAATAAGCTTGATGTTTTATATGGAAGGATAGAAGTCAAAGCCAAGCTACCATCTGGTAGGGGAACCTGGCCGGCAATCTGGATGCTTCCTACCGACTGGAATTATGGAGCATGGCCTAAATCTGGTGAAATTGACATTATGGAGCATGTTGGCTATGATCAGGATAATGTACATTTCAGCACACATTCTGAAGCCTATTATTTCAAAATTAATACTCAAAAAACATCCACCAAAATCATTAGTGGTTCAAGTACTAGCTTTCATATTTACAGGTTGGATTGGACACCGGAGTCAATAAAGGGTTACTACGATAATGAAAAAATCTTTGAGTTTGGCAACGAACACAAAACCTATAAAGAATGGCCATTTGATAAACGTTTTCATTTATTGTTAAATCTAGCAGTTGGTGGCGACTGGGGAGGGGCAAAAGGTATTGACGACACAATATTTCCGCAAAAGATGGTGGTAGATTATGTGCGTTATTACAGAATGATCGAGTAAACGAATGGTTGGTTTTAGGCGCCTGATAGTCGTTTTTAGTTCAATCGGGCTGTTGATTGTTCTTTTTTCCCAATGCATGGATGCTGAGGCAGACAAAGGGTATGAACTGGTGGCTACAGATAGCACAAAGGCAGGAATGACTACTTGTATACAATGCCATGGAAATATTTATGACGACTATCAAAATAACCCACATCAAAAAACTTCTTCTGTAATAAAAGGGCATGATCTTTTGCAGGCAAACAGTGCCATTTCAAATCAATTTTCTTTTGACGATCATTTAAAAATTGCTGTCGAGCGTCGGGATAGCGGGGCCTATCAGGTAGCATATGTTGATAACAAAGAGCAACTATCAAGGAGATTTGATGTCGCATTCGGCTCAGGAAAGGATGCTATAACATTTGCCACCTGGCAGGGGAATAGACTTAATCAATTACAATTAACTTACTTCAGTAGATTAAAAACATGGGCCAACAGTCCGGGTTACAGGGATAAGCAACTTTATTTTTCAAGGGAGATTGATGTTAGATGCTTGGAGTGTCATGCCTCCTTTGCTGAAAATAAGATTACAAAAACTGAAAGTCTTGTAACTTCTAAGGAATTAATTAGGGGCTCGATTTCTTATGGTATCGACTGTGAGCGATGCCACGGGCCGGCCGCTAAACATGCCGAGTTTCAACTTAAGCACCCTGAACAGAAAGGCGCAAAATACATCTCATTATCTAAGTCATTTACCAGGAAGCAAAAAACCGATGCCTGTGCAGTTTGCCATTCTGGCAGTGATAGAAAAGCCCTGCGGTCAACTTTTGTCTTTAAAGCAGGAGATGACCTGGACGAATTTTTAGGTAAGGACTCGCAGACTGCTGTAGATCCGGACGTTCATGGTCAGCAAATGCAATCGTTAGCTGGCAGTCAGTGCTTCATTCAAAGCAAAACCTTGGATTGTAATACTTGCCATACTATTCATGGCAATAAAAATGAAGGCTTAGCAGGTTATTCAGATAAATGCATAAGCTGCCACCAAACCGTAAAGCATTCTGATAGAACACTTTCTTCAGGTATAGTGCTGAAAAAGAATTGCATTGACTGTCATATGCCTAAGAAATCTTCAAAGGCTATTAGTTTCAAGTTATCAGGTAACTCTAAAATAGCCGCATACCTTCTGCGAACCCACAAAATAGCTGTTTACTAAAAAGCCCGATCTTTCGATAGGGCTTTAATATTATTTTCAGTGTTAAAAGGCGCTGTTAAAAGCTAAAATCATCGTTTTGTACTCTTGCTACAACTTCATGACTATCTGAGTATTCATAGCGTTTTTCAACAACTTCCTGATGGTTTTTAATGTAGTCAACAGTTTCATTCAACCCTTCTGCAAACTTCTCAAAGTCCTCTTTGTAGAGAAAGATTTTGTGTTTTACAAAAACACCATCTTCTAACCTTTTCTTACTCTCTGTTAAAGTTAAGTAATAGTCTCCTGATCTTGTCGCTTTAACATCGAAAAAATAAGTTCTCTTGCCTGCCCTTACTTTCTTTGAAAAAACCTCTTCTCTCTCTTTGTTGTCAAATTCTCCCATGGTTGCTTTAGCTCTTGGTTTTTGGTTCTGGTAAATATAAAGCAATAATTATTAAAGTTCAAAATAGAAATCACATAGAATGGTTTTCTTCCTCCAGCAGCTGATTTTGGTACATTTCTGCATAGGAACCCGCAAATGATAACAATTCATCATGGGTTCCTTGTTCTATTACAAATCCGTTATCAAGAACCAGAATTTTATCTGCGTTTTTTATTGTGGAAATCCTATGGGCAATCAAAATGCTGGTCTTTCCATTCATCACTTTGCCCAAATTTTTCAATATCTCCTCCTCTGTCCTGGTATCTACAGCAGAAAGACAGTCATCAAATATTAATATGCCTGGTTCTTTAATTAAAGCACGGGCAATAGATACACGCTGTTTTTGTCCACCTGAAAGTGTAATTCCACGTTCACCTAACATAGTCTCAAATTTGAGGTCAAAATCTACAATATTCCCATATACTGCCGCATTTCTGGCAGCATTTTCCACCTCGGCGTCCGTCACTTGGTCAAGTCCGAAAGAGATATTGTTTTTAATTGTATCAGAAAAAAGAAATACTTCCTGAGGAACAAAACCAACTTGAGATCTGTAGTTTTGAAGATTTATGTCTTTGATGGGTTTATTGTCGATCAAAATATTCCCGCTATCCACATCATACATACGCATGATGAGGTTTGCTAATGTTGACTTTCCAGAACCTGTGCGACCTATAACCGCCACGAATTGTCCAGCTTCGATAGTAAAACTGATATTTTTCAAGGCCTGGATGCCCGTATCTGGATACCTGAAACTAACATTTTTAAACTGAATATTTCCCTGTACTTCCAAGGGATCATTATTTGAGGAAACAATATCAGGTTTAAGTTCTAAAAACTCATTGATCCTTTTTTGAGATGCTGAAGCACGTTGAATCAAAGTAGTAACCCAACCTAACATAGAAACAGGGAAGGTCAGCTGATTTACGTAGACTATAAATTCTGCTATGTTTCCTGACGTGATGGATCCATTCATAACTTGTCGGCCACCGACATATATAGTGAGAATCGTACTCAGGCCTACAAGTAACAACATGGTAGGGTAGAAAAGGGCTTGTACCTTAACTAGATTCATCGCATTCTTTTTGTACCCTTCGCTTTCAGCGGCGAAGACAGTTTTTGTATGCCCTTCTCTTACATAGGATTTTATCACTCGGATACCGGAAAAACGCTCCTGAACAAAGCTCGATAATTTGGACAACTGCTCTTGGATTTGCTCACTCTTATGGTTGATCATGGTGTTCACATAATAAATGATTACCACAAGAACCGGCAAAGGCATTAAACAAAATATGGCAAGGGTAACGTTTACCGAGAACATTGCGTAAATTACCAATAAGAATAAAACGGCGGTGTTTATCGCGTACATGATCGCAGGGCCCACATACATCCTCACTCTATTGACATCCTCAGTGGCCCTATTCATTAAATCTCCGGTATTATTTCGTCTATAGAAACCAAGACTCAATTTCTGGTAATGCCCATAGATTTCATTCTTCATGTCGTATTCAATATGGCGTGACATAAGAATTATTGTTTGTCGCATAAAAAAGAGGAATAGACCTCTGAGAAGATAAAGGACTAATACCAGTGCACCGAAATATAGTAGGCTGTAGCTGAAGATATCGTATATTACCTCACGACGTTCAAATCCTTCGAACAGACTATATATAAGGATATTTTCAGTGATTAGATTGAAAGCATGACCGATTACCTGGGCGGGTATTACACCGAAAATATTAGAGATGACTACGAAGAAGACCCCGGGTATCAACCACCACTTATATTTGTAGAAGTATTTGTTTAATATTTTCAGGTGCTTCATGAGCAGGTAAAGTTAACCAATTGAAACATTAAATTTTTAAAGACTTCAGTTTATGCAATGTAAATAATGTTTTTTTGAGTAGTTTTGCGCAATAGCTGATAACAATCATCATATGTCTGATAATAGTTCTAGTGTCAATTCTGTTTTAGATCAAATTAGTGCCTCAGGGCATAAAAAAGTGGTTTATTGTAATGACCCTGATACTGGATTAAGAGCTATTATCGCTATTCATGACACTACATTGGGACCTGCTTTAGGCGGTACCCGCATGTGGAGCTACTCAACAGAAGCGGAGGCCCTCGAAGACGTTTTGAGATTATCAAGGGCCATGACCTATAAAGCCGCAATCACCGGACTTAATCTGGGCGGAGGAAATGCGGTGATCATCGGCGATTCCAGAAAAGAAAAATCAGAAGCGATGATGAGAAGTTACGGTCGCTTCATCAAGAATCTAAACGGAGAATTTATTACTGCTGGAGACGTAGGTACCAATACGAAGGACATGGAATACATCCGTATGGAAACTACACATGTTACCGGGGTTCCAGAGTCATTGGGCGGTGCAGGCGATCCGGCACCCACAACTGCAAAAGGCGTTTTTTTAGGTATAAAGGCTTGTGTAAAGGAAGTTTTTGGTACAGATATGCTGGCAGGCAGATCTGTCGTTGTTCAAGGAATTGGAAATGTTGGCGAGCACCTTGTTGAACTGTTGAGAGCTGAAAACGTTGAGGTATATATTAGCGACATAAATGAAGAGCGCTTGCAGCATGTAGCACGCACCTATAAGGCTAAGCCAATTGCTGCAGACAAGATCTTTGCGCTCAATGCAGACATCTATGCTCCATGCGCCTTAGGAGCTACTTTAAATGATCAAACTATTGGCAAAATGAATTTTGCAATTATTGCAGGTTCAGCTAATAATCAGCTTGCCAATGAAAAGGCTCATGGGCAACTCTTACTCGATAAAGGAATTTTGTTTGCGCCAGACTATCTGATTAATGCAGGCGGTCTAATCAGTAGCTATTCAGAGCTCACTGGGTACAGCAAAAAACGCACTATACAGCTTACTGAAAACATATATAATGCAACACGAGATGTGATAAAGATGTCCAAAAAGGAAAATATTCCTACGGTATTGGCAGCTAACCGCATTGCAGAGCAAAGAATAATAGACATTAAGAAAATAAAGTCATCATTTTAAATAAACAGGTAATTTACCAATCGTTCTTACATTCATGTTAAACAGAAGGCACTTAAGAATTAAAGCTTTGCAAAACATCTTTGCATGGCACATGACCGACAAAAGGGACGTTACTTCTGCCAAGAAGGCGTTAATGCAAAGCATAGACAATGTATATGAAATGTACATCTGGATGCTTTCCCTTTTGGTGGAGGTTACAGAATACACTGGTATCGACGCTGCGGAGCGTGCCGGTAAACATCTTCCAACTGCAGAAGATTTAAACCCTAACCTTAAACTACTGAATAATAAATTCGCTGTAGTTCTAAAGAAAAACCCAGACTTCATCGCTGCTGTTAATAAATATAAGATTAATTGGATGTCGGACCCTGAGTTCGTAAAAGCTATATTCAATACCTTAAAGACTAGTCCAGAGTATCTTGCTTATCTTTCAGACGAAACCAATAGCCTCGAAGAATCTAAAAGCATTATCAAGTTTGTATTTAGAAAAGTTATTTTAAAAAGTCACAATATCATTCAAGCTTTTGAAGATAAATTCATAAACTGGTCGGTAGATAAAGAAGTTATGCAGGGCATGGTCGCCAAGAGCATTAAGAATTTTACCTCCGAAGATCCATTTGTAAATAAGCTCACACCCATCAGTCAGGACTGGGAAGAGGATAGCAAGTTTGTTGAAGATCTTTTTATCTACACGCTAAAGAATGATAAGGAATACCAGGTTTACATCGCTGATAGAACTAAGAATTGGGAATCTGAAAGGATTGCTTTGATGGATACTATCCTAATGAAAATGGCAATCTGTGAGTTGCTAAACTTCCCATCTATCCCTGTTAAGGTAACTATCAATGAGTATCTTGATCTTTCAAAAGATTACAGTACACCGAAAAGTAATTCCTTTATTAACGGTATCTTAGATAAGATTATGGGAGATCTTAAAAGAAATAATAGTATTAAAAAATTAGGTCGCGGACTTATAGAAGAATAAATATGAAGAAAAACCTGTTATTGGCATTTGTAGCATTATCTTTTGCATCATGCCAGCCAAGTGCCAAAACTACTGAAAAGACTTTAGTAGATAGTAATAGTACTGCTCCTGCAGCCATAACAGCTGTTAAGGCAAGCACTGCTGAGATCCTTTTTACAAATGATATCTACAACTTCGGCGAAATTAAAAAAGGCGAAATCGTGACTTATAACTTCAAATTTAAAAATACTGGTAAAGAGCCATTGATCATTAAGGATGCATTAGCGACTTGCGGTTGTACCGTGCCTGAAATCCCTAAAGAGCCAATTCTTCCTGGAGCAGAAGGAATATTGAAAGTGGTATTTAATAGCGCTGGTAAACCTGCAGGACCATTAAGAAAGCAAGTTACAGTAAGCTCAAATGCTGTTAATAGCCCAGTCGCTGTTCAACTTTTAGGTACTATCAAAGAATAATTAACTAAAAATGTATATGATATCAACAATAATTTTGCAAGCCGGGGGCAGTAATATGCTAAGTACATTAGTTCCTATGGTACTAATCATGGTAGTTTTTTACTTCTTCATGATCAGGCCTCAAGTTAAAAAATCTAAGGAGCATAAAAAGCTTGTAGCAGACCTTAAAAAGGGCGATAAAATAGTTACTACGGCCGGAATTCATGGTAAAATTGTAGAGTTAAATGACTTAACTTTTCTAATAGAAGTTGAAAGTGGCACAAAAATTCGTTTTGATAAATCCTCAATTTCCTTAGATGCTACAAAAGCTTCAGCGCCAAAAATTGACACAGTAAAGGCCTAAGCTTTTTTGAATATTTAGAGCCGTTCCGATATTTGGGCGGCTTTTTTTATTACTATTTTTGATTACTTTACAACCATGCCTCTTATACGACTTACAAAAATAGAGCGAAAGCGATTTCTGGTATTGATTACCTGTCTATTATTAGCGATAGGGGCCTGGTTATTTATGGCCTTAAATAAGAAGTATGTATATACGTCTAAGACGGTCTTGTACTATAAAAATTTCCCACAAAAGAAGGCCTTTCACCCTCTGCAATCCGATACGGTGGATCTCCAGGTTGAAGGTACGGGCTGGCAATTATTATTCGCAAGGTTAAGAGTAAAACCGCAATCCATATCAATCAACCTTGAGAAACTAAATACAAGAAACTACGTATTGTTCGCTGAACAACTCGCTAACGTCAACCGTCAATTGGAGACTTCACAAAAAATAATATCAGTAAGTCCTGACACATTATACTTTGATTTTACATTGAGGACCGTTAAACGTGTGCCCGTAAAATTGATGTCAAACATTAGTTTTGTTAAACAATACGGCATCTCGGGCGATATAGAAATAATTCCAGAATACATTACGCTTTCTGGACCCCAAGATAAACTTGAAAAGATAAATGTTTGGCCAACTGATACCCTTAAGCTAAAAAATGTTCAGGCAACAAGCGTAACCCGTGTTTCAGTTGCTCAAAACAAGATGAAAAATGTGAGTATATTTCCAAGTAGTGCAGAGGTGACTATTCCTGTAGATGAATTTACAGAGAAGACTATGGAAATACCCGTAAAAATTATCAATAATAAAGAGTACTACAACGTTAAGCCCTATCCAAAAAAAGTTAAAATTACTTTCTTGATTGCGCTTTCAAAATATCAGCAAACAAATGAAACATATATAGACGCGGTTGTCGACCTCAATGAATGGAAGATATTTAACCACAATAAGCTTCGTGTAAGCTTAAGCAGATTTCCACATTTCTGTAAACTGGTAAGCATTGTTCCTGATAAGCTTGATTTTATAATTGAAAAGTAATGCTGAAAATAGGTATAACTGGGGGCATCGGGAGTGGTAAAACTACAATCTGCAAGATATTTGAAACATTGGGAGTTCCTGTATTCTATGCAGATACTGTGGCAAAAAGAATCATGGTGATCGACCCATTGCTTATTGCTGGCGTAAAAAAAGCTTTTGGTCATTTGAGTTATTACCCAGACGGCAGTCTTAATAATAAACATATAGCAAACATCGTTTTTACCAAACCAGAGGAACTAGCCAAACTAAACGAATTGGTACATCCAGCCGTGTTTAGAGCTTTTGAGAGTTGGATTGGAACTGTAGACAATAGTGCACCCTACCTACTTAAAGAAGCTGCGCTGTTGTTTGAAAGTGAATCTTACAAAATGTGTGACCAAAGTATTCTTGTGATTGCGCCACACGAACTAAAATTAGAGCGGGTTATGGCTCGAGATTCCGTAACTGCGGATCTAGTAACATCAAGGATGGACAAGCAATTTTCAGATGAAAAAAAGGCGAAACTTGCCAATTTTATTCTCTACAATAATGAGTCACAATCTGTGATTACTCAAGTAATAAACTTGCACGAGCATTTCCTCAAAAACTAATTATCAATGATTTTAGAAGATTTCATTATTATAGACAAAACTGGTCTATTCTGCAGGTATGGAAATTTTTACCTTGACCCGAAAGTACCCACCCAAGACGCAATCATCTCACACGCCCATGGCGACCATGCGATAGGAGGGCATCTCAATGTTTATTGCACAGAAGCGACCTCGTTGTTTATGAAGCATAGGTATAGAAAGAACGCTGCAGGGATGTTTTATCTACATGCACATCATAAAACTTTTAGTGTTAATGGTATAAGCGTCACTTTTATACCTGCAGGGCATATTTTGGGTTCTGCAATGGTACTCATGGAATATCAGGGAATAAAATACCTTTATACCGGTGATTATAAATTGCAGCCTGACGCTACCTGTGAGCCAATCGAGTTCGTTAAAGCTGATGTGCTAATCACTGAGACAACTTTTGCAGATCCAAATACTCAACATCCGGATGCTGAAGACGAGATACTAAAACTTAACTCAACTCAAAATAATATTATGCTTGGTGCTTACGTATTGGGTAAGAGCCAGCGACTTATTAACTTAATGACAAGATACTGCCCTGAAAAACGAATTCTTGTACATTTCAGTATGATGCCTTTTCTTAAAATTTATGAGCAAATGGGAATCGAACTGGGTGAGTATGAGGTTTACGATAGAAAGGTGATGAAGGCAAATTTGACCAACATGGTATACCTGGTGCCGCCAATGGTTTACAGCAGTTATTTCAAAGCAATAAATGTGGTACGGGTATTTGCCACAGGCTGGAAGCACCTCCAAAAAGGTAATGAAATTCAGCTGCTTGTTTCTGATCACGCCGACTGGAATGCTATTCTAACCACTATTGAGCATATTGAGCCTATAGAAGTGTGGACTAATCATGGGAATGGGCAGTCGCTAAAGTCTCATTTTCAGAACCGCCTAAATGTAAAATCACTCAACTGATGATCGAGGGCATGGACTTTTATCTTAACCAAGAGGGATTTATAGTTTTTACCGAAGCATATCACATAAAACGCGGTTATTGCTGTAAAAACAAATGTAAGCACTGTCCATGGGACTATGGCAAGGTACTGCCCGAAAAACCCGAGGACAATAAGGATCAAGATAAACGATGAAAAGTCATCAAGCGCCTGCAAAAGCTAAACGATTAGTGTGTATGCGTATCCCCTGATGTAAAGTACCCGATCAACGCGATGGAAATACCCAATAGAACCGCAAACATTTTCCTTTTACTCACTTTGTGATCTACACTCGATTCGAATAGAATGGTAGTTGATATATGCAAGAAAATACCGATCACAATACCCATAATTCTATTAAAGTAATTTTCAACACCACCAATGCTACCATTACTAATCCCATTGCTTACATAAAACCCAAGAGGAGCCATAAGCGCAAATACGGATATGAACATAACAATTTTAGTTTTTTTGAAGTGATTCTGCATCAAGATGCTTGCTAATGCAAATGCAGCAGGGATGTGGTGTAGCGCGATACCATAGATTAACGCATTGTGTTGGTCTTTCGCCAAAGGCATTCCCTCTAAAAATGCGTGTAAACACAAACTAATCATTATTCCCCATGGAAACACCTGAGTATGATCATGTTTATGAATATGTCCGTGTTCCACACCTTCGGAGAACTGCTCGAGGAAAACCTGTAGCAGAAAACCGATCAATATAAAGATGCCGATGTTTTCCCCGTCGCCGCCATGATATGCATCCGGAATTAAATGCAGAACTGTTATTGCAAATAAATAGGCACCGCTAAACGACAGTATGAGTTTCAACAATTGGGACTTATCGCTTTTCACTAAAAATATAGCGGTACCGCCAAAAAAAGCACATAGAAAAAGAACGAGTAGTTTCCAGATCTCCATTATATTTTGTTTTGTAACTTTTGGTGTAATTTAGAAGTAAAAAGACCTATTAATATTCCCAAAATAGCGCCGCCGAACACATCGATAGGATAATGAACACCAACATAAATCTGAGAAAAAGATATTATAAATGCCCAGGCTAAAGCTAAAGGTAAAATTGGTTTCCATCTGTCATAAAAAAGAAAAATAAGAAACACTGCTATCGCAAAATGATTGGTTGCATGTGCAGATGGAAAGCTATAACCGCTTCCGCAGGGAACACGATGTATGATTTCATTTGTCAGTGTGATCTCGTTACAGGGCCTAATCCTACCTACGCTATATTTTATTAATCTGGATGCCGTTAAATCACCTATCGCGAAGGTAAGGAGCAGCATCCCAATCATCAACCAGCCCTTTCTTTTATATTCCTTAACGCAGAAGATGATGATAAAAAGATATAATGGAGCCCAAAAGTACTTGTTGCGCATCAGCGGAAGTAACCAATCAAAAAAAGGATTGGAAAGTCCCCTATGGATCATCAAAAACAGATCCACATCAAAATGCTGCAAGCTTTCTATCATGCCTTATTGCAAACTAAGATTAAACGGTCCGATTTAGTTTCATCAAAAGCATCCAATCCATAGCTTCCAAAGATATGCTGAATTTGCAACCCGCTTTTTTCAAACATCCTTTGAAAATCTTCCAGGGTAAATGCTTGAACTCTCTCTTCAAAAGCGTGTGCTTTATCCTTATGTTCAAAGTTGATGTGTTTAATTATTTTACCGTCAGATACAAACTTATGAAGATGAAATTCAATGCCTTCTATTGTCTTTATCTCCTGATTAGTAAGATTTTTAATAATCTTCTGGGTGTTGAAATAATCAATAACCAAAGTTCCGTCTGTCTTTATCCCTTTTCTAAAAGACTTAAGGGCATTCACGTGGTCTTTTTCAGTCTCAAAATAGCCAAAACTAGTAAAAAGATTGAGTGCTATATCAAAGTAATTGATGAATGCCAGTTTGCGCATATCGTGAACGAAAAAGTGAAGGTTCTTTTGCTCAAATTGTTGTGCGTACTTGATGCTTTGCTCAGAAAGGTCTATTCCTGTAACATCATAACCTTTCTTATTGAGATAAATGGAGTGTCTTCCCCGGCCGCAGGCGATATCAAGAATTTTGGAATTTGCTGCCGGTTTTAAGAATGCGGATAGGTTATCTATAAGGTATTCTGCTTCTTCATCGTTTCGCTGACTATAAAGTATGTGATAAAACGGAGAGTTGAACCAGTATTGAAACCACTTACGCTGCATGGAGCCCTTTGTTAGAATTTTTAAGAAAGGACAAATATAGTATTTGTAATGCATTTGACAGGATTATGTGCCCCTATATGTTATAATCCTCAGGTTTGCTCTTTTTTTGCTAATTTTGAAAAAACTGAATACATTGACTTTAATTAAATCTATCTCCGGCATAAGGGGAACTATTGGCGGCATTGCCGGAAATAGTCTTACCCCAATCGACATTGTAAAATTCACAGCTGCTTACGGTTTCTGGGTAATAAGTAAGACAAATAATAGAAAGATCGTTTTAGGTCGTGACGCCCGGATTTCTGGGGACATGGTTAATAATTTGGTGACTGGAACCTTGCAGGGTCTTGGAATAGAAGTTGTAAATCTTGGCTTATCGACCACTCCAACAGTTGAGATCGCTGTTCCCATGGAGCAGGCTGGTGGTGGTATTATCTTGACTGCAAGTCATAACCCAAAACAATGGAACGCTTTAAAATTACTCAATCAAGATGGAGAGTTTATAAGTGATGCCGAGGGTAGAGAAATTCTTGAACTTGCTGAGAAAGCTGATTTTGATTTCGCAGAAGTAGATAAGCTTGGTAAAGTGACCTTCAATGATACGTACTTACAGAAACATATTGATGTAATCCTGAACTTGCCATTAGTGAATATAGAAGCTATTAAGGCTGCTAAGTTTAGAATTGTCATTGACTGCGTAAATTCTACAGGAGGTATTTTTGTACCTGCTTTATTAAAGGCATTAGGCGTTGAAACAGTATATGAGCTTTATTGTGAGCCTAACGGACAATTCCCACATAATCCAGAGCCACTTCCTGAAAATCTGACGGAGATTGCTAAAGTTGTACAAAACAAGAATGCAGATCTTGGAATTGTAGTTGATCCTGATGTGGATAGGTTATGCTTTGTTTGTGAAGATGGTTCCATGTTCGGCGAAGAATATACGCTGGTTGCTGTTGCAGATTATATCCTGCGCAACACACCGGGGAACTCTGTTTCCAATTTATCGTCGACCAGAGCCTTGAGAGATGTTACTGAAAAGGCTGGAGGCAATTACAATGCCGCTGCAGTTGGGGAAGTAAACGTGGTCAATAAAATGAAAGAAACCAATGCCATCATTGGTGGTGAAGGTAATGGTGGCATCATCTATCCAGAACTTCATTACGGTCGTGATGCACTCGTTGGCATTGCACTCTTTTTGACTCATCTCGCTAATTTTGGTAAACAGATTTCGCTATTGCGTAAAAGCTATCCTGAATATTACATCTCAAAAAACAAGATCACCCTTACTCCTGAAATGGATATAGACGCTTTGTTGCTAAAGGTACAAGAGAAATACAAACATCAGCCAACCAGTACTATTGACGGCTTAAAAATAGAGTTTGAGAAAGAATGGGTTCATTTGAGACGGTCAAATACGGAGCCAATAATCCGGATATATAGTGAAGCAGAAAGTGAAACTGTAGCTGAAGGTTTAGCTGCTAAAATCATTTCAGACATCAAAGAATTTTTAAAACTGAGCTAAGATGAACAGAATATATTTGGATAACGCTGCGACAACACCAATTGATGCGACTGTGATTGCAGAGATGGTAGACGTTATGAATACTTATTATGGAAATCCTTCCTCTATTCACGCTCAGGGTAGGGAAGTACGCACGCTTATTGAACGAGCTAGAAAAGCTGTTTCGTCTACACTAAATGCATCCCCGGCAGAAATTTTCTTTACCTCAGGTGGTACAGAGGCTGACAATACAGCGATTCGTTGTGGGATAGCTGCTTTCGGTATTAAACATGCCATTACCTCTAAAATTGAACACCATGCTGTTGAGCACACCTTAAATATGATGCTTAAGGACGGCGTGATAGATAAATTAAGCTTCGTTGAGGTTGATGGGAAGGGAAATGTTAACTATGATCATTTAGAAGAGCTTCTTCAAAACAATGTGCGTTCTTTCGTATCACTGATGGAGGCGAATAATGAGCTAGGAACATTAACTGATATTGAGCGGGTCGGTGATATCTGCGAGAAATACAATGCAATATTTCATTGCGATACCGTGCAGACCGTAGGACACTACAAACACAATGTTAGAAAGTTAAAGGCACACTTTATTGTTTGCGCTGCCCATAAACTACATGGCCCCAAAGGCGTAGGTTTTCTCTACGTAAATCACAACATAAAGATTAGTCCAATGATTATTGGTGGTGCTCAGGAGCGTAACATGCGTGGCGGAACCGAAAATGTTTATGGTATCGTTGGGTTAGCAAAGGCTCTTGAAATCGCATACGCACAAATGGATAGTCACCAGTCACACATTCAGGGACTGAAAGATTATATGAAAGATAAGCTCAATAAGGAAATCCCTGACTTGTATTTCAATGGCGAAACAGATGCTGATAAAAGTTTGTATACCGTATTAAATGTATCTTTTCCTGCAATGGATATGTCAGACATGTTACTTTTCAACCTTGATATCTATGGAATTTCCGCATCAGGAGGTAGTGCTTGCTCTTCCGGATCGAATATTGGATCGCACGTTCTGACTGGAATAGGGGCAGATCCAAATCGTCCATCTATTAGGTTTTCTTTTAGTAAATACAACACAAAAGAGGAGATTGATTTCGTTGTTGAAAAGGTGAAACAAATTGTTGAGCAAAATGTCACTGCCTAGTTTTTCAAACAATAGTTTGCCTGAGGTTGTTGTAAGTATACAATCTATTTATAACCTAAACTTTGAATTATGAATATTCAGGATAACGAAGAAAAAAACAAAAGTACCGCTAGAACTGATATCGATCAGACAGAAGGTGATACCCATGAAGAGTCTACTGGGGAGACTTCAACAGTAAGAAAAACAGAAAAAACATCTTTTTCTGGTACGCCTAAGCGTAAAAGTACGTCTTTAGGATCGAGCCATGAACCAGGTACTACACCAGGCAGAGAGTTCTAGAAAACACTACAATATTTAACAGCACAGTCATACATCATGACTGTGCTTTTTTGTTTTATATACCCTGTGTGAAAAAACCTTATATTGTTGGCATATTTTTACTTAGCATATTGAGTTATATACATTTTAATGTTTTTATTTGCGATTAATAAGCATCGTGAACTTCTTTGGACAGCTTATCGACAAACCCTGTATTGTAATAAACAAGATGAATTCAAATAATATGATTAAAAAACTTTTAACCGCTGCCGCACTTGTAGCATCCTTCAGTCTCTCCGCACAGACAGTAGGTAAAATTAGCGATCCTGAGGAGTGGATCAATCCACTGATGGGAACGTTAAGCAAACCATCACTTTCTAATGGAAATACATATCCATCGATCGCCGTACCATGGGGTATGAATTTCTGGACCCCACAAACCGGTAAAATGGGTGATGGCTGGGCATATACTTACGATGCGGACAAAATCAGGGGTTTCAAACAAACCCACCAACCTTCTCCCTGGATGAATGATTATGGACAATTTTCTATAATGCCCGTAACAGGTAAGAAAAGATTTGTTCAAGATGAAAGAGCGAGTTGGTACTCTCACAAAGCAGAAATAGTAAAACCATATTATTATAGTGTATATCTCGCTGACGCTGACGTTACAACTGAGATCACACCGACTGAAAGAGCTGCACAATTCCGTTTCACTTTCCCTAAAGCTGATTCTTCTTTTGTAGTTATTGATGCTTTTGATAAAGGCTCATATATCAAGATTATCCCGGGAGAGCGCAAGATAGTGGGCTACAGCACTAAACACGCGCACAAAGTTCCTGACAACTTTAAGAACTACTTCGTTATCTATTTCGATAAGCCATTCATTTCAGCCGATGGCTGGAAAGGTTCAGAGCTTTTGAAGGGCGAACTGGAAGTCAAAGCAGATCATTCTGGTGCCATTGTTGGTTTTAAAACTACCAAAGGTGAGCAGGTTAATATGAAAGTTGCTTCTTCATTCATTAGCATCGAACAGGCGGATATTTCCTTAAAGCGTGAACTTGCTAACGATAGCTTCGACGCTACAAAAACCAAAGCAAAGGCAATCTGGAATAAAACGCTGAGTAGAGTTAGTGTGGAAGGTGGTACAGTAGACCAAACCCGTACATTTTATTCTAGTTTCTACCGAACATTATTTTTCCCTAATAAATTATATGAACTAGATGCAAACAACAAAATTATGCATTGGAGTCCATACAATGGAAAAACTTTGCCTGGGTATATGTTTGCTGGTACCGGATTTTGGGATACCTTCAGAGCCTTATATCCCCTCTTAAACCTGATGTATCCATCAATCAACAAAGAGATGCAGGAAGGTTTGGCTAACGATTACAAAGAAGGTGGTTTCTTGCCAGAATGGTCTAGTCCTGGTTATTCCAACATCATGGTTGGTAACAACTCGGCTTCTGTTGTTTCAGATGCGTATATTAAAGGTATGCGTGGTTACGACATCAATACATTGTGGGCAGCAGTTAAAAACGGTGCTGACAATGAAGGACCTGAAGGTACTGGTCGTACAGGTGTTAAATATT
This sequence comes from Pedobacter sp., assembly GCA_014377665.1. Lineage (GTDB taxonomy): Bacteria > Bacteroidota > Bacteroidia > Sphingobacteriales > Sphingobacteriaceae > Pedobacter. The sequence goes on along the minus strand of JACMPF010000095.1, from coordinate 2,289 downwards.
ACAACAAATTGGGTTACGTGCCTTACAACGTTAAAATTAACGAGAATGCTGCAAGGACATTAGAATATTCTTATGATGATTTTGCTATCTACCAACTTGGTAAGGCTTTAGGTAAGCCCGCTTCGGAGATTCAAATCTTCAAAGATCGTGCAATGAACTATAAGAAACTATTTGATCCAGCTAGTGGCTTAATGCGTGGTAAGAACGAAGATGGTAAGTTCCAGACTCCATTTAACCCATTCAAATGGGGAGATGCATTTACTGAAGGTAACAGCTGGCATTACTCTTGGTCAGTATTCCAGGATATTGATGGTCTATCTAAGTTAATGGGTGGTAAAGACAAGTTTGTTCAGAAGTTGGATTCTGTATTCTCATTGCCTCCAATATTTGATGACAGCTATTATGGTGGTGTGATCCACGAAATCCGTGAGATGCAAATCGCTAACATGGGTCAGTATGCGCATGGTAATCAGCCAATTCAGCACATGATCTATTTATACAACTATGGTGGTGCCCCTTGGAAAACTCAATATTGGGTTAGAGAAACTATGAATAGAATGTATAAAGCTACGCCTGATGGTTATTGCGGAGATGAGGACAACGGACAAACATCTGCATGGTATGTATTCTCGGCTTTAGGATTCTATCCGGTAACACCTGCAACAGATCAATACGTGCTTGGTGCACCACTGTTCAAAAAGGTGACCATCAATCTGGAGAATGGTAAACAGATCGTAATAAATGCGCCAAAGAACAGCGATGCAAACAGATATGTTAACACGTTGAAGTACAATGGTGCAGTGCAAAGCAACAGCTGGTTGAGCCATTCTAATCTATTAAAGGGAGCAGTGCTTGATTTTGATATGACTGCCACACCAAACAAAACCAGAGGATCAAAAGAAGCCGATTTCCCATATTCATTATCTACGGAGAAATAAGGAACGAATTACAATGTTCGTCATCCTGAATTATTTCGGGACCTCGGATAGAACCCAAAGCCCCTTTCAATAATTGGAAGGGGCTTTTTTAACCCCATAATTCCCACTACAACCTCAGTTAAATGAACAAACTCCTACTGCTTTTAATAATCAGCCTCAACACTCTAACGCTTAAAGCGCAGAAAGTAGACACCCTCATTCAAATGACTGCTTACAAATCATACTATTCGTACCAAGTCAAAAACCCATTATACGTTACTTACACACTCTCAAAAGGTGGTGGAGATTGCAATCGTGCAAAATATTCATTCAAGAAATGTGGAGTAAATACTGCGGAAGACGATGATTACTCCGGAACTGGTTACGATAAAGGACATCTGGCCAACGCGGAAGATTTCGCATACAATTGCGACCTCGATAAAGAAACCTTCTGTTATTACAACTGCGTTCCACAAACAGTGAAACTCAATAGGGGTATTTGGAAAACATGGGAAACGAAAGTCAGGAAACTATCACAGTCAAAACCAATCTTTGTAATTGCCGGTGCTATATATACGAACCAACTTTTAAAAGAAGGACATACTATTATAAAACCTGATTACTGTTACAAGATAATCGTTGATCCTCCATCAGGCACAATTCTCTATTGCCTGCTGTTTCCGAATGATGATAGCGGTAGGGTAGAAGCGCTGAGCTTAAGCCAACTTAAAGCTAAGCTACCATACCCATTAGTGCCCTAGAAATTAATTCTTTACAATCTTCAAGAATGAAGCAAGCTTTGCTTTCATCACTCTGCGATCAACAATAAAATCCAGAAACCCGTGTTCTAACACGAATTCAGCAGTTTGAAAACCTTTAGGTAAATCTTTTTTGATGGTTTCTTTGATTACCCTCGGACCAGCGAAACCGATCAACGCATTTGGTTCAGCAACGTTAATATCGCCCAACATAGCATAAGAAGCAGTTACGCCACCAGTTGTTGGATCTGTCAATAAAGATATATATGGGATTTTAGCCTGACTTAAAAGTGCGAGCTTAGCTGAAGTTTTAGCCATTTGCATAAGTGAAAATGCAGCTTCCATCATCCTCGCACCACCTGATTTTGAAATCATCAGGAAGGGTATTTTATGTTTTATAGAATAGTCAATTGATCGTGCAATTTTCTCACCCACTACAGAACCCATAGAACCGCCGATGAAGTTGAAATCCATACAGGCAATCACAAGATCTTCACCGTTCATTTTACCGTGACCAGCTCTTATAGCGTCCTTTAGCCCAGTTTTTGCCTGACTTTCTAATAGGCGATCTACATAAGGCTTGGTATCTGTAAACTGTAATGGATCACCTGAAG
>JACMPF010000094.1 GCA_014377665.1 Pedobacter sp. | reverse complement strand
TCTAAAATATGGCGGGGAACTTTGATGCGTTATTATCATGCATCATTTTGTAAACCGCCTCAATTACATCATCCACAGAAGGTTTGCTGAAGTAATCGCCATCAGAACCATATGGAGTACGGTGTGCTTTAGCAGTAAGCGTTCTAGGCTGCCCATCAAGATGATAATATCCGTTCTGTTCTTCCAGGATATGTTGCATAATGTAGGCTGCACCGCCTCCAGGAACATCTTCATCTACTACAAGCAATTTATTAGTTTTCTGTAATGATTTTGCACACAAATGATCAATATCAAATGGCATTAGCGTTTGAGGATCAATGATCTCTACGGAGATTCCAAAGGTTAATAGTTCTACAGCGGCTTCTTCTACAATCCGCAGCGTTGCGCCATAAGACACCACAGTAATATCTGAACCTTCTTTTATCAAATCGGCTTTCCCTAGTGGCACAGTATATTCTCCAACGTTTTCAGGAAGCTTTTCTTTTAATCTATAGCCATTTAAGCACTCCACCATTAAAGCTGGTTCATCTGCCCTGAATAACGTATTGTACATGCCTGCAGCTTGTGTCATATTTCTTGGAACACAGAGGTGGATTCCTTTCAACGAACCCAGAATCATAGATATTGGCGACCCAGAGTGCCATACGCCCTCTAAACGGTGCCCACGTGTTCTAATAATCACCGGAGCCTTCTGTCCTGCCTTTGTTCGGTAAGATAGACTAGCGAGATCATCACTCATCACATTTAAAGCGTATAACAAATAATCCATGTACTGAATCTCTGCAATGGGTTTCAGCCCACGCAAAGCAAGACCGATACCCTGACCTATGATGGTCATTTCTCTAATTCCTGTATCTGAAATTCTTAATTCACCATACTTAGATTGCAAACCGGCAAATCCTTGATTTACATCGCCTATAGCACCTAGATCCTCTCCGAAAGCGACTAAACGCATATCCCTCGCAAAATTAGCATCAAAGCAAGCATTCAGGATCTCCCGACCATCAACCATCTTACTGGACTCTGAATATTCAGCATCAACGTGTGGCACCAGTAAAGGGCTTTCTTCACCGTCCGTAAAGAGTTTAGTATGATAGCGATCCTCGTTGATTTCGTCCTGTAAATTATACCAGTCAAGCAGTGCAGATCTTTCTGGAGAATCTGTAGAAGCGGTTAACCTCAATACTTTACGTACGGTCGAAATTACTTCTTTTCGCAAAGCATCAGGAGTTGAAGAAAGTTGTGAAGCAATTTTATGTATTACTGGATTACCATTAACAACGCCCTTTATCAATTCAACTGCCTGATCTTTTTCTATTTTAATCGCTGCCAAGAATTCATTCCAGGCTTCACGTTGAGTTTCGCGAACAAATGTTTTTGCTGTTTCTTCTAGTTCAACGATCTGCTCATCAGTTGCAATTGCAGATTCAATCATCCATTTGCGCATCTGCACAATACAATCATATTCTTTCTCCCACTCTAAACGCGCCTTTTCTTTGTAGCGCTCATGAGAGCCTGAAGTAGAATGTCCGAGAGGTTGTGTTACTTCAGTAACATGAATCATGACTGGAGTATGCTCAGTGCGACAAACCGCTATTGCAGTTTCATATAATTCACAAAGTGCTGGATAATCCCATGCCCTTACTTTATAAATTTCTACACCTGGAACACCATCTTCTCTTTGAAAACCTTTTAAAACTTCAGATATGTCTTCCTTAGTGGTTTGATACTTCGCTGGAACAGATATCCCGTAACCATCATCCCAAATAGAAATCGCCATTGGAATCTGTAACACTCCCGCAGCATTGATCGCCTCGAAAAACACCCCTTCAGAAGTGGAAGCGTTTCCTATTGTTCCGAAAGCAACCTCATTTCCGGAAACTGAAAAATCAGTAAGGTAATCGAGTTGTCTATTCTCTCTATACAATTTTGAGGCGTAAGCCAAACCAACCAAACGAGCCATCTGACCACCCGTTGGGGAAATGTCTGACGATGAATTCTTCATTTGGGTAAGATCCTTCCAGCTTCCGTCTTCATTCAAGGATCGTGTGGCAAAATGACAGTTCATCTGTCTCCCTCCCGATGCAGGTTCGACTTCGAGATCTGGATGAGCGTATAATTGCGCGAAGAATTCCTTCATGGTACAAATTCCAGCGGCAAACGCAAAAGTCTGATCTCGATAATAACCTGCGCGCCAATCTCCATTTTTAAAAGCTTTGGCCATTGCAATTTGCGGAACTTCTTTCCCATCGCCGAAAATACCAAATTTAGCCTTCCCTGTCAGCACTTCCCTTCGGCCTAATAAGCTCGCCTGTCTACTTTCATAGGCGATTTTATAGTCGTTGATTACAATCGTTTTGAAGTCATTAAAACTCAGTTCCGAAGCGTCGATTGGGTTGGTTGTAAATTTACTATCTGGCATCATAAGCAAATCGGTTATATCACAAAGATACACAAAATCTAAAGTATGACTTTAAGGTAAAATCGAATTTATATATTGGAATACTTTTTGTAATGTTATATAAAACATTAAATTTGTTTTAAAACCCCATCAAAATGAAAAAGTTAATCATATTATTCGCCTTTGTTTTAGGCATCGGAGTTGTTGGAAAAGCTCAAACTACTACCCCTGCTGAACAGTCTGATGCACCGGATTTTAAATTCGATAAGGAGACTTATGATTTCGGTAAAATACCAACAACAAAACCAGTTTCAGTTGAGTTTAAGTTTACTAACATAGGCGAAAAGCCATTGATCATTACCAATGTTGCTGCAAGCTGCGGATGTACTGTTCCTGAGTGGCCAAAAACGCCAATCAAAAAAGGACAAACAGGTGTAATCAAAGTTACCTACACACCAACTCCTACTGCAATGCCTTTTACTAAACCAATAACAATAACTTCAAATGCTAAGATCAGTACCAAATACCTTTACATTAAAGGTCAGACGGTTGCTCCAGGCGATGCTACAGCGTCTGCCAATTAATAGCTTAAACATATTTTGATAAAAAACCTCGTTAATCAACGGGGTTTTTTATTTTTGTACCCATGCCTAAGATTTCAGAAAAAGGGGTACTGATGCCTGCATCACCAATCCGAAAATTAACACCCTATGCCGACAAGGCAAAACAAGAAGGGAAGAAAGTTTACCACCTAAATATTGGTCAGCCGGATATTGCGACTCCAGAAGGAATGCTAAATGCTATCAAAAACATTGATTTTGATGTGTGGGCATATACTCCATCTGAAGGAACATTGAGCTACCGTACTAAACTTGCTGAGTATTATAATAAGTTAGGCTACGGAATCACTCCTGCCGATATTCTTGTAACTATTGGGGGCTCTGAAGCAATTACTATTGCTATGCAAACCTGTGTTAACGAAGGAGATGAAATCATTATTCCTGAACCTTTCTACGCAAACTATAATGGCTTTGCCTGTATGAGTAATGTGGTCGTTAAGCCAATCCTTTCCTATATAGAGAATGGTTTTGCACTTCCTGCTATTGCAGAATTTGAGAAACTCATCACTGGGAAGACAAAAGCAATCATTATATGTAATCCTAATAATCCGACCGGTTATTTATACTCTAGAGAAGAGCTGGAGGCACTGAAAGACCTTTGTCTCAAATATGACCTTTTTCTATTTTCTGATGAAGCTTACAGAGAATTCTGTTACGATGGTAAAGAGTTTATTTCGCCAATGCATCTTGATGGACTTGCGGAAAACGTTGTGATTATGGATACCGTATCCAAGCGCTATAGTGCATGTGGAGCCCGCTTAGGCTGCTTAATAACCAAAAACAAGGAAGTTATTCAATCCGGCTTAAAGTTCGCACAAGCAAGGTTAAGCCCTGGTATGGTGGAGCAAATCGCAGGAACTGCTGCTGTAGATACACCGGATAGCTATTTTGATGAGGTTAATAAAGAATATACGTTACGCAGAGATACACTAGTTAAAAGGTTAAACAATATTGAAGGCGTTTTTTGTCCGAACCCGGGTGGTGCGTTCTATGTTGTAGCCAAATTCCCTATTGACGACTCAGATAAATTCTGTCAATGGATGCTTGAAAGCTTCGATAACAATGGCGAAACCGTAATGATGGCACCGGCGACAGGTTTTTATTCCACTACTGGCTCAGGAAAAACTGAAGTCAGGATGGCTTATGTATTAAATACTGAGGACCTTAACAAAGCGATGGATTGTCTTGACCTAGCGCTTCAGCAATACCCTGGTAGAACTATGGCATAATTTTAGTACTTTTGTACTTAACAACAATACGGGGCCGTTTTGGATTTGACAGGGTGGAGGTACGTATGTTAGCATGTAGTGCGTTGTACGGAGAGCACTTAAAAGAGAACGTTCACACTTTGATTGGCGAAAATAACTACGCCTTAGCAGCCTAATTTAGAATTAGTTTGCTTTTGTCCCTCTGGCTGCCGCGATGTTAGGCTAGAATCCGGGGCATCGAAATAACGACGCTGGCATTTGTAAGGTGTGGTACAGATGCGAGATAAAGCACCTAAGGTGAACGGTAAGGTCGGTTTCCAGCCCGCCAGATCCCGAAAATCAATTGGAAAATAAACATGTAGAAGGCATAATTTGCCACACAACTGGACAAGGGTTCGAACCCCTTCGGCTCCACGGACGTAAATAATAAGGAGGAACGCAACTAAAAAAGCGCCCTCCTTTTTACTTTTAAAGCCTATATTACACAAACATATTCACCTGCATTAATCTATATTATTTACACTTATTTACACCAAACCGCCCCCGACCTCAAAAAAACCATTTACACCATGAAAGCAAGCATTCGGCTCCACTTATATACGCATAAAACCTACACTGATGGTGCGCATCCTGTTATATTACAGTATATTATAGATGGTAAGGTCACTAAGCGAGTATTGACCCGGTGTAAATTAAAAGAGTGGGATGCAAAGAACTTACGATTGCGCGGTAGGGTAAAAGATGCAGCACGATTAAATAATATGATTGCGTCTGAATTTGCTAAAGCTGAACAGGCGATATTTGACCTAAAAGCAGGTAAGGTTACGGTAAGTGAAGCGCTAGGTAATCGAGGTAATGTAATAACTTTAGGTGATGCATTTGGGCTCGAGTTGGTTAGGTTAGAGAAAGAGTTTAAGTCAGGATATTACGACAAGATTGCAGCCATTAGAAAGCAGATCCCGGATTTAACTATACCAATTGAGGATATTGATAATAAGTGGTTTGACAGGTTCATACGCAGGATGGGCGGGGATGCTGTGGGGAACTCAAATAATACCATTAAAAAGAAGATAAAGCTGCTACGTGGCGAGATATTACGTTACTCTTCAAAGGGCGTTACACGAGAAGTGAAAGCGGTTACAATTGCCACGACACGAACTGTTAAGCAAAAACTATCTGGCGAGGAATTGGCGTTGTTGGAAAAACTGTACTTGCAAGATAGCGACTTACTGAGTGCAACCCGCGATTT
>JACMPF010000010.1 GCA_014377665.1 Pedobacter sp. | reverse complement strand
CCAGGAATATAGGCATTCACCTCTTTTCCATTGGTTAAACGTACACGGGCAACTTTACGCATTGCTGAGTTTGGTTTTTTAGGGGTAGTAGTATATACACGTGTACATACACCTCTTCGCTGTGGACAACTGTCCAACGCCGGAGACTTACTCTTGAACTCCAGTGCTACTCTACCTTTTCTAACTAATTGCTGAATGGTTGGCATTGTTCTTTTTTGTTTTTCTATTTATGTTTAAAAACTTTACCCCTCAATAAGGGACTGCAAAGGTAAGACAATACATTTTATAAATCAAGCTGTTAACATAAATTTATTGTGGATTCTTAATGGAAAGTATTCAGGTACAATTTCTCCACTTTTTTCCTGGCCCAGTCTGTCTTCCTAAGAAACTTTAAACTTGAATTCATTGTCGGGTTGTTGTTGAAACAATCTATCTTCACCAAGGCACCCATTTCCTCCCAGCCATATTTCCAGACCAACTGTTTTAAAATGAACTCTAAAGTTTTGCCATGTAGTGGATTATTTTTTTGTTCATCTGCCGCCATGCTGCAAAAATAAAAACTTAAACGCAGTTCGGCTCGCATTTTTCGTAAATTTGAATCTTAAATACAAAACGACATGCATTTAAAAATCGGAGACTTTGTTCGCTTTGTGGATGAAAACCTGGAAGGCTACATCACACGCATCATAGATAAAGAAACTATCGGGGTTACCGATGCCAATGACTTTGAGATTCCAGTAATGGCGTCAAAGGTAACTTTGATACATGGAGAGATCTCAAAGAACGGTCCCCTTGCTACCAGCACGCCAGTAAACATTGCCCCAGAGGTTTTTGTCAAAGAAGGTGTTTCACTCGGGTTGATCAGCGATCAGCACATTTCATCTGTCGCACATTTTCACCTGGTTAACGAAAGCTCATTCACCCTTCTGGCAAGCTTAACAACAGAGAGGAATGGTGCTTTTAATGGTGAATATTCCGGCATCGTAAAGCCACATAGTAGCACCAAGATTTACGTTGCCAATATGAGCGACATCCAACTTTGGCCTAAGTTCAGACTAGAGATTTTGTTCAACACAAAAGGGGATGTGGAGCCCTTAAGCCCACTCATCTACCACCAAAGCATTAAAGGTAAAGACCTCTCTGTCTCAAAAGTGGATATTCCGCTTTTAAAAACGAAGGGCTGGTCTATCCGTTTAGATACACCAGTCCCCGTGTTAGACGCTGAAAAGCTAAAAAATAGCTTTTTTAAATAATTAGTTAGCTGGCCAGCTATCGTTAGCAGGGTTCACATCTGGCAACACTTTTTCAGGATCCAGCTTCACCGATACTACTTCTTCGGCAGTTGGATACCTTACAACCCAACTTTTGTTCCTCATCCAAACATCCACTCCCAGCTTTACAATATCTGTTTTACCACTTTTGGTTTTAATCTCCAAAATAATGGGCATTGGCATCTTTTCTAAGTTGCTTACCTCAATATCGTAACCTGGACTGGTATTAGCACCTTTGCTAGGGGTAACAGATGTAATCGCCTGATCCATTTTCCAGTTTTCTAGGAACCATCCTTTCCAGAACCATGACAAATCCTCGCCAGCACCATTCTCCATTGATCTAAAAAAATCAACAGGTGTAGGATGCTTAAAAGACCACTCTTCAATATATTTCCTAAAAGCATAGTCAAAACGATCAGCACCAAGCACCTGGTTTCTCAAAAAATCCAGACCCTGTCCAGGCTTGCTATATAGGTTACGTCCAATATTCGCTTCTCTCATTGCATCTGGACTCAACATGATGTATTCGGCTTCAGGCTTTTGATAAATTAAAGCTGCACTACGCATATCTGTCCGCCCTTGTTTGTACTCTCCATTATTGAATGCCTGGGAAGAAATACCATTTATAAAAGTATTGAATCCTTCATCCATCCAGCCAAATTTACGCTCGTTACTCCCAACGATCATTGGAAACCAGGTATGCCCGAACTCATGATCTATCACGCCCCACGAGCTTTCATTCTTTGCTTTCCAACCGCAAAACACGATTCCGGGGTACTCCATTCCACCAACGTTACTGGCGATATTTACTGCCATCGGATAAGGGTATTCAAACCATTTCGTTGAATAATGCTCTATTGACGTTTTAACGTACTCCGCACCCCTTCCATATCCATCTTTACCATTACTCTCCACAGGTTGTGCAGATACAGCCAAGGCTTTCTTTCCACTAGGAAGATTAATACGGGAAGCGTCAAGCACAAATGCCTTCGATGATGCCCAGGCTACATCTCTGGTATTTTTAATCCTGAATTTCCAGGTTAGTTTTTCTTTTAATGGTCTTGAAGCCGGGTCTAATACCTCTGCTTCTGATCTGACAGTTACTGTTTGATCACTATTTTTTGCTGCATTCCAACGTTTCAACTGCTCGGTTGTAAATACTTCTTGAGGATTCAATAGTTCTCCAGATCCCATCACAATATGGCTTGCGGGAGCCGTGATAGCGAAATCTACATCACCATACTCGCAATAAAACTCGCCAGCACCCCAATAAGGCAAAGTATTCCAACCCAAAACATCATCATATACAGACATTCTTGGAAACCATTGTGCGATAGTGAAAATTTCCCCATTTTTGGTGGCGAGGTGCCCCATACGGTCTGATCCGTTGATTGGAATCACGAAAGAGAAATTCATTTTTATTGTAATTACCTCCCCTGCACCCAAGGGCTGGTCCAATCTAATCTGCATTCTGGTATCTTCAGTTAGCGAACTAAACTTTACTGTCTTGGCCTTATTAGAAACATCAAGCCCCTCAATCTTATAACCTCCCTGTAGCTTTTCGCCACGGTTGCCATAGCGACTGTTTCCAGTGATCAATGCATTTCCTCTTGAGCCTTCCGCAAAAAGGTTCTGGTCTAATTGTAGCCATAAATACGGCAACTTATCAGCGCTATTGTTTTTATAGGTTATCGTCACAGATCCCGAAACGGTATTCGTAACGTCATTTAGTTCTGCTGCAATCACATAATCAGCCTTGTTTTGCCAATACTTTGGTCCGGGATATCCACTTGCTGAACGGAATTCATTCCCATTCTGAGTGTAGAATAGCGGATTAAATGCTTCGTGGGGATCATAATTCGAGGTAGGACTCGCATTCTGTGCAAACACAGATCCTCCTATCGCTACAAAAAATAGCGAAGACACAATAGATTTTTCAATAATATTCATAGTAATGCAAAATTTGAATTAAATGTATAAATAACATTATATGCCAAGGCAAATGTAACGCCAATAATAGCAAGTAAAGACCAAAAAGATCTTACAATTTAGGCATGGCTGGTAATTTGCGTTGCTTAAAGGGCAGCTTAAGCCAGGTACTATAGGCTTTAATAATGTAACTACTGTAATTAAAAGGCCGTTCCGACGAAACCCGCAAAGCCGAAGGCCTATATAGATATATAAAAGCCTTTAACTCCTCGTCTTTGAGCTTAATCAAATTGGAAATGACGATGTTGTTAAAGTTTGAATTGATCTCTTCGTCAAATCCCTCCCGCTGTTCCAACAACGCTTTCTTAATCTGCTCACGGCGATACTTCCCGTATCCTAAATTAAGTTTCAAACCGCCTGCCCGATCATTGTTCTTCTTCCCCCTTAAATCGTCCGTTTCAAATCTTTTAAATTCCTGGACCTCAAGATCTTTATAGAAAACACCTAAGTTAACTCTTGCGCCGAGAATGCTTACTTCATTCAACTGATTGGCACTAACAGGCAAAAAAATTCGCTTATCTGCAAGATTTATCAAAAACAAAGTATCTGTATGATATCCATTTTTAGAAAATACTAAAAGATCGCCCTTCTTAGCCGAAATCCTAAACTGTCCGGATATCGGTGTTTGCAAAGCTTTCCCATTGTTTAAGTTCTGAACAACAACTCCTTCTAATGGTGATGTTTTCTTCTCAGAATCATAAACATGACCCAAAACCGTTTCTTGAGCCATATTTATTAATGGCTGTAACAGTATTAAAAACAAAAGAAAGATCAGTCGCATAAACATTATTTAAAATCTAGGGCGTAGGCTTCTTCTCTGAATCCGATTAAAACAGGCCTCTCATCCACTTCTACAACTGGCCTCTTGATGGAACTAGTACTAGCAACCATTAACACCACTGCAGAACCTTGGTCGAATACCGCTGCTTGTTGCTCAGATGTTAATTTCCTATAGGTCGTACCTTTCTTATTCAAAACATTTTCCCAACCAAAAAAGTCACACCAACGATTAAGCTCTTCAACAGTTATTCCCTTTTTCTTGAAATCGTGAAATTCGTAAGACAGACCATGCCCGGTTAACCAGGTAGTTGACTTTTTTACTGTGTTACAATTTGGAATGCCATATACTTTCATACTGCAAATCTAAAAAAACAAGACGAAATCACCGTTCGTCACATTTTTTAGTAAGTTCATCACTTATTGAAATTTCTAAAAATAACACTTTGTAACATTGTGCAAAGAAAAACAACCATGACAAAACTTCAAGAGGTAGCGAAAATTGAACTTATAGCATTCACTGCATGTGCGGTAGTCGCTTTTATTGTTAGCGCCGGCGCAGCGGTAAGTGAGCATATTACCATACCCAACCATATCTATTATAACAGGTTTTGGATTAACCTTTTCTCTACTTATGTAATCACTTGTCTTTGCTATTCCCTGCTGTTTTTTTACGTCAACACTGAAATAGAACAAAAAGAACGAAAACCATCCAACGGAGTAATCCTGGTTTGTCTGCTGATTCACCTTTGCTGGGTCGCGGGACTTATTAATGAGTACTTCGCATTACTACTTGCGATAAAAATGATGGTTATTTTTATCACCTCAACAAAAGATGGAGAGAAGCTTACTCTTGCTCAAGAAGGACTGATGCTGTTTGCCCTGTTTTTATTCCAACATGCAATTTGCGTCATTCTAAATTATAACTTAGACATCCGCGCGGTCTTTAGCACTTTAATCCCTATAGCAATTCTTCACTACCTGTATGCAGTGCATGTGCTTCTTCCGGAATTAAGTAAAACCAACAAAACCGGGCTTAAATTTATAGGGCGAACCATTGTAAATGCCGTAGTGACCTATCTTTTGTTGTTAATGATGGTATATACCTTCTACCCAGCCCGAGATAAATTTGACTACTTATATTTAATGAACATGCCTGCTCAATTTGTTGTGGTACCCGTCTTATCATGGATAATTTATAAAGCAAGAAATAAAAGAGAGGTCGAAGAGATAAGATCACTTAAAACTGAGCTTGGTAAAGCTGACGCAAATTTGAATTTCCTGAAATCTCAGATCAACCCACACTTTTTATTCAATGCGCTGAATACTTTATATGGAACAGCTCTGCAGGAAGGTGCAGCCCGAACAGGTGAAGGCATTCAAAAACTTGGTGATATGATGCGTTTCATGCTCGAAGAAAATGTGGCAGATAAAACACTTCTGGCAACGGACATAGAGTATCTCAAAAACTATATTTCCTTACAAAAACTTAGAATTGCGACAAGCCCGAACATCCATATTGAAACAGATATTGAAGAGCCTCAAGAACAATACTTAATCGCACCAATGATGTTACTACCATTTGTCGAAAATGCATTTAAGCATGGTATAAGTCTAAATAATCCATCTCAAATTAGGATCACCCTTCAAACCAAAGCCGCTAAATTATACCTTGATGTCAGCAATAGTATTAATAAGGCAAATGAGAGTGATCCCGAAAAATCACATGGAGGAATAGGATTACAAAACGTAAAACAACGATTGATCTTGCTATATCCAAATCACCATGAGTTAATCATCCGTGAAAATGCTAAAGAATTTTTTGTTCACCTGACCATCGACCTTAAGGAAATTGAGTAGTTTTAAGCATGATTGCTATTGCTGTAGATGACGAACCCATTGCTCTTGATATTGTTAGGTCTCATGCTTCGAAAGTATTGACTATAACATTAGCAGAAGTATTTACAAATGCTTTTGACGCGATGCATTACTTGCAGCAGCACCAAGTCGACCTGATATTTCTTGACATTAAGATGCCCGACATCAATGGCATCGATTTTCTTCATGCACTTAGCAACCCACCGATGGTTATTTTCACAACAGCATATTCAGAACATGCGGTTAAAAGCTTCGAATTGGATGCTATTGACTATCTGCTAAAGCCGTTTTCATTGCCTCGTTTCTTAAAGGCTTGCAACAAAGCGAACGAAATTTACAACTTAAGACTTAACGCATTTGGTGATAAAGAACAAGATTTTCTCTTTATTAAGGATAGCTACGAACAAATTAAGGTGCAGATAGACGACATCCTATATATCGAAGCAGCGGGTAATTACACCAGAATTAATCTTAAGAATAAAAAACTGCTAAGTACACGCGTTCCTATCAATGAAATGCTGCAGATGCTGCCGGCTAAAAAATTTATCAGAACACATCGCGCATTTATAGTCGCAATAAATAAGATAGACAAGTACGACCGTAACCTGATTTGGATGGGTGATAAAACTATTCCAATCGGGAATACTTATTCTCAATGTCTGCAGGGATTTAGCTAGGACTCCGTTAAATATTTCACGGGAATATTCGTTATAATTGCATACAAATTTTCAGCACAAATCAACCATAGCATTTATGTTTAAACTATCCTTTAAACAACAAGTAATGACCGGCTTTGGCTTCTCATTACTTTTTGTCCTTTTATCTGCTATAACCTCTTATTATAGTGTTAAAAATTTAGCTGAGGATGCAAAATGGCAAAGCCACACTTCTGAAGTGATAAATATCACCCAAAAGATCGAAACACAAATGCTCAATTCAGAGACCTCAATGAGGGGTTTTATCCTGACACAGAAAAAGGATTTTCTCGACCCTTACACGGAAAATGTGGACAAAATCGCCCCTACAATCGTAGAATTAAGCATACTTGTGGAGGACAACGCTAGACAACTACTAAGAATAGATACGCTGGAGCGCTATGCGAAGCAAAAAATCGCCGACATGCAAACCGTTCTGCGATTCAACGCCATCGGAGGTAGGGAGAGCGCTAATAAAATGGTGATAGGAGGCAGCGGACAAAGGATTAAGATGTTGATGCTTGGTGTAAGCAACAGAATTATTCAGGAAGAGGTGAATCTGCTAAAGATACGAAAAGCCAATACCCTAAAAAGTAGCACTCAAAGCACTTGGATAGTCTGGACGAGCTCGTTTATCATTTTTTGTTTAATTCTATTCCTTTTCTCTTACATAAAGAAAACCTTTGACCAGCAAGCCCTTACTGAAAAACAAATTCGGGAATCCAACATCCAATTGGCAGATATTTCGGCAGACAATGAGCAAAAGAACTGGTTGCTTTCTGGTGCAACAAAATTAAATGAGGCGATGCAGGGAGAACAGGAGATTGACCAGCTCGCAACAAACATTATCACGGAAATCTGCAATTATATTGGAGCGCCTGTAGGAGCGATCTACCTGCTTTCTTCCAAAAAATCCTTCGATTTAACTGCCGGCTATGCATATAAGAAAGCTCCGGGTGCAGAAAAAGGATACAAGACTGGTGAAGGTTTAGTTGGGCAAACTGCATTAGAGAAGCGCTTTCGATTGATAAACGAACTTCCTAAAGATTACATCAAGGTAAATTCAGGCTTAGGCAACACAAACCCGACGTCATTAATGCTTTTACCAGTGATATTCGAGAAATATACTATTGCTGTAGTAGAACTCGGACTACTAAAAGAGCCAGGCCCAGTAACAATTCAATTTTTAAACACTATCTCAGATAATGTTGGGGTAGCTATAAATAGCGCGGTGGCAAGAGTTAAACTAAGAGATTTATTTGAAGAAACCCAACAGCAAGCAGAGGAGTTAGAGAGTCAACAAGAAGAATTAAGGACTACGAACGAAGAATTGATTTACAAATCAGAACAGCTTCAAGCGTCGGAGGAGGAGCTTATGGTTCAGCAGGAGGAGTTAAGACAAACGAACGCAGAATTAGAAGAAAAGGCTCAGCAATTAGAAGAACGAAATATTGTTGTTAACCAATCACGGGAAGCAATGATGCTCAAGGCAGAAGAGCTCGAGATCTCCAGCCGTTACAAATCAGAGTTTCTTGCTAACATGAGCCATGAGTTAAGAACCCCCTTAAACAGCATCCTTATTCTGGCCAGAATATTGAAGGAAAACAAACCAGATAACCTTACAGAAGATCAAATCAAGTATGCAGGCGTAATACACAATGCCGGAAACGACTTACTTACGCTGATCAATGACATACTTGACCTTTCTAAAATCGAATCAGGAAAAATTGACCTGGAAATAGCTCCTATTGATCCTGCAGAGATACAACACAATACAGAATCCCTATTTGCAGAACTCGCACGAAGCAAGAAGATCATTTTCAAGGCCTTAGTAGCTAGTAACTTACCAAAGGCGATTCTTTCTGACCAATCCCGAGTCGAGCAGGTTATCAAAAATCTGTTATCTAATGCATTCAAGTTCACTCCTGAACATGGCGAGATCAGTTTAGAATTTCTTTTAGCCGATCCGCAAACAAATTATTTCTCGGACCAACTAAAAGAAACAAAAGAAAAGATTATTGGCATTCAGGTGAAAGACTCTGGAATAGGAATTCCTCTCGAAAAACAGAAACTGATTTTCGAAGCATTCCAGCAGGCAGACGGATCAACAAGCAGAAAATATGGTGGCACTGGGTTAGGCCTATCTATCAGTAAGGAACTAGCACATTTACTTGGCGGCGAGATCCAAATCCAAAGCGAGCCAAATATTGGTAGCACTTTTACGCTATACCTTCCCGAACGGAACGTGGACCTCAAACCTGAAGAACAGCTGACCCAAACTGTAGAGGTGCAAATCCATAATCCTCCTCCTGCATATAATATAGTCAATAGTATAGCGAATAAGCCAGGATCAGCGCAAAGCTTACTGATAGTTGAGGACGACCCTACTTTTGCTGAATTATTGACCGACTACGCAATAGAAAAAGGATTTAAACCAATGCTTGCTACCCGTGGCGATATCGGTCTCGAGATGGCAATTTCAGAATTACCAGATGCCATAGTACTAGATATAATGCTGCCCGTAATGGATGGATGGCAAATTCTGAAAAAGTTAAAAGCAGATCCGCGTACCAGGCACATTCCTGTTCATATGATGTCTGCCGGGAACGAAAAAGATGATCGGGCTAAGAATGAAGGAGCCATTGGTTTCCTTAAGAAACCCGTCGAAAAGGATGCCCTGGACGAAGCTTTTAGCCTCTTGAGTTCCGCTCATCTAAGGTACAACCTCAAAAAAGTATTAATTATTGAGGACCAGGAACTTCAGAGTAAGATATTGACTGAGCAGCTAACGAGTAAAGGCGTTGAAGTGGAACAGGCATACACTGGCGAACAGGCTTTGCAAATGCTTAAAGAGCAACGTTTCGATTGTATCATTTTAGATTTAAACCTTCCTGATATTTCTGGTTTTGATCTCCTTGATCAAATTAAAGAGCAGCCTGAACTAACACATGTTCCTGTAATCATAAACACTGCGATGGAATTGGACCAGGAAAAGATGGCCAGAATCCTGAAGCATAGTGAAGCTATGGTGTTGAAGAGCAACAAATCTAACGATCGCCTGATAGATGAAGTGAGTTTATTTATGAACAAACTGAAACAAGGTGATGGAAAGGCCGTATCTATCAAGAGCAACACTGTAGAAAAAGGTGTATCGAGTATCGAAAAGGCCTTGGAAAATAAGACTGTTTTGATTACTGATGATGACATGAGAAATATCTTTGCTTTATCAAGTGCATTGCAGCTTTACAACATGAACATTCTGATTGCAAACAACGGTCGCGAGGCGATAACCCGACTGGCAGAGAACAATCAGATTGACATCGTCCTAATGGACATTATGATGCCTGAGATGGATGGTTATGAAGCAATGCGGGAAATTAGGAAGGGTAAGCAGTATGCTAAGCTACCGATCATTGCACTTACGGCAAAAGCAATGAAAAATGACAGGGAAAAATGTATAGAGGCTGGTGCAAACGATTATATCTCTAAACCTGTAGATATGGATAAACTTTTATCTATGCTCAGAGTTTGGCTAAGTTAGTATGCACAATTTAAACCAAGAAATAATAACCTACGAACAGCTCAATAGCTTGATTGACCTCATCAGGAATACGCAGGATTTTGATTTTAGCAGCTATTCTGCCGCCTCGTTAAAAAGAAGGGTGACGAGAATTATGGGTTTGCAAAAACTAAGCCTTTTCGATCTACGTACATTATTAACAAACGATTTGGATTATTTCGAGTCATTTTTGATCGAAATTACGGTGAACGTGACTGAGATGTTCAGAGACCCACAATTTTACAAGTCATTAGCAGTAAATGTGATTCCCTATCTAAGATCTTACCAACGCCTGAAAGTTTGGAATGCCGGTTGCTCCACCGGCGAAGAGTTGTATTCCTATGCGATCTTGTTTTCCGAAGAAAAGCTTTACGATCGAACGTTTTTTTACGGAACAGACATTAACAGTGATGTTTTAGAGCATGCGCGTTCAGGCATCTACGAGCTACAAAAAATGAAGCAAAATTCCGAGAATTTCCACCAAACGGGAACGGTACATACCCTATCTGATTTTTATACTGCAAAGTATGATGCGGCCATTATTAACTATTCCCTGAAAAAGAATGTACTTTTCTCTGTTCATAATCTTGCTTCAGATGGCGTATTTAATGAATTTCAAGTGATCTCCTGTAGAAATGTCCTAATTTACTTTAATCCGGAGCTTCAAATGAAAGTCATTGAACTATTCTATAATAGTTTAGCTAATTTCGGTTTCCTTTGCCTTGGATCTAAAGAGACATTACGAAGTAATGAAAACGGCCGTTTTAAAGTAGTCGACAAGAAGAACAATATC
Source organism: Pedobacter sp. (assembly GCA_014377665.1). Classification (GTDB taxonomy): domain Bacteria; phylum Bacteroidota; class Bacteroidia; order Sphingobacteriales; family Sphingobacteriaceae; genus Pedobacter. Next base: position 30,526 of record JACMPF010000010.1, on the reverse strand, counting down.
TATCAAAAAATTGCATAACTCCTCAACTGATACTACCACTAGAATGGAAAAAATAAATATTCTTATAGTCGACGACCGACCTGAAAACATCATTGCCCTTGAGGCTTTATTGCAACGCGACGATATAAATATCATTTCTACTACCAACCCAAATGAAGCATTAAAACTCTCTTGGGAAATGGACATAGCCATAGGCCTCATCGACGTTCAGATGCCTGAAATGGATGGGTTCGAATTAGTAGAGATTTTAAAGAGTAACCCTAGAACCAAAGATATCTTAATAATTTTTGTAACGGCGATTTCTAAAGAAACGAAATACGCTGTTAAGGGGCTGAATACTGGTGCCGTAGATTACTTATATAAACCTTTAGACCCATTTGTGACTTCTGCAAAAGTCGATTCATTTATTCAGTTCGTGAGAAACCAGCGTGAACTTAAAAAGAAAAACAAAGAATTAGAAGCTTATCAAAAGGAATTGATCTTGGCAAAGAAACATGCCGAACAGGGAAAAAGAATTAAAGAAAATTTCCTTGCAAGTATGAGCCATGAGCTTCGGACACCGATAAATGGTATCATTGGGATCGCCCATTTGTTGGCAAAGACAGATTTATCAGAGGAACAACACGAGATGCTTAAACTTTTGGCAATTTCTTCGGATTCTCTCTTAGGCGTAATCAATGATATCCTTGACCTTTCTAAAATTGAGGCTGGCAAGTTCAAAATTACCAGAACTGAAACTGATCTGCCAAGACTATGTGATTCTGTCGTAAATCTGCTTAGCATCCGTGCGAAAGAGAAAAACTTAAGATTGATAACAGAACTGGACCCCATGTTGCCTAACCAAATCTTAGCAGATTCTTTAAGGTTAAATCAAATTTTAATGAATTTGATTGGTAATGCCGTTAAGTTTACCTCCGAAGGGAGTGTCACTTTAAGGGTAGAAGCTGCAGATTTTAAGGGAAATAGCGTAAAATTAAGATTTCTTGTCATCGATACTGGTATTGGCATAGCTAAAGAAAATATCGAAAAAATATTTGAAACTTTCGAACAAGCTGATGATAACACGACGATCAATTTTGGAGGCACAGGCCTTGGACTATCAATAGTTAAAAATCTTACTAAATTAAAAGGCGGAACCCTGCAGGTTCAGAGTAAATTAGGGTCTGGAACTACTTTTAGCTTCGAAAATTGGTATCAGATTGTAAAGGAATTGAAGCCCTTAATTAAGAGTAATAAAAAGAATTTCGAACCCCTGCCATACCTGAAAGTTCTTGTAGCCGAAGATAACCCAATTAATAAATTTCTGATCATTAGAATTCTAAAAGACTGGGAAATCGATGCCGACGTAGTAGAAAATGGCAAAGAAGCAATCGATAAGTTAAAGTTAAATCAATACGACATCATTTTAATGGACACCTTCATGCCAGTCATGAATGGTCTTGATGCTATAAAACACATTAGAGGTGGCTACGCTCCAGGAAAGGAAAGTATTCCCATTATTACCTTCTCGGCAGCAGTAATGGATAACGATAAGAAAACGGCTATCGAAGCCGGAGCAAATGATGTAGTGGGTAAGCCCTTCGACTTGGAGACCTTACATAATAAACTAACGATGTACACGGACGGCAAAGCCCGGCTATAACCGCTATTGATTGAAGGCAGTCATCGTTTTGGCTGGACCAATGGTTACAAAGCTCTTGATCAGTTCTGTACTTTTATCAATCAATCCAGGCAGTTCGGGTAGTTCCTCTTTATCGAAGTTTGACAACACATAATCTGCCTGCCTGCCTTTTGGAAAGTTGTCTCCAATTCCAAATCGTAATCTTGGATAAGCCTGTCCCCCACAAAGCGCTTCAATACTTTTTAATCCATTATGGCCTGCGCTGCTTCCCTGAAGCTTAAGTCTTAGCTTACCCAACGGAAGAGCCAGATCATCTACAAGAACAACCACATTTTCGAAGGGTACTTTAAATTCCTGCATCCAATAGTTCACGGCTTTTCCGCTTAAATTCATGAAGGTTGTTGGTTTGATCACATAAAGTTTTTTCCCTTTGTAGGAAACTTCCGAATAGTAGGCAAGGCGAAGATTAGAAAAACTACCACCCAAACCCTTTACCAGTTGATCAGCAATTAAAAATCCGATGTTGTGCCTGGTGTATGCATATTCAGGACCAATGTTCCCTAAACCTACGATTAGATATTTCATGATGAAGCAAAGATAATAGTTTAGCGGATATAGCAGATGCGAACTATAGAAAACGCAAAAAGGCGTTGCAGGTATAACGCTGCAACGCCTTTAACAAAAGACTGATGGAAATTATTTCTTTCCGCCAACTTGTTCTGCTTGTTTTAATGCTCTAGACATACCAACAGATACGATAGTGTCTTCGGGAGTGTTAGTTACCACAAAGTTACCTTGGGCAAGGTCACGTACGCGGAACAAACTACCAACTTCCATTTTAGAGATACTTGCTTCAACAGTTTGTGGCATATCTTTCGGTAATGCTTTAACGCGAAGTTTGCGTAATTTCTGAACTAGTTTACCACCCATTTTTACACCTGGAGAAGTTCCGGTTAATTTAATAGGGATCTCCATAACAATTTCCTTATCATCAAACAGTTGAAGAAAATCAACATGTAATAATAAATCTGTTAATGGATGGAACTGTAATTCCTTGATGATCGCTTTGATTTTTTGAGTACCTAAAGTAATCTCAACAAAGTTTGCCTCTGGAGTATAGATAGCATCTTTCAAATCGGTAGAAACTACAGCGAAATGTGCTTGTTCCTTCCCACCATACAATACTGCAGGAACTTTGCCTTCATAGCGAAGCTCTTTAGCATCGCGTTTCCCTACGTTCTCTCTTGGAGAACCGCTAATTGCGATTGTTTTCATTTTTTTGATTGTTGTGAGGCCTGAGCCCCGATATATAAATTATTAATACTAAACTTCAAAAAGTCCGCTAATCGAACCATGCTCATTTACATTGGCAATAGCCTTCGCAAACAATGGGGCTGTGCTGAGTACCCGTATTTTATCACTCGGACGTTTCAATGGGATCGTATCGGTTACGATTAACTCCGTCAACATCGAATTTTCTATCGTTTCGTAAGCCTTTCCTGAAAGTACAGGGTGCGTACAAACCGCTCTAACACTTCTCGCTCCTTTTTCCATGATCAGTGCAGCGGCTTTCGCAAGCGTGCCCGCAGTGTCACAGATATCATCAATCAATACAATATCCATATCAGTCACGTCCCCTATGATGGACATTGACTCAATTTCGTTTGCTCTTTTACGACGTTTATCGCAAATCACAACCTCAGCGTTGAAGAACTTAGCAAATGTACGTGCCCGGTAAGAACCACCCATATCAGGTGATGCTATAGTCAGGTTTTCCAATCCTAAGCTTTTAATGTAAGGAACAAATATTACTGAACCGTCAAGGTGATCAACAGGGATATCAAAAAATCCCTGAATTTGAGCAGCATGTAAATCCATGGTCATGATCCTGTGAATCCCCGCAGATTTTAAGAGGTTTGCTACCAATTTCGCTCCGATAGCAACACGTGGCTTATCCTTTCTATCTTGTCTAGCCAACCCATAATAAGGAACAACGGCAGTTATATAATGCGCTGATGCCCTTTTGGCAGCATCAATCATTAACAACAATTCCATTATATTATCTGAAGGCTGGTTGGTAGACTGAATTATGAAAGTATCACATCCACGAACAGTTTCATCATAAGAAGGCTGAAACTCACCATCGCTAAATCGGTTTAAGGTAACGACTCCTAAAGGCTTACCGTAGTGCTCGGCAATCTTAAGTGCTAATTCTCTTGTACCAGTTCCGGCAAAAAGCTTAACGGGGTTGAATTGCAATGGCATTATTGAACGGGATCAATAGTGGTTAAAAAAATCGGATTGCGCTTTAACCACAATCCGAATAATGTTTGGTTGCCCGACCAGGATTCGAACCTAGACAAACGGTACCAAAAACCGTTGTACTACCTTTATACTATCGGGCAATCTTCCACAAAAGGGTTGCTTTTAAATGGAATGCAAATTTACGCAGATTTTTCACTTCTGCAATACCAGAGTCGAAAAAATATGAAATAATTTAAGTGACTAATAATTCGTCTTCCTAATGGTCTGATTTTCATAGGAGCTTGGTACGGTATTGATCAAGGGTTGATCCGCCTTTGGCAATATCAACCCCTGATCAAAGTCAGTTAGAGGCCCCTTCAATAGTCTATTTAAGCAAAGGGAGACAAATGTTAAACTCAATTATATTTAATCATATATCAATCTTATTCTTTATTTTCGGCAGCAATTAAGCGTAATCGTAATAAGAACTACATTTATAACAAATGAATTATTCTAAGATTAATAACATTACTGGCTGGATCTGTTTCGTCCTTGCCACCCTAACCTATATTTTAACATTAGAGCCATCAGTAAGCTTTTGGGATTGCGGTGAATTTATCGCTGCTGCATTAAAAATGCAGGTTGTACACCAACCGGGAGCTCCATTATTCCTAATCATCCAGCGCTTCTTTTCACTATTCGCTTTTGGAGATCTTACTAAGATCGCTTATTTCATGAACGTTGGTTCAGCAATTGCAAGTGGCGCTACCATCCTGTTCTTATTCTGGACAATAACAGCTTTAGCTAAGAAAATTTTGATTAAAGAAAATGAAGAGGTTAGTAAAAGCAACTTAATATCAATTATGGGAGCAGGGGCTGTTGGTGCTTTGGCGTACACCTTTTCAGATAGTTTCTGGTTTTCAGCAGTTGAATCTGAGGTTTATGCACTATCATCGCTTTTCACTGCAATTGTTTTTTGGGCTATCTTAAAATGGGAAGCGAATGCCAATGAACCCCGTGCGGATAAATGGTTGCTATTTATAGCCTACATCATGGGGTTATCGATCGGAATCCACTTATTGAATCTTTTAACTATCCCTGCAATAGCATTTGTATACTATTTCAAGAAAACAAAAAACCCAACCTCTGTGGGAATCTTCAAAACCGCAGCCATAGGCATCTTAATTCTTGCCGTGATTCAGTATGGTATCATTCAATACCTAGTATCAACCGGAGCATCTTTTGACCTTTTCTTTGTGAATACTTTAGGCCTTGGATTCGGAACAGGTATTTTGTTCTTCGCAATTCTAGTAATTGCCGCATTGGTTTGGGGAATCAGGTATTCTATCAAACACGAGAAAAAAATTCTTAACTTGGCTTTACTATCAACTGTACTGATCGTTTTTGGATACGGATCGTTCGCAATGATCATCATCAGAGCTAAAGCAGATACCAACTTAAACAACAGTGACCCGGACAATGCATTCGCTTTCCTTGGTTATTTGAATAGAGAACAGTACGGCGACAGGCCATTACTTTTCGGACCGAACTATAATTCTGAGGTTGTAGAAGTCGAAGAGGGGAAAACAACCTACAGGAAAGGCATTGATAAGTATGAGGTAGCGGGTAAAAAGACTGATTATATCTACGACAGAACCACCCCTTTCCCTAGAATGTATAGTGATGACGCTAGGCATATTGGCTATTATAAAGATTTATTAGGTCTTGATGACACCGCATTCCCAACATTATTTGACAATATCAAATTCTTCTTCAGCTACCAAACAGGAATGATGTACATGAGGTATTTCATGTGGAATTTTGTCGGTAGGCAAAATGACGAACAAGGACAAGGTAGTGTATATGAGGGTCAATGGTTAAGCGGAATTAAGCCTATAGACGCAATTTTCTTAGGAAATCAAAGCAATTTACCGCCGACTATAATTGAGAGCAACGCATACAATCGTTTCTTCTTCCTTCCTTTGATATTGGGGCTATTGGGTGCGATCTGGCATTTTAAAAGAAATCAGAAAGATGCAGGAATCATTGGTCTGCTATTCTTTTTTACAGGTATGGCGATCGTGCTATATCTAAATCAGAAGCCGATGGAGCCCAGAGAGCGTGATTATGCTTATGCAGGATCATTCTATGCATTTGCAATTTGGGTTGGTCTTGGTGTTTTAGCCATCAGAGAATGGCTTGCTAAAAAAGTGAACCCGCTAAATGCAGGTATTTTCGCTTCAATTATTGGCTTGTTTGCGGCTCCCGTAATAATGGCCCAGCAAGGATGGGATGATCATAATAGGTCGGAGAAAATGGTAGCGCATGATATTGCCGTGGATTATCTTCAGTCCTGTGCCCCTAACGCAATCTTATTCACTTATGGTGACAACGATACCTATCCATTGTGGTATGCACAAGAGGTTGAGAATATAAGACCGGATATCCGTTTGGTTAACTTAAGTCTATTTGATACCGATTGGTATATAAATGGGATGAAGCGCGTTCAAAACGAATCGGCGCCATTACCTATTTCCATGAATGAATCCAAGTATGTTCAGGGTGTGAGAGATATCCTGCGATACAGGGACTCCAATATACCTGGATCAGTTGAATTAGCAGACGTACTGGCGGTATTACTATCTGACAACGATGAAGATAAAGTGCCATTACAAGGTGGCGGAAAGGAAAATTTTATTTTCACTAAAAACTTTAAATTGACTGTCAACCGTGATCAGGTAATTAAAAACAACATCGTCGATGCCAAAGATTCCGCAAAAATTGTTCCTGCAATGGAGTGGAAATTTAACAAAAACTACGTTACTAAAGGCACCCTTGCAATGTTTGATATATTGGTGCACAACAATTGGAAAAGACCAATCTACTTTGCAAGCACAGTTCCATCAGAACAATACAACGGCTTGGACAACTATCTTTACAACTCAGGCCTGGCTTTACAGTTGCGCCCTTTGAAAGTGGATACCTCATTAGCAGCTAAGACTGAACTATTGAATGTTCCGGTTCTGTACAACAACATCATGAACAAATTTGTATGGGGTAATGTCAAAAATGCCAGTTACCTTGATACACAGTCTACAGACGATGTATCTATTTTCACCAATGTCTTCAATAATACCATCTCTGGATTGCTAAATGAAGGCAAAACTGAAGAGGCTAAAAAGGTAGTTGCTAAATATTTTGAAGTGATGCCTGATAAGTTCTTTGGTTTGCGTTCAATGATGGGTAAATACTTCATGGCAGAAAACCTTTATGCGTTGAACGATACGAAACGTGCGAATGAGATGATTGAGAAATGTGCAGTGTACATCCAAAAAGAATTAGTATACCTGGCAGATGTTTCTGCAAGTAAAGGTAAGTTCACAGGTGGTCAGAATATCCAATTGGGGATGTCGTTTTTAAACCAAATGTCTAAAACGGCCGCAAAATATAACCAAACGAAAATAAGCGAAAATTTGCTTAACCAGTATAAAGCATTGGAAGGACGTTTTTCCGCGTTCTATGCCCCTCAATAACTGAAATTCATCCCATAAAAAAAAAGCCTTGCAATTTAACATTTGCAAGGCTTTTACATATTTAGTAATCTCAGCAGCTATTCTACTACTACACCCATGGCGCAGAATTTGTCTATCCTGTTCGAGACCATTGTCTGTATTTTTTCTTTCTTTAGTTCTTGAAGATCTTTTAAAATCTGAGCTTTAACTGTTTCGGCCATTGCTTCAGGATTCTGATGAGCACCGCCCAGCGGTTCCTTAATTATACCGTCGATCAACTTGTTCTTAAACATATCGTCGGAAGTTAATTTAAGACAGTCGGCAGCACGTTCTTTATAATCCCAGCTCCTCCATAAAATGGAAGAGCAGGACTCCGGAGAGATCACTGAGTACCAGGTATGTTCAAGCATATAAACTTTATCACCAATACCGATACCTAAAGCCCCTCCCGATGCGCCTTCTCCTACGACAAAGCAAAGAATCGGAACCTTAAGAATAGACATTTCTAACAGGTTTCTTGCGATAGCCTCACCCTGACCACGCTCTTCAGCTTCAAGACCAGGATAGGCCCCCATGGTATCAATAAATGATATAACTGGCTTATTAAACTTTTCTGCCAGTCTCATTAAACGCAAAGCTTTCCGATAACCTTCTGGATTAGCCATGCCGAAATTACGAAACTGGCGTTCTTTTGTATTCTTACCTTTTTGATGACCAATGATCATTACTGATTGTCCACCAACGGTTGCAAAACCACCTATTATCGCTTTGTCATCCTTTACGGTTCTGTCACCATGCATTTCAATAAAGTCATCACAGATCATACTGATGTAGTCGAGTGTCTGTGGTCTCTCAGGGTGACGAGACATCTGAACTTTTTGCCAACCGGTCAAGTTGCTATAAAGGTTGTTTTGGGTTTCAAAAATCTTCTCTTCGAGTTCAGTTAAAGTTGCAGACATATCTACTTTTGTTTTATCGGCAATTTGTTTAACCTTATCAATTTGCTGAATCAATTCAGCCAAAGGCTTTTCAAAATCAAATGATATTTTTATCTGTTCCATAAGCGGGGTGTAAAAGTAGGGAATTTATTTTTAATGCATGAATTACAATCAAACATCTGGAATCCCATTATCTACGTAACTTTATGGTAACATATATCACTTTATATTGTAATCATATTGTATTACATTAGCTAAATATCGAGGGGATAAGAATCATATGAATTATAACAAAGTTAAGAATGGCTAAAAAGCTTAAATTTAAGAATGGTAATAAATCTGCCTTTTATGCAACAGTTCGTTCCCGAGTAGATCACTATTTTAATGAAAATAACCTTTCCACCTATGCTAACGGGGCAATGTGGTTCAAAGCCATATTCTTTTTGACTATACTCATCGGCTTGTACTGTAGTCTATTACTGGGAAATTTAAGTAATCCTGTGATGCTAGTACTGGCTGTATTGCTTGGAATGACTGGTGCCTTTGTCGGCTTTAACATTTGTCATGATGCGATCCATAAGTCTTTTTCCTCCAATCAAACGGTAAATGAAGTTTTTAGTTTTGTCTTTAATTTGATAGGCGCTAGTCCATATGTATGGAATATTTGCCATAACATTGTACACCATACCTACACCAATATTGCGGGCCATGATGAAGACATAGATGTAGCACCAGGATTAATCAGGTTCTCGGAATCTGAAATAGTAAACAAAGTTCAGCGGTACCAGCATTTTTATGCCTTTGGTCTCTATAGTTTAGCCATGCTTTCTTGGGTTTTTAGAAAAGATTACAAAAAGTTCTTTCAGAAAAAAATTGGTGAGCACGTTTGTGACCACCCAAGAATAGAATATTTCAAGCTCTTCTTTTACAAGTCGATCTATTACTTCCTTTTCATAATTCTGCCTATGATTGTTATGAATGTAACCTGGTGGCAATTTTTAATTGGTTTTATGGCAATGCAGTTTGCGCAGGGTCTTGTACTTGGATTGGTCTTTCAACTTGCTCATGTGGTGGAAGGAACTAGTTTTCCGCTACCTGATGAAGATGGAAATATTGAAGAAGCCTGGGCAGAACATCAGTTACAAACAACCGCTAACTTCGCGGTAGAAAGCAAATTGGCAGCATTTCTTTGCGGTGGATTAAACAGACAAGTGGAGCACCATTTGTTCCCAAAAGTGTGCCATATTCATTATCCTGAAATTGGAAAAATTGTAAAGCAAACCGCATTAGAGTTCGGCTTGCCTTACATAGAAAGCAAAACTTTTAGTGGAGCATTAGTGTCACACTACAAGATTCTTCGCAAATTAGGGAAAGAGGCTTATAAAGAAAATAAGTACGTTAATCAGGCATCCTGTACCCAAACCAGAAAGGTTTCTCCGATATACGCTTAATTAGTATCCTTGGCGCCGCATATGAACACAACAACCTACCCTTGGTAGTTTATGCGCTAATCTCCTGAGTATATTTATTTCCAAAACGATCCGTTGCAATCACTTTAACCTGTTTTACTTCAGGTTTGAAATGAGCCATGAATAGGTGTTCGGTCTGTGACGGCTTAGTAAAAGCTCGACCCTTTGCGGGCTTACCCTTGGCATTTAACTTTACAGCTTGTGGATCACTACCTGTCTGCTGTTCGAGCGAACCCATATTCTTTCCGTCAAGCTCATACTCAATCTTCCATTGGGGATCCCAGTTCCATACATTAGCGAGTAACCGCTTTTGATTCGTAAGTGTATCTAGCGTTAGGCTTATCTGATGTGCTTTGGAAAGTCCAGTAGGCTTATAAAACCACTTTAAGTCATTGCCATCAACTTCATACACCCCATATCCTCTTGGAGTTCCATCTGAGCAAATGTCACCTGCCCACCATGCGCCACAAACAGCACCATGATTGTGCTCAAAGATATTATCAGTGATCTTATTCACATTGTAGTGCGTATGGCCAGACATGATGTGAACGTTAGTAAAACCTTCTAATCTCTTATACAGTTCTTCCTTGTTTTTAATAGAGTTGTGAACTGGAATATGGAGATTAATGACCAACAAATCTTCCTTTTTAACATGCTCCAGATCCTTAGCCAGCCAACTGAGCTGCGTTTCGCTAATATGCCCATCGTAGGTACGTTCAACACCCAAATACCTTACATCATCCATGACTACATAATGAGCCTTCCCCCTGTTGAAGGAATAATATGTAGGCCCAAAAAACTCTTTAAAGGTCCGGTCGGATGTATCGTCCCCACCCTCTCTGTAGTTCATATCATGGTTACCTAAAGCCTGAAAGAAAGGGATTCCCATCATGGCTACAGCTTTGTTATAATCTTCAAAGTATTCCAGGAAATCCCATGCAATATCCCCAACGCAAATTCCGTGAACTAATGCGTCCGGGCCTAAAGCTTTGATCGTTGCTATCGTATCAGGTACCGAAGTATCCATCATTTGCTGAACATCGTCCTTGGTTCTTACCTGTGGATCTGCCCATATGACGAAATTGTGCTTGACATCGTTTTTCTTAAGACTGGTAAGCACGAAATCATATTCGTTTTTAGCCCCAAGAACTTGATACTGTTTTGCAATGTTGGCGTTCGTTTTAAATTCGTAACCAGATGGCGTACTCATAAACAAGTTGGTTGCTTTCTCGTTCAGATCTATGCTGTACTGACCTTTTACATCAGTTTTGACAACAGAAAAACCATCTGAAATCACTACGTTCGCAACACCCTTATTTTTATCCATTACCTTGCCACGGATCGCTTTGTCACGGTTCAAGTTGGTAAAGGCATTTGAATTTAAAGAAATAAATGCACTTCCGGCAATAAACCCCAGGCTCTGTATAAATGATCTTCTTTTCATGTGATAACAAATATTGATTAAGAATATAATAAATTACTATTTGACAACCGTTGAAGGAGCCCCTAGAGGATTTTCTATTGTAGGAATAGGATATACACCTTCAATTTCAGTAATTGGCGATTCTTTGGTAAGTAAAACAGGACTTTGAGTTCTGGCTTTGATCCATTTCCCAAGAGAAGGATCGTATTCTCCTCCTAGTTTATTGAAGTAACCCAGATCTGAGGTTAGATAGGCGAAGTTCATTGTATTTGTTCCACTCCTATAAAAGGGCTGAGGAGTTAGATCATCACTTAATACATCCACCTTATCGTAAAAATCTGTATTGGCGATTCTATAACCTTGTGTCCCGCTTACCATACTTCCACCCGTACCTATGAATACAACGTCAACGGGAGCCTTATCTTTATCTATTACTAAGCCTTCAAAAACAGCAAAGCCTGATGCATTACCACTATTTGCGAATAGTCCGCTGGTTGCTCTCCCGAATCCATCACCATTTATCTTTGAGTAATCAAATGCCCTGATCCATTTTGAGCTAGCCATTGAAGTTGATAAATCACCGTTGATCATCTTGGTTGAACCTCCAACGTAGAAGAATTCACCTTTTTTTACTGTTCCTGAAGTTAAGTTAAACTTATATGTTCTGGCATTTCCGCTGGTAGCTAAGCTACCGGTCGCCCAGCCAAGAGTTGGGAGTCCGATTGGTACAGATGCACCTGCGTTGTTAGTAACGACAACAGAGAATGGTGTTTTTGTAAAATCAATGTCTCTGGTCGCAATAAACTGCATGTATTCATAGTTACCATCACCACCTTTAACATCAGCCATAAATCCCGAAATTATGATCGAAGCGATATCTGGTGTTGAACTTAATGGCCTCACATCCTTCAATGTACGGATCTGCTGACGTGGTTTTAGCTTACCGTCTTCTATTTTATTAATGATTATCCCATAATAGTTTGCGTTAAAATTTAAACCGGTTGAACCCGCAAAGGTCGCTGTTCGCTCAGTATGCAAAGGAAAATTACCGAAGCCATCATTGATCAATTTATCACCAGCATAAGTTTCAGTTGGCGTTGCGGGTACCGAAAAGCCAGCTTTTACAATTGCTACCAAAACACTTTCATAATCGTTTGGCTTAGCCAGGATTAAACTACTTGCGACACGATAAGGAGCTATTTTAATTCCAGAAGTTACCTTTGTTACCGCGCTAGCCTGAACCCCTGTGATTTCTAGCATTCCATCAACGCGTTTTAATACTCCTCCTGCAACGGTGATCTGCACGGAGTCTCCAGGCACATAATTAGCTGCAGCAGTCCCCAAATCAATCGCAATGCCCCTCCATAAACCCAATCGCCTTTTTTGCTGTATGATCAGAAGGCCTTCGGGAAGGTTTTCCCCGGAGTGGTCTGAAACAACAATTCCATCAATTTTATCAGATCCGAACATGTTGTCTTTACTGAGCGTGATGTCGCTTCCTTTATATAAATTTCTTAGGTCAAACAATGGCATGTAAGGACTAATGTCGCCCCCCTGGTAATTCTGTTTCTCACATCCCGACCAAACAAATGCCATCGAGAGTAGCAGGAAACTATTAAATATTATCTTTTTCATCTTTATTTCTTTTAAAGTGTCAGTTCTACTTACGGTTTTTGCCACCATACATTAGTGGAGATTTCGTCGGGGCCTTGTGAGGCTATAGCGAGTTTATAATTTGTGGGATTTGCCGATTGAACATAAACAGGATAGTAAAGTCTTGCAGGCATTACACCATTATTTCTAAGACCTTTTCCCTTTGGTAAAATCGGGTGGCCAGTACGTCTGTATTCAAACCATTGCTGCATGTCTACAAGAAATAGGGCAAAGTACTTTTGCAAGTGAATCTGTTCCATTTTACCATCTAAAGAGGCCGTTGGATTCCAATTAATATCTGCTCCTGCGACGTATTTTTTAAAATCACTTGAGTTTGCATCTGCTGGAAAGGAAGGAACCCAATAATTGATCGCATTTGCGATTCCAGCATTGTAGTAATTTTCTGCTGAACCACCGACCCAACCCTTAACCACAGCCTCTGCAAGGATAAACTGCAACTCTGCATAATTCATAATAATACCAGTCTTAGCTGATTGCTGTAAAGATCGCTCCGCAACTGCCTTGTTTGAAACCAATTGGTCTGAAGAATAGAAATATGCTGACTTAACTGGAATTACACCGATTTCGTAACCACTTGGCACACCAGCAAAGCTATTGCTCCCTGGATTAATACCCAAGGCATTGACGCCACTATTACCGTATCGTGAAAAGTCAATTCGGGGATCACTCCAATCTCTCAGGTGCTCAATAAAAAAGCTTCCCATGCCAGGAGACCTAAAATCTTGAACTCTGACACCGTTTACATAGGGATTAACATAGGGCCCACTTCCGGCCTCTCCTGTCCATTCCAAAGTGGCTGATTCACTATTGTTACTGATCAAAGGATACTTTGCTCCTCCTTCAACGATTTCCTTTATCTTAGCTATGCTTGAAGCTGTAACTTCAGCTTTTCCCGAAACTCTGGTTAGTAACCTTAAGTATAATGAATTGCCAAACTTCCTCCATTTAGCTACATTACCTTTATAAACAGGATCACTGGAAGGAACGATCGAAGTTCCCGCGGTTAACAATTTATTTGCCTCTTCCAATTTTTTAAATAGGTCTTCATAAATGTCTTTTTGTTTGTCAAAAACTGGTTCGAGCAAACCATCTTTACCAGCATTTGCTTGTGTGTAAGGAATATCACCGTAGGTATCAGTCAGTAACGAGAATACCCATGCTTCGCAAATCAAAGATATACCCTGGTAGGAAGTATTCAAACTTTCTGGGCGACTAGCCAACGTTCTGATGTCTCGATAATTATTCAACTGAACATACCAACTGTTCCAAAGGTAATCTGCCCAGGTACGTCTGAAGTCATACCTAAAAACAGTTCCATCGCCATCACTGATGTTTACTGTGACCTGCATCAACTCATTGTTGAAGCTTCTATTACGAGACATATTTGAGTTTAACGTGCTCACTAAAGCAGGTGCCAGTAATTTGTCTGGTGTTGTGTTCAGAATGTTTATTGGATCAGTATTGATTGCTTCAAAATCTTTATCGCAAGAAGAGAAGCTTAGGGCCAATACTGCTAACAGCCCAATGATTTTATGTTTTGTACTTTTCATGGTCGAAAAATTAAATGCCTACAACTAAATTAAATCCATAGCTTCTGGTAGATGGAAACTGGCCCACCTCGAAGCCCCTCACAATATCATTTCCGCTAAGGGTACCGAACTCAGGATCGAACATTGGCCATGGAGACCAGATGAATAGGTTACGCCCGTAAACACCCAGAGAAACTGACGATAGTCCGGTATTTCTAAGCAATTTGCTGCTTAATTTGTAACTTAAGCTAGCTTCGCGGAACTTAATGAAATCCGTACTGAACGTACTTCCTTCTGCATTATCTGACCCCATTTGTGAACGGTAGTAATCATCAATTTCGTAAGTGATCACGTCATTTGGACGATATGACCCATCGGCATTTTTAATAACCCCTTTACCAATGATACCATTGTAACGACCAGGAAGCGTACTTTTCAGTTTACCCTGTTCCACCATTTTATAGTTTAGCAGCGAGTGGGCTACAGCACCCATTTGGGCATCAAACAGCACATTTAAGCTTAGGCGTTTGTAACTAAAATTATTACCTACACTGAATTTAAACTTGGGAATCGTATTACCAATCTTAATTACATCGGTGGTAATCTTAGCCCAGCCTGTAGCTTCGTCGTACACAACTTGACCATCCGGAGCCCTTTCGTAGCCTCTACCATAAAGATCACCCATACTACCGCCTACTTTCGCGACGATTTGTCCACCACCAACAGGGCCTAAGCCTATAACGATAGAACTGTCTGGTAAAGATTTGATAAGGTTCTTATTGGAAGCAAATGTCATGTAAGTACTCCAGGTAAACCCCTCTTTATTTTGTACTGGAATACCATTTAAGGCAACTTCGATACCAGTGTTATTCACCTGACCTGCATTAATAACTGCAGAGTTATAACCCGATGAACGGTCTACAATACGTGTAAGAATCTGGTTTTTTGTGTTACCTACATAATAAGCAACATCCATTCCGATTCTGCCCTTAAGAAATCTTAAATCAGCACCAAATTCATAAGTGATGGTTTTAAGTGGTTTAAGGTTAGGATTAGGAAGCAAGCCAGGATTTGTCAATGAGCTGTCCGGGAAAGTTCCGTTAGCTGCCAGCCCATAAGTATAGGCCGTTCTGTAAGGAATACTGGTACCACTGCCAACCTGCGATGCAGATGCCCTCAACTTTGCGAAATTAACCGCAGTTGGTAACTTGAAATAATCTGACAAGACAAAACTCAAACTCGCCGATGGATAAAAGAAACCAACATTGTCTGTCCTTGTAGGAGTTGCCAAAACACTGTTCCAATCTTGTCTTCCTGTTACATCCAGGAATAAATAATCTTTAAGACTTAACGACAACAACCCATAGAAACTGTTAATGCGGTATCGGCTGGTATCTGGAATAGAAATCAATGGATATAAGTTATTTTCTAATCTGTATAAACCGGGCGTTCTCAAACCGTCCGCTCTTAAATCCCTCTTGTTATATTTATTTTTAAGCTGACTTCCTCCTACTGTTGCAACAAGACCAAAGTCGCTCGTTACTTTCTTATTGTAAGTAATTAAGAAATCGTTGTTCGTTTCTTGTCCGTAGATATTTTGAGTACGGTATGACCCCTGTGGAAGTCTACTACCCGCATCATAAGGACGTTCCTGACCACGCTTTTCGGAGGAAAGATCTGCAGTGCTACGTAACAATACGTTTAAATCTTTGGTAAGTTGATATGTTGCCTGAAGACTTGCTGTCAAGCCATGGCGACCAGTTCTATTAATGAACTCATTCGAGATGGCATACGGATTTTCAGGAAAAGAGCTAAAAGGATATTTTATTAATTTACCTTCCTGCCCATTTACCCAATAATTCTTCAACCAATTAAGATCGGCACTTGGCTGCCAGAAAATGAACCAGTACATTAATGACTGGTTACCATACCCATTGCCCGGAAGGTTATCACTATACCTGTTGTTATAACTTGCCTTAGCAGATATGTTTAACTTCTTAGTAATTTTAGAATTTACGGATAAGGAAAGCGAGGTACGCTCCATCCCTGTATTTGGAACAATCCAGGTATTTTCCAGGTGTGTTACCGAGAGCCTCCCATTAGTATTTTTATAGGCTCCATCCAAAGTTAAAGAGTTAGTTAGATTATATCCTTTTTCAAAGAACTGTCTGATCTGATTCTCATAAGGCACCCAAGGCGTTCTTACCGTGCCCTGTGCCTGAGTTGCAGGATCATATTGAAAAAAGCTTTGTCCGTCGAAACGTGGCCCATAAGCGGAACTTGTTCCACTTGTACTTCCACCATCCAGACCGGCTCCGTAAGAATAGTGCGCAGCACCGTCCAGACCTTGTCCGTATTCATATTGCATATCCGGCCATCGGTTAACCTCCTCAATTGAACCATTTGAAGTAAACTTAATACCCAGTTTCTTTTTATTTGGATTACCTGATTTTGTAGTGATGATAACTGCTCCATTGGCACCGCGCTGACCATAGAGTGCAGAAGCGCCCGGCCCCTTTAATACGGTAACGCTTTCGATATCCTCTGGATTAATATCATTCAGATTACTACCATAATCTGCGGGCATGTTGTCACTGCCTGTTCCGTATGTTGCATCCGATGCATTGGCAGTACGTCTACCACTACTATTGTTAATAACAACTCCGTCCAATACGATTAGCGCTTCGTTATCACCGGTAAGATTATTTTCACCACGCAGAATAATTTTATTCGATCCGGCAGGTCCACCATTAGACCTTACCAGGTTTAAACCTGCAACTTTACCAGACAAAGCATCTGTCCAGTTACTGGAAACTGCTTCCGTTAATTGAGTGCTGTCAATTTTGGTAACTGCGTAACCCAATGACTTCTCTTCTCTTTTGATTCCGAGAGCTGTGACCACAACTTCATTTAGATCATTAACTGATTCTTTAAATCTGATCACCAATTTATCTTGTCCCGCAGCTGCAGTTTGCTTTACTGTTGAGTAACCGATCATGTAAAAAGAAATCTCTGTTCCTGCTAGTACTTTGATACTGTATTCACCATTTCCATTAGTAGTGCCCAATACCTTACGGAGATTGTCGGTAATGGTAGCTCCCGGAATTGGCTGGCCATCCTTATCATCTATTACAGTTCCTTTAACTGTAACTGTTTCCTGGAAGAAGCCTTTTGTAAATAGCGTATTCTCTGAAGCAAATACTGGCTGTGGCATCTGGAAAACTGATGCAGCAAAAATGCATAACCCGTATTTTAGCATCCTTGTCCACTGCATTTCTTTAGTAAAAGTTTTATTCATGTTGATCTGTTTATTACAACTTTAGTTTAACACACACTATTTTTGGCAAAGGTCTCCGGATCACGTTAAGCGTGTGTTAAGTCGCTATTAAGATGAGGTTGTACTTGAGTATCAATCCTGATAGAAGATTAATATCTAAGTAATATTGCTGGGAATTTTATGTTGCAGCTTGCACAACTGAAAATTTATACTTTACTTTGAATAACAAAGTACTTTCTTATGCAAGATCAAGACATCTATTCTGAACTTAATTCCATCAGGAACCTGATGGAGCGCTCAGCTAAGTTCATATCCTTAAGTGGGCTCTCGGGAATTTTGGCAGGGGTATATGCACTAGTTGGTGCTTGCTTAGCATATTATCTGGTTTATGGCACTACTGGTGGTTTAGATTACGGAGATCACTATGTGAATGAAGAAGCCGTTGTTCTGCAGTTATTTTTTATTGCGATTGTGGTATTGGTTTTATCACTGAGCACCGGTATTTTGCTTACTGTTCGCAAGGCAAAAATTAAGGGCGAAAAAGTTTGGAACCCCAGCAGTAAAAAGCTACTTGTCAATATGGCGATCCCTTTAGTTACTGGTGGGATTTTGATACTTATACTTCTGTTACGGGGCTATTTCGGGATCATCGCCCCTGCTACATTAATTTTCTATGGCCTGGCATTGGTGGCGGGCAGTCATTATACATTTACTGATGTTAAATGGCTAGGTATATATGAGATCACGCTAGGGCTCATTGCTGCTTGCCTTCCTGGATTCGGAATTTTTTTCTGGACGATCGGGTTTGGAGTACTGCATATCATTTATGGTTCAATTATGCATTTTAGATACGATAAGTGAAGTCAGCATTAGATAATTTTGATAAAGCATTTGAGAATAGGATCAGGCTTCAAATTATGAGTGTACTGGTTGCCAATGAAAACTACGACTTTAACTCGCTGAAAGAGTTGCTGAGCGTAACCGATGGCAACCTCGCATCCCATCTCAAGGCCCTTGAAAAGGAAAAATACATCATTGTGCACAAATCCTTTCTTGGCAGAAAGCCGAACACCACCTACGCTGCAACTGAAAATGGGAGAAAAGCTTTTAGGATGCACCTTCAAGCACTTGAAAATTTAATTAAACAACAGAAATAGTAATTTTTTTACAAATATACTTTGAGATACAAAGTACTTTTTAATTCTTAAATATTATGGAAACACAACAATCGCAACAACCAAGATCATTTTATGCGCAACTGAACGAGTCAGTAGGCCTCAAACTTTTCCTAATAGGTGTATTAACACTAATACTGCTATTACCTTCAAGTTGGGTACAGTCTTTAATTTCGGAGCGCAAGCAAAATCAGGATGATGCAACAGCTGAGATTGCCAGCAAATGGTCTGGCACGCAGCTCATAGAAAGTCCAGTGATGCAACTTCCAATAAAAACTTTCACGAAAGGAATTGATACAGCTGGAAAAATTACATTTCGGGAAGGCATTTCTACAGTGTATATTCTACCGGAAAATTTGAATATTAAATCGGAAGTAATACCAGAAATTTTGCATAGGGGAATATTTGATGCAGTCGTTTATAACTCCACTGTACAAATAGAAGGAAGTTTCAGTTCGCTTGAAATTAAGAAATCAGGGATCAATACGGATATGATATTATGGGATAAAGTGAAGATTATTGCCGGTCTCACAGACTTTAAGGGTTTAAAGAATAGTCCGAAGGTTATGATAGGTGATACAGCTTACACAGCAGAGCCAGATTTTGCTGCGGAAAATTTATTTGCGAATAGCCTGGCAGTTCAGATCAATTTTACTGAAAAAAAGAGCTCTGCGATTGAATTTAAATATAGTTTCGACTTACGTGGAAGTGGAGAATTAAACTTCATGCACCTGGGAAGAAATACATCCGTAGATGTTAGTGGCTCGTGGAATAACCCAAGTTTTACTGGAAGCTATCTTCCAGTAAAAAGGAAAATAACCGACAAGCGATTTTCAGGTAATTGGAAAATGTCGAACTTCAACAGGCCTTTCCCACAACAATGGCAAGGAAACAGTAGTTCAATCAAAAAGGATGCAAAGGAAAAAGCTACGTTTGGAGTAAAATTTATGCTCCCTGTTGATCAGTACCAAAAGATCATGAGATCCGCTAAGTATGCCATATTGGTTATTTTATTAAGCTTTGTTTCGTTATTTTTTATCGAGTTGCTCCGAAAAACCCCAGTGAGCATACTCCATTATTTGTTAATTGGAGCTGCAATGTGCATTTACTACACAATGCTACTATCATTTTCTGAACAAGTGGGATTTGACCTTGCTTACTTAATTGCTTCATTAGCAACCATTACGCTTGTGAGCACTTTTATCGGCGCATTTTTGCAGAACAGAAGAACGGCTTTTGTCTTCTCAGCGATACTGGGCATTTTTTACAGCTTTATTTATGTTATCATTCAGCTGCAGGATCTGGCCTTATTATTTGGAAGTATCGGACTGTTTATAATTGTAGCTTGCCTCATGTACTTCACGGTAAAAATCAACTGGAATAAATCATAAAATTAATATACTCTATTTTGGCTACTGACCCCGTCAATGTGGTAAACTTACTATGAACAAAATAATACGCCATATACAACACATATAAAATTCAACTTAGATTCAGGGTTGCCGTATCCTTGCTATATCCTTACTATATAGTTGCCGTATCATTGCTATATCTCCATGGATACAGCAATGATAACTCAAAGATAGGGCAAGGATACGGCAACTATGTTTTTCATATGTAGTTTAAGTGATTCCTGCCTGCTTTTATACACAGTAGTACCCTAGTCAAAGGTTTGTTCATCGCAGGCAGAACCCATCAGGAAGAATTTCGATTACCTCAATAACCTATGTTTAAAGGTATTGTTTGTAATATTTTGTACAGGATCTTCTGTTTTCCGTTTTGTCCTATTTAGTCTTGAAATCCAGGCTCCAAGTTACATTCGGATAGAACGGACATAACAATAGATCTTTAATATGTTCAATTTCATTCAATGAAACATTATGCACAATTAGCCAAAGTATATCTTTTAATATTGTGTTGGTAATTTTTTTAACAGATACAGGAGTCTATCTTTATTTTAAGTCCGAAATATTCTGATTAAAGATTATAGTCTAGCAAGACGAGCTTAATAATCAATTCAAACAATATTAAATTAATTGTATTAATAAAAATGGCGAAATTTAGAATTAGTCTCAACATGGAATACTGCAGAAGTTCTGACATGAGCTTTGAAGCTGGTGTAAAATTAGCATCGGAACTAGGGTATAAATATGTAGAACCAATGGTACATACCGGTTGGGAATTACTTAGTGAGGTTGAATATTTTCATTCATTTTCTATGGAAGAAGATACGCTTTTAATGAAAGAGATTTGTGATAAGTATGGAATGAAGGTTAGCAGTATCAGTGGTCATAGTCCTTTAATGAAGCCCGAAGCAGCAGTTACCCGCCTTACAAGAGCTATCATTTTTGCAGACGCTGTTAACGCAAAGTTTGTTAACACCGACGAGATGGTAAAACCAGATTGGATGGATGATGATTTTGCACATCAGGTTATGAAATACACATTAACAAAAGCAGCTTTAGTGGCAAATCGTCATCAAATCAATGTATGTATTGAGCCGCATGGAGTGTTTACCAAGACAGCTGAGGGACTTATGCGCATAGTAAATCTTGTAGATTCGCCATGGATCGGTGTAAATTGGGATACCGGAAACTCCTATTTAGCGGGTGTTGAAGATCCATACGATGGACTGAATGCTGTAAAAGATAAAGTTTTGCATATCCATGCCAAGGATATAAGTATGGAGCAAAGCCTTGAGCAACGTGGTTCTATAACTGGTACCCCAGTAGGGTGCGCATGCGGCGAAGGTGTGGTAAACTGGGATAAGGTATTTGAAATATTGGAACCTGTAAACAAAGAAATATTTTTGAGTGTAGAATGCGGTAAACTTGACGAGGCAGAAAGAAGCATCGCATTTTTAAAGAAAGCCTTGGGTCCTTTACTAATTAATGATTAAAATATAGTTTAAATATATGCTAATATTGAACCCTTAACTTAATGCTAATGAGAACTTTTATTAGAGGATCAATTGTCTTTCTTTTGGTTTGCTGTAATTATTTTACTTCTTTAACCCAGCTACAGGCACAAACTGATACTAAAACAATCTTTAAAAATCTGTCATTAAATGATCTTTCAGGATTTAAAACAGTACCACAAAAATGGAAACTTGTTGAGGATGTTTCTTATGATTTTAGCAAACCGGAGAAAAGTGAAATAAAGAATGGAACAGGAATTCTTGTAAACATCCCTAAAGGGAAAAGTGAAAGCATTCTTGTTTCAAACCTGGAACACAATAACCTTGCAATTGAATTTGAGTTTATGCTTGCTAAAGGATCCCAGACTACCATGTATTTGCAAGGCAGATATGCAATAAAACTTAATGATAGCTGGAGCAATCAAGAGCTGCTTCCAGATGCCAGAATAAATGTTTGTCGGGCTCCCGGTTTATGGCAAAAAATGACAGTCTTTTTTCAGGCTCCAAAATTTAATAATTCTGGCACCAAAACTGATAATGCGAAGTTCTTAAAAGTTGAGTATAATGGCGTGACGATCCAGGAAAACATTGAGATTAAGGAGCCATCAACCAATAGTCCACTAAAAGGAGAAGTAATTAATGGCCCTTGGATGGTAGCAGCCGGGGGAGCAATTGCTTTGAAAAATATTCGTTATTTTCAATTCGAAAATCTAGCTAATGTCAAAGATTTTATGGGTACAGTTCCCAATGAAAATATCCAGGATAGACAAATCATAGTCACTCCACAACTTAAAACAATTGTTCAGAGATGTTTTATCGAATATGACCACAAAAAAAGAACTTTTTGTGCAGCTGTTGGTCATCCAGATAAAATCAATTATGCAATTGACCTTTCGCAAGGCGCCCTAATTAATTTTTGGAAAGGCGGATTTATTGATGCAACATCTATGTGGACACAGCGCGGGGAAACTCAAATAGCTGTACCGCTTGGGAGCAAATTTGAGATTTCTCCATCGCCAGCCTTCGCAATATTATCAAACAGTAAAGATAAATGGCCTGAAAAACAGTCTGATAAATTCAAATTTAAAGGATATAAAATCGATGTAGATGGCAAACCAACCTTCCTTTATACGGTAAGTAATTTTAGTATTGAAGATAAAATTGAACCTCAGGAAAATGGCAGTCTGCTAACTAGAAAGTATAAGGTATCGTCTGGAAAAGACGCAAATATACTATGGTTTAAGTTGGCAGAAGGAGTTAACATTAAACAGGTTGGGAAGGATCTTTATAGTATAAATAACAGTAGTTATTATATAAAATATACAAATGATCAAAGCTCGAAGGCGATTCTTAGAGAAGCAGGGTTAGGCCAGGAGTTGATTGTGCCAATATCCGGATTGAAAAATCAAACGGAGATCAAGTATTCTATTATCTGGTAATTCTGAAAAAATTATTTGTGTTAAATAAAAATTATTAAGACATGTTTAAAAACTATTGTACTATATTTTTTAGCTTAAAATACAAAGTAAGATTCGTTCTGCTTGTTACTTTACAAATACTATACTGCCTGAATAGTGCTTTTGCACAGCATGCCGGTCATGGAACAGAAGTTGCAAAAGCCTTAACCGAGGACGATTTTTATAAAATTATTAATGTTCAGGCTCCTGTTGGTGTTGAATTAGAAGTTGGGGGTCTGGCAAAACTACCAGATGGTAGACTGGCTGTATGCACGAGACTAGGTGACATATGGATAATAGAGAACCCAGGGATGTTGAACAATTCAAAACCTTATTTTAAATTGTTTGCATCAGGTCTTCATGAGCCACTTGGTCTTGCCTATAAGAATGGTGCCCTATATGTAGCACAAAGAGCTGAATTGACGAAAATATCAGATACCAATGGTGATGATATTGCAGACCTGTTTGAAACAGTTACGACCTGGGAACTGTCTGGAAATTATTGTGAGTATAACCATGGCCCCGTAGTTGGAGCAGATGGTAATTTTTATATTAATTTCAATTTAGGCGACAACGGCATGGGCAGCAGTACGGAGCCGTTTTTCGGAGAAATGGGAAGCCATGCATTGTGGCGTGGATGGATGGTCCAGGTTACTCCGGAAGGAGTTCTTACACCTTTCGCTTCAGGCTACCGATCTCCAGCCGGAATCGGGACAAATAGTAAAGGTGAGCTCTTTTATACTGAAAATCAGGGAGGATGGGTAGGCACTGGCTATATTACTCAGGTGCAAAAAGACAATTTTTTTGGTCACCCCTCTGGATTAAAATCTGCGGACAAACCGGGCTCAACTTTAAAAACAAGAATCAGTGATATTCCAACTGACAACCCATTATTTCATGATGCAGTTAAACGAATACCGGGGATGAAGCTACCTTCTGTACGACTTCCCCATGGAATTTTAGGCATATCTCTTTCGGGTCTTGTTGAAGACCATACAAATGGAGGATTTGGACCATTCGCTGGTCAATATTTTGTTGGAGATGAGGGTCATGCAAGTATAATGCGGGTATTTATGGAAAAAGTAAATGGAGAATATCAGGGAGCTGCTTTCCCCTTTAGACAAGGTTTTATGTCTGGAATACTTCGTCTGGAATGGGGAAACGATCAATCTATTTTTGTAGGTATGTCAGACCGAGGATGGAATTCAACAGCTGCTTTTAGACATGGATTACAACGTTTGGTATGGACAGGCAACACTCCTTTTGAGATTAAAGCAATAAAAGCTAAGCCAGATGGATTTGAACTTGAATTCACTTCCCCTTTAAATAAGGAAACAGCACTTGATCCTGCAAGTTATAATATTTCGGGTTTTGATTATAAATATCATCAAACGTATGGTAGTGAGGTTTTTGATAAAAAAGAATGCAAAATCCTAGCTATAAAGATATCTGATGATGGTTTAACCGTTCGATTGGTACTCAGCAACTTAAGGGAAGGGTATATTCATGAGGTAAAATGTGCAGGTTTAAGGTCTGCTAATCAAACACCACTTTTGCATGACTTTGGTTACTATTCTTTAAACGCAATTCCAGCTGGAGAAAAACTATCTTTTCAGGATAAGGATCTCCTAAAAATATCAGATCCAGCGCAAGAAAATGCCGCTAAAAATCAACTTAAAGAAGACAATAAAACAAATTCAATTGCTCCGAATAGTAAGGAAATAGTAAATACATTACCATCTTCATGGGTAAATGGTCCAGATTTAACCATTATTATTGGAACCCAACCTGGATTAAAATTTGACATTGATAAATTTAGTGTGAAGCCAGGAGCAAAAATCAAATTGGTTTTTAATAATAACGACGATATGCAGCACAATTTCGTGCTGGTTCAACCAAGTTCTGCAGATGAGGTAGGTAAGCTAGCAATGAAGCTGGGTCTAGAAGGCCCCTCCATGCAATATGTACCCATTTCGAAGTCCATTCTACAACATACCAAATTATTACAGCCCAGAACTTCTGAAACTATATACTTTACTGCACCTTTAAAGAAGGGATTATATCCGTTCTTATGTACCTACCCTGGTCACTACACCATAATGAGGGGCGAAATGGCTGTAGTACAATAAAATATTATAGCTTAAATTATTAAAATACTATTATGAAAATCAGACCAATACTATGCCTGTTAAGTTTGTTGAGTTTATGTATTTGGGATACTAGAGCTGGAATTTTAGATACCTCTATAAAAAATGAATATAACTGGCGTAGGTCTGATTCTACCTTTGCACTAATCAAAAATGGAGAAATAGTATGGCAACTAAATTTCAATAAAGATCAGGATAAACCCTACTTTCATCCACTAAGAGTAAATGGCAAGGACCTAACAATGGAACGACCTGCAGACCACGGGCATCACCGTGGTCTGTGGTTTGCATGGCGCGACATAAATAAAATTAATTATTGGGAAGAAATACATGGGCGGGGTGTTTCTGAAGGAAGAAGCAAAATTATAAAGGTTGACATTAAACCTGAAAAAAACTTTTCTGTCAAAGTTAATATTCGAATGGAATATGCGCCTGAAGGAAAGAAGACAATTCTAAAAGAAAACAGGGTATTGTTAATATCCGCACCAGATCAACAGGGCAATTATACAATTGACTGGTCCTTAAACTTTACAGCACAAGATTCATTACTTGTATTCGATTGTGTACCTACTCTTAAAAGGGGTGGATTTGCTTACGGAGGATACGCGGGTTTAGGTTATAGGGGGGCTAATTCGTTAAATGATCCTGTTTTTAGAGATTCAAATGGCTGGGCCAATAAAAAAGACTTAACAGGATACGGCGAAAATGCAAATTGGATGGACATGACAGCGTACTTTGGAGCACAGAAAAGTTCAAAAGGAGGAATAACAATTTTTGATCATCCTAAAAACCCGCATCATCCATCACCTTGGTATATCTGGTATGCAGCAGGTCAGCATGTTTTTTTCATGCCTGCTATCTTGTATAACCAACCTTTGAACCTTGAAGCCCATAAGCGGTTGGTGTTGAAATATAGGACTTATATCCATAGTGGAGACGTAGAAGATAAGTCACTAAACAAAATTTTTGAAAAGTTTAAAAATTAAAACTTCTATCTATATGCAGATGGTGGACATCCAAATTTTTTGGCAAAAACTGTAGAAAAATATTGCGTACTGGCAAAGCCACAATCGTAACAAATAGTATTGATACCTATTTTAGGATATTCAATCAACCGTTTTTGAGCCGCTTCTAACCTAATTGAATTAAGATATTGCATGGGTGTCCTATTTGTTAACTGTTTAAAGTAATGCGTAAACCTGGTAATACCCAGACCAACATGAGAAGACATTGATTCTAATGTCCATGGTTCTGAAAAATTCTCATTTAATTCTTTAAGAAAAAGGTCTACTGTACGCACACTATTGGTTAATGTATCGTTTAACACATACTTTCCTGTTTTAAATAACTCTAACAGCAACATTAGTAATTCATTAACATAAATTATAATCCAGGATTCACAAAGACTTGAAGAGTCATGTATAAGATTCCCTATTTTCTGAAAACATCTCTTAATATCAGAATTTGCTTTAAGTATTGGCTGTTCATTTTGTCTTAAGAACTTGGTAAGTTCCCTTAAATCGTTCTCAGCCAAAACAATCCATGAAGGCCATTTCCAATCCTGATGCGGCTGTCTAACTTTTACATCCAAAATCAACCAATGTAATTTACCTACTCCAATCATTGGGTTTCCAACTTTATGAATTTGCCAGGGACGTGTTACGGTAAGGTCTTCTGGCAACATAATATAAGTTCCATCTTCTAATAAAAAAGGCATTGTACCTGTTTCAAGGAAAGTTATTTCAATTCCTTCATTGCGATGCCAGTCTAAGCCCCATTCCTGCTCAGTTTGCGCATTCCAATAACCGATAGTATTAATACCAGGAATCATATTAGATTCTAGCCGATAACCAGGATAGTTATTCCTAGCCAATGCATCTAACTGGATCCTGCCCTCCTTCCATGCATTTGTTAATGTTTTACAGCTGTCGGCATGATAAATTTTACCGTCTTCTTCGTAAGTTTTTTTCACAGTATCAACAATCAATAATTTTCTATCTGCAAATCTAAGAATTTTGGAGTGTCTTATCCATTGTTTGGCTAAAACCAGGCTTTTCTACATTCTTAAAGAAGTGAAGTATGGAAAAAGCCACAATTAGAATGGCAGGAAGTATAGAAACATATAGCAAAGTATTAGCGCCCGCTATAAGTTTTACCTGTTCCCATAAACCAGCAGCCTCTGTGCCAGCAATAGCATTTTTTAACAGTTCAGGATTAACTCCAACTGGAATATTTGATGACAATTGGCTGTAATATATTTCACTAAAATAAGGCTGAATTAAGGCGGTAGAAAGCAGTCCAACTCCCCCCATTAAAGACAAGCCCAATGGTCCGGTTTTGGGCATCGTTTCTGATACAAATCCAATCATTGTTGGCCAGAAATAACAAATACCGATAGCAAAAATTCCTGCTGCCGCAAATGTCATATAACCCTGGGTATTACCCAACCAAACCAATCCAATAAATGAAAACACGGCTGAGAAAAGTAGTAAATTAGTAATTGAAAACTTTTTTAACATAAATCTTGTATTAGCTCTCCCAATTGTCATTATGCCATTGATAAAAACCAATAACAATATAGAAGGTACACCTACTGTCGATAGTAATTCGGCAATCCATTGATTAGTTCCCAATTCCGTTGCAGAAGTCAGAAACATACAAAAAATCATAAAAATGAAGAGTGGTTTAAAGCACGCTTTTATCATCTCTTTATTAGATACCCCTAATATTATTCGCTCTGATTTAGGTAACTTTTGGTTATAGAGCATCACACCATAGATTAAAGTAGGAGGTAGCATAATAGCCATATGGAACTTCCAATTTAAATTCATCCAAGTCAAGAAAAAGGCTAACAGACCGCCGATCATGATACCTGCCGGAAACCAAATATGCCAACTGCTAAGCTTCCTTGTTTTATCATCAGAGTATAGGCTACTAATAAGTGTGTAACTAGCAGATTCTATAAATCCATTTCCTAACCCAATTAATAATGTTGATATAAATAGAGAAATGTAACCTTGAGAATATATAGTAAGTAGAATTCCTGATGCATGACCCAAAAAGGCCAGTATGTACATTTTTTTTAAACCTATCAAATCACATAACGATCCACCGGCAAACATTGCAATCGTAAATCCCCAAAAAGCAGCCGAGGCTACTCTTCCCAATTCAATGGGTGTTAATCCAAACTCCTTCCCCAAAGTTCCTAAAAGATTAGCTCTTATAGCAAAAGTAAATGCAGCCACAACTAATGCAAGGCAAATGGCATTAAAAATTCGTTGTTCGTTTATTTTAGATTCCATTAGAACTTACTGATATTATAAAATCAATTTATTTGATATCACCAAGTAATGATTAATAATCAAAATAGGTGTTCAATATTTTTCATTGAAATAATTTGTAACTTCTATTTGTAAGCGGTTAATAAGAATAAAGAAAAAATGCCACAATATCGCAGGGAACTTGAACTAATTAAATCAGTATTTGACAAGCAACATCTATACATGTGATGGTCATCATACGTGCTACAAGAAGGTAACGTTAGCTTTGGTTATCTTAAGAACAAGAAAATGGAAGCAAATGTAAGTATCAATAACCTTCAGGATCTACTCGACCTGAACACCTCACAATTTTCAAGCGCAGAAATAGAACTGAAAAAAAAGCTGCTCCAATGGGCAAACACTGCCAGTTCTATGCAGCTAAAGATGATTATAAAAAAATACATCAGTTTCACGAGTCAACATTTGCAAAGTATGGATACATTTCTGCAAAACGAAAAAATACTTTCTGTTAGCAGTGCCAATCCGATCATGCTAGCCTTTATTAAATTGATCGATGAAAAGCTGGAAGTATGCAAAAATCCAGAAGTTAGGGACGCATGTGTACTCGCCGGAATTCAATTAATCTGTCATTTCAAGATCAGTAGCTACGGAACTGCGGCAGCTTATGCAAAACTGATCGGCAAGGAAGAATTCGCAAAGGTCTTTTTCGAATCAGAAGTGAATGAAAGACATATAGACGATGAATTAACCCAATTGGCAATTTACGAGATCAATACCAATGCCATGACACCTTTGAATTTGACCTAAAACCGTTATTTTAAAGTTTCAATTCACAAAACCTACCGAGCAAACAAAGCGCGTTTGGAATATTCCTAAGGCGCTTATATAGCTACCTTTTTAAGACAAAATATACGATTTGTAATTCTTCTTATAGAGTAACAATTAGATACAGCGGCGATGTAATTTAATCTCTTAACAAGCAGATAATATCAGTAAATTACTGGTGCTTAAGCAAAATTCAGGCTAGTAATGCTTAACATTACTTTGCCATTTTGAAAACGAACCATGTAAAGATGAAAAAATATATTTTGCCTGCAGTTGTACTGCTCATGCTATTAAACACTAAGGGACGCGCACAGGAATTCACCTTACCCATTTTCCCTGACACCCAAGTTGAAGTAGATCTCCATATGGACATGCTCTACAGTCAAATGGACTGGATTGTAAACAATAAAAAGAAAGAAAATATCCCGTTCGCAGTCCATATGGGCGATATCGTCAACTACAATAATAACATACACTGGGACCGTGCAAGTTTAGCATTTGAAAGGCTAGACCAAGCCGCCATACCATACGCACTGGCTAACGGCAATCACGACAATGCAGCCGTTGGCGAATTTAGCGGTAGTGCTGCACCAGGGAACACCCGAATTAATGTAAGGGATACAGAAAAATACAACCGCTATTTCCCTACGTCCAGGTACAGAAACATAAGAGGGGTATTCGAAAAAGGCCGAAATGAAAATGCTTTTCACACTTTCCTTGCCAGTGGGATGAATTGGCTAGTCATCAATCTAGAGTTTTGCCCTAGAAAGACGGCCGTGCTATGGGCTGACAGCGTCACGAAAGCACATCCGTTTTACAACACTATTGTCATCACGCATTTTTATCTAACTCCAAAAGGTACAATCAACCCTACTAATGCCGGATATGGAGCTTTAAGTCCGCAAGAGATGTATGACCTTTTCATCAAGAAAAACAAGAACATACTACTGGTTCTTAGCGGACATGTTACCGAAAGCAGTTTCTTGGTAAGTACCGGAGACAATGGCAATAAAATCTATCAAATTCTTCAGGATTAT
>JACMPF010000093.1 GCA_014377665.1 Pedobacter sp. | reverse complement strand
TAAGATAGAAGACAGCTCAAATGGTAGCATGAAAGGACCAAATAACTCCTTACCGAGATTCTTTAGTAAGCCTAGATTAGTGTTCTTAAGAATAACGGGATCAGAGATTGACGTAGCCTTCAAAGATCCAATAAGTGTTACTACCAGGCAACACCCTGCAATAACACCAACAATCTTAACCATATTTGATTTAAGAGGCTCATTGTCTTTATTAAGGTTTAACAACATCAGTACAAACAAGAAGAGCACCATAATGGCCCCCATGTATACAATGAAGTTTACAACTGCTAAAAACTGTGCGTTCAACAGTATATAATGAACAGTGAAAGTGAAAAATGTAACAATTAAATAAAGTACGCTATGCACTGGGTTTTTTGCAAAAATAACCAGCAGTGAAAAGATCACACTTAAAGTAGCTACAAAATAAAATACTGAAATGCCCATTTATTTGTTAGTTAGTGGTTGTTCAACCAATTTGTCTTTACCATAGATAAAGTCCTTGCGTAGATAATCAGAGGGAACAATTGGTCCATCAAGATAGATCGCTTCCTTAGGACATGCTTCCTCGCACAGCCCGCAGAAAATACACCGTAGCATATTGATCTCGTAGACAGCAGCATATTTTTCTTCCCTATATAAATCCTTTTCCTCAGGCTTGCGCTCCGCGGCAATCATAGTAATGGCCTCTGCAGGACATGATAACGCACATAGGCCGCAGGCGGTGCAACGCTCCTTGCCGTTCTCGTCTCTTTTCAAAGAATGTAGCCCTCTAAAGTTAACAGAGAATTCTCTTTGCACTTCAGGATACCGAATAGTAGCCTCTTTCTTAAATAAGTGGCTTATTGTTACAGATAGACCTTTAGCAATTGCAGGCAGATAAATGCGCTCCGCAAACGTTAATGGCTTTTGCTCTAATATCTTTTTTTTACTGGTTAATGGTTCCATTAAACCTCCTTATTATACCGCAATGCGGATGATTAAAATTTCTCAATTATGGCAATCACAATACCTGTGATAATTATATTAGCTATGGCCAGTGGTATCAGTCCTTTCCAACCCAAATGCATCAACTGATCATATCTGAAACGAGGTATAGTCCATCTTACCCACATAAAGAAGAATATAAATGCAAATATTTTAACAAAGAAAACTGCAGTTCCAATCAGCGGACCAACTACTGGACCTGTATGCATCAATACCCAATCCATACCCGGATAGTTATAACCACCAAAGTATAACGTGGCCATGACTGCAGAAGAAACAAACATATTGATATACTCCGCAAACAAATAAAAACCTAATTTCATCGAAGAGTACTCAGTATGATAACCACCTATCAGCTCGGTTTCACATTCAGGTAAATCAAAAGGAGCCCGGTTAGTTTCAGCGAACGCACAGATGATGAATATCAAAAAACCCAATGGCTGATAAAATATATTCCAGTGCCAGCCATGTTGTTGGTCAACAATTTCCTTCAAACTCATGGTATTGGTCACAAGCAACAAAGCAATTATAGAGAGACCCATTGCAATCTCATAGCTAATATTTTGAGAAGCAGCACGAATCGCACTCAATAAAGAATATTTATTATTTGAAGCCCATCCCCCTATCATAACACCATAAACACCCAATGATACTACACCAAAAATATACAAAATACCAACGTTAATATCGGTTACCTGTAATGGAACTATTCTGTCATTAACAACGATCGGACTTCCCCAGGGAATTACCGCGGTTCCAATACATGCGGTAAGCATCGCAAGACCCGGACCAACCATAAATAACCACTTACTAGCATTTGTTGGAATAATCTCCTCTTTCATGAACATTTTAAGTCCATCAGCGAGTGGTTGTAAAATTCCAAACGGCCCTGCTCTATCCGGACCTAGCCTATCTTGCAAAAAAGCAGCTACTTTGCGCTCAGCATAGGTTGAGTACATCGCAATCACCAAGGTGATTGCAAAAATGATGGTGACCAGTATAAATTTTTCTATAACAAAAGCTATATCCATTAGAATTTGGCTGTTTTTTCTAGTTCTACTTTATTCGCCTGTTGTAGTTGAGGGTTGTTTTGAATAACAGGAAGAGGTTTCAAAGTTTCATAATGATTTGATGCTATAACTGAAGCGTCACTGATGTGTGTTGGATGTTCAATAACCCAGTCTGAAGTTTTCTTTTTATCGAAACGACAAGTGTTACAAATGAACTCTTCAACCTCTCCGTAAATGTCTTTTCTTGCAGTCACCCGCAAAACGTCATCTCCTTTGTACCACAGCGTTACCTTACCAGAACAAGTCGGACAATCTCTATGCGCATCAATAGGTTTTGTAAACCAGACTCTATTTCTAAACCTAAAAGTCTTATCAGTTAATGCACCAACCGGGCAAACATCTATTACGTTTCCAGAAAAGTCGTTATCAACAGCAGCTAGTATGTAAGTAGAGATTTCCGAATGATCACCACGATTTAAAATACCATGCACACGTTTGTTAGTGATCTGATCGGCTGTAAAGACGCAGCGATAACACAATATGCACCTATTCATATGCAGTTGAATTTTATCACCAATATCTATACGGTCAAAAGTACGACGCTCAAATTCATAACGTGTTTTTTGCAAGCCGTGCTCATAGCCCAAATTTTGAAGGTCGCACTCTCCTGCCTGGTCACATACCGGGCAATCAAGCGGATGGTTAATTAAAAGCATCTCTACCACACCACTTCTTGCCTCAATAACTTCAGGTGAGGTTATATTCTGCACTTCCATACCATCCATTACCGTTGTACGGCAAGAGGCAACAAGCTTAGGCATAGGTCTTGGATCTTTTTCAGAACCCTTGCTTACCTTAACAATACAGGTACGGCATTTTCCACCACTACCCTCAAGTTTACTGTAGTAGCACATAGCAGGCGGTACAATATCCCCACCTATCTGCCGTGCGGCATTTAAGATGCTTGTACCGGGAGCTACTTCTACTGTTATCCCGTCTATGGTTACCTTAACTTTATCACTCATGATTGTTAATTTCCTGTCGTAACTTCTGCTTTAGCAATCGGCTCAGCATAATTTGCCAAACCATAATTTGTTTTCAACGCTTTTGCTGGTTCATTTACGTGCCACTCAAACTCATCTCTAAAATGTCTTATAGCACTTGCAACCGGCCAGGCAGCAGCATCGCCCAATGGGCAAATTGTGTTACCTTCAATATTTTTAGCAACGTTAACCAAAAGATCGATGTCGCTCATTTTACCATGACCATATTCTAGTCTATGTAAAACTTTCTCCATCCAACCAGTACCTTCCCTGCAAGGAGAACATTGTCCACAGCTTTCATGGTGATAAAAGCGAGAAAAGTTCCAAGTGTTTCGAACGATACACTGATCTTCGTCAAAAGCAATGAAACCACCAGACCCAAGCATCGTTCCTGTAGCAAAACCGCCTTCAGACAATGACTCATAGCTCATTAAACGCGGTTCCCCGTTGGCAAGCTTTAACGTTAGATTTGCTGGTAGAACAGGTACAGAGGAGCCGCCAGCAACAGTTGCTTTAAGTCTTTTCCCATTCGCAATACCACCACACCATTCATCAGAGTAGATAAACTCTTCGACAGGTAGGCCCAATTCAATTTCGTAGACACCTGGCCTTACTAAATTGCCCGATGCCGATATCAATTTTGTTCCCGTACTTCTACCAATTCCAATTTTCGCATACTCTTCTCCACCATCATTGATAATTGGAACAACAGCGGCTATAGACTCAACATTGTTCACTACAGTCGGACACCCGTACAATCCTGCTATTGCTGGAAAAGGTGGTTTAATACGAGGGTTACCTCTTTTGCCTTCTAGGGATTCCAACAACGCGGTTTCTTCACCACAAATATATGCACCGCCACCGGGTTGAACATACAACTCTAAATCGTAGCCTGTGCCTAAAATATTTTTACCTAGAAATCCTGCATTTTTTGCTTCAGCGATTGCCCTTTCAAGAATGCGGATTTGAGGCATCATTTCACCTCTAACATAGATGTAAGATGTACTTGCTCCAAGCGCGAAGCTAGATATAATCATTCCTTCAATTAAGGCATGAGGAATATGCGTCATTAAATACCGGTCTTTAAAAGTACCCGGCTCTGATTCGTCAGCATTGCATACCATATATCGAGCTACACCTTCTGGCTTAGCCAAAAAGCTCCACTTCATTCCGGTAGGAAAACCTGCACCACCCCTTCCTCTCAAGCCAGACTTTTTTACCTCTTCTACAACCTCATCTGGTGTTAGGTTCTTTAAGGCCTTCTCTACTGCACGGTACCCTCCATTTTGGCGATAAACATCCAAAGTGTTGATTCCTGGCACATTAATATGTTCTAATAACAGCTTTCGTCCCATTATTTATTACGTAAATCGTTAATCAAATCGTCTACCTTTTGTTCCGTCAAGTTTTCGTAAAAAGTGTAATCCGGACCAATTTGCAATACAGGAGCATACCCGCAGGCGGCCAGGCATTCAACACCCCTCCAGCTAAATAAGCCATCGGCAGTTACTTCACCCTCTTTCACACCAAGTTTATTCTCAAGGTGATCCATGATTTTCTCAGCGCCAACCAAACAACAAGGTCCGGTTCTGCATACTTCCATGACAAACTTTGCTTGCGGCTTTAAAAAGTACATACTGTAAAAAGACGCAACTTCGTAAACTTCAATATCCTGGATATCTAGATAAGCAGCAACTTTATCCATCGCTTCAGAACTTAGCCAACCTAATTCTGCCTGGGTTTCATGCAAAATTGGCAATAATGCAGACTTATGCTTTCCCTCGGGATATCTCTTAACAATCTCTCCAAACTTTTCAATCAAAGCCGGCGAGAAATGTACAGGTTGTGGTTCTTCTACTTTAAGCATCTAATTCTCCTGCGATAACATTCATGCTACTCATGTTGATAATTGCATCTGATAAAAGCATACCCTTACTCATAGGAGCAAACATTTGATAATTTATAAAACTAGGTCTTCTAAAATGAAGGCGGTACGGTGTTCTACCTCCGTCATTGATTAAATAAAATCCAAGCTCACCGTTACCACCCTCTACAGAATGATAAACCTCAGCTTTGGGAGCATCAATCTCACCCATTACTATTTTGAAGTGATAAATCAAGGCTTCCATATTATTGTAGACTTCTTCTTTTGCAGGCAAATAAAATTCTGGCACATCTGCATGAAAAATACCTGCTGGCTCTAGTTTGATCTTCTCTAAAGCCTGATCGATAAGCCTTAAACTTTGCCACATCTCTTCGTTCCTAACTAGGTAACGGTCGTAAATATCACCACTTGTTCCTACAGGAACTTCAAAATCGAAATCTTCATAAGAAGAATATGGGTCGCTTACTCGCACATCATAATCGACACCGGCAGACCGGAGTAAAGGCCCAGTCCATCCATAGTCTAAAGCCTGCTCTGCAGATACTTCAGCAACTTTAGCAGTACGATCGATGAAAATACGGTTGCGATCTAACAAGCTTTCAAATTCTCTAAGGGCAATGGGAAACTCTTTCAGAAACTTATTGATCTTTGCAAAGGCAATATCATTAAAATCTCTCTCAAAGCCACCAATACGACCAATGTTTGTGGTAAGCCTTGCGCCGCATATCTCTTCATAGATTTCATAAATATGCTCTCTAAATTGGAAGAGATACAAAAAAGTTGTTGTTGCTCCTGTATCTTGAGCGATAATGGTATTGCAAATGATGTGATCTGAAATACGGGCCAATTCCATAATGATCACGCGAAGGTAATCAACACGTTTAGGCATTTTAATATTTAACAGCTTCTCAACAGTCATGTGCCAGCCCATATTGTTGATGGGTGACGAACAATAGTTTAGACGATCTGTCAATGGAGTAATCTGATAGAATGGTCTGTGTTCAGCGATTTTTTCAAACGCACGATGAATATAACCAATAGTGGAAACACCACTCACGATGCGCTCTCCGTCTAGCTGCAATACATTTTGGAAAACTCCATGTGTTGCAGGGTGAGTTGGCCCTAGATTAAGAGTCACCAATTCGTTCTGCGGATCATTATCTATATATACTGGCTGATTGTGATTCATATGTTCTTATCTACCAAAGTATTCATCTTTTTTATCTACTCTATTCGGATCTTCAAGTGGATATTGCTTCAACATCGGATGGACGCCAAGTTCATCCATGTTTAAGATCCTTCTTAGATCGGGGTGACCTTCAAACTTAACCCCGAATAAGTCATAAGTTTCGCGTTCCATCCAGTTAGCAGCGTTCCACAATCCTGTCAGCGTAGGTATTGTAGGGTTGTGTTCATCTATAAAAACCTTAACCCTAATACGAACCTTCTTTACCATGCTGTGCAGATGATAAACTACTGCAATGCCATGCTTTTTTTCAGGATAGTGAACTGCAGTGATATCGGTCAAGAAATTGAAATCAGCAACCGTATTGGTTTTTAAAAACTCCAGAACGCTAACTATGATATCCTTATTAGTCTCAAAAGTCAACAGACCATAAGGCTCATTAACTCCAAATATTTTTTCGCCAAATCTTTCGGTCAGCGACTGGATTAGTTCATGATTGATACTTTCAGACATTATTCTATACCGTATGAAGCCAACATTTCCTTATACTGATCAGAGTCTCTTCTTCTGCCAGACTCATTTCGCACCAGCTCCTGAATTTTTCCAAAGCCATCAAGTATTGCCTCGGGTCTTGGCGGACAACCCGGAACATATACATCTACCGGGATAATTTCATCAATACCCTGCAATACAGAATAAGTATCAAATATACCTCCGCTTGAAGCGCATGCCCCTACAGCCATGACCCAACGAGGCTCAGCCATCTGAAGATATACTTGCTTCAACACCGGACTCATTTTTTTTGCAATGGTTCCCATCACCATCAAAAGATCTGCCTGACGCGGAGAGAAGCTTAGTCGCTCTGATCCGAATCTACCAAAGTCATAATGAGAACCCATGGTTGCCATGAATTCTATCCCACAGCAAGAGGTTGCAAAAGGCAATGGCCATAATGAGTGCGAGCGTGCCAACCCAATAACCTTGTCCATTGAGGTTGCGAAAAAACCAGATCCTTCAATACCCGGAGGCGCGTCTACTATGTTGATGTTACTCATGATATAAAACAAAAAAGGCTCATTCCTGTACAGAATGAACCACAAATCTACAATTTTTAAAGGCAAATGAATTAGGCTTCAATCATTTAGAAACGATCTAAATAAATTAATCCCAGTCGAGTGCCTTTTTCTTAATAACATATATAAAGCCCAATAATAGCGTTCCCATAAAGATAAACATCTCCACCATTCCATTCATTCCAAGCTCCCTAAAATTGACTGCCCAAGGATACATAAAGATCACCTCTACATCAAACAACACAAACAGAATAGCAACTAAAAAGTACTTTATTGAAAAGGGTTGACGCGCATTACCCACCACCTTAACACCCGCCTCGAATGTTGATAATTTATCTGCCGTTTTACGTTTAGGCCCTAGAAAATGAGTAGCTACCAGAGTAACTACAACGAATCCTAAGGCAACAACTATCTGAAAAATAATTGGCAAGAAATCGATCGCTCCGCTTTGAGTTTCCATATTATTAAATATATATACGGCAAAAATAAAAGAAAAAGGCAGGATAACAACCTGCCCTTTTCTTTTATTACATAAATCCTCTATTTTTTCTTAGCCGGAGCTTTCGTTTTAGGTGCTGGAGCTGTCAAAGACTTAATGCCTTCCAATGCAGTAGAGTTGGTAGGCTCAATTGCTAAAGTCTTATCCCAATATAATTTAGCTTTTTCCTTATCGTCCTTGTAAGAAGCGAATCCAGCAATATTGTTGTAAGCCTCTATCATCATTCTTGGAGAGGGAGCCGGGTCGAATTTTTTCTGAACTCTTGCCTCCGCAGAATCCAAAAATTGTTGATAATAAGGTAGTTTTGCGCCTGTTTGATCCGCGCCATCATCTAAAAAGTTATTTACACGAGCTCTCCATAAATAAGTCTCAATTGTTCCTGGCGACGACCTTGATAATCTTGCAAAGGCAGAGTCTGCTTTCACAAGAATGTTCTTTGAAGGATTAGTTTTGGCACTGTAACCTTCTCCATAATAGAAATACCCGGCCCTACCCTCGTTGAAAAGATTATATCCAGAACCTTTGCCTTTTGGATTTAAACGATTGACTATTTCATAGGTTGAGGCAGCTTTACGATAATTTTTAGCATCATAAAACGACTGAGCAACATCAGCTAATGCTTCCACTTTTGTTGAGTCCATCGTTACCGCTTTCATAATATTCTTTAACGCCAAACTATCATCCTTTGCTTGCATCTGAGCCTTACCTAAGTACAGATAATCCTCAGAGATAATTCTTGAAGTATCTTTCACTGAAGCAAAGAATTCGTTCATATACTGTAAACTTTGCGGATAATTTTTATTTTCATAAGCAGAATATCCTCTCAACCTTGCAATAACTAATTTACTGCTACCCTCCATATTCATAGCCGCTAACTCACTAGTTTCCTTTTCTAAAGTTTGAAAGTCCTTAGCATAAAATAAGAATTGAGCATAACGCAGTCTTGACTCAGAAGAATTATCAGTAAGCTCCAAATATTTTTTGTAATTCGCTACCGCATCTGCAGCTTTCGCGGCAAAATTTTGTGGCTCTTGGTTCGCCCATTGCATATAAAGCTCAGCGAGCTCTCTGTAAGCAGGACCATAATTCACATCTGTTGAAATTACATTTTTTAACTCTGTCTCAGCCTCCACAAAAGATCTAGATTCTTTATACATTCTACCAATCTGTACAGTTGCACGTTGCAAAGTCTGATTGATACTCAATGCGCGCATATAGTTTTGAAGTGCATCAGAGTTTTTGCTTTGCAATGCGAAGTAATCACCTAAAGCAAGAAAGATTTCTGGATCTTTATCTTTAGTTTCTAATTCATCTGCTTTTTGAAGATTCGGCAACGAAGCTGTGAAATCAGGTTTATCTAAAGCAAGGTAAGATTTTCCAATATACAAGTATGGGGTATAATCCTTCTTAGATGCTACTTCAATTGCTTTATCGAAATTGGTTTTCGCCGAGGCCGCATTATTCGAAATGAGATCGACATGGCCTAGACCCACATAGTTTAATGGATACTTGGCATCAGCAGTTACTCCTTGAGTAAACGCAGCCCGAGCTGAATCTAAATATTCTCTCTGTAAATACACGTTTCCAAGGCTATAAAAATTCTCCGGCTTGGCGGCAGACTTTACCAATGCTTTAAGCATTGATGTCGCTTTCTGGTACTGTTCGGCATCTATAGCCTTTTTTGCATCATCTAAACTTTGAGCAAAAGTGGCAGAACCCATCACTACTAAACCTAAACTTAAGGCTATTGCTTTCTTTGTCATTTTCATTGGTTCTCTTTTTTAATTTTAATTAAGTACGAAGTCAGCGTCGACTTCATGGTCCATTGTTCTATATTATTTTCAAGTTAGTCTAAATTGATAAAATCAATATCATCTCAGTGTAACTGTTTCTTTAGTTCTCCAAATATATAATTTAGTTTGGATTCTTCCAGTTAAATTCTCGAGGCATCATTTTATGCGGCCCTAAGCCCGACTTTAATACAATAAGCTGTCCACGCTGGCTCATTACCCAGTTTGCAAAACCCGTGCCCAATCCATCTTTTGCCTCGCAATTGATAATATAAACATTCCTTAAGAAAGGGTAAACACCATTAATGAGATTGGTTTGGATAGGCTTATAAAATTGGTCGTCTCCTCGTTTACCTTCTATATTTTTTACACCCATCATCTTTACCCTATCAATATATTCATTCATCCCCCCATTCTTAGCCAACAACCAATTTACGCCAACTACGCCTATATAGTTTTTATGATCAACTACATATTTGATCACATCATTGTTGTTTGTTAAGGTGTATACTCCAGTGGATGGTAGCTCCTTTATGTCAGCTAAGGTCATAAAATAACGCAATGTACTCGACCCCGCATTGTCAAACACCAATGCGCTACCACTTGTAGATTTCCCCTTTAAGATGTCAATAACCTGCGAAACGGTTATGTTAGAATCGACATTATCGTTGCTGGTAATCAAAGCAATTCCATCAATGGCAAATCTTGAAGTCTTGGGAGCAATACCTCGTCTTCTAAAAACTGTATCCTCTTTATGGGTAAGCATTCTCGAAAGCACAACCAGTCGGACACTGTCGTTTATAAAGGCAGGAATGATGCTGGCCTCGTTTCCAAGAGTCACTTTGAAGATCGCATTTTTATAATCACTTTTAAAAACAGCGATCTGGCCCGCTATCACGGAAGAAAAAGACTCATCAACGAATATTCTAACCTCACCCGAAGTCCTTCTTTCTATAGAGGGATCAAGGGTTCCCGATTTCTTATTTGGATTCTTACACGACGCAAAAGTTAAAAGCGCAATAATTAAAGTTAGGTACTTCATCAATCTTGTTCCTTTTGTTTAAGTATGCGGCTAAACCTGATTGCTGCATATACAATCAGCAGTACGCCAAGTAAAATGCGATAGGTACGCTCAATGTCGACTGGAAAGTCTTTCCAAACTATCAATCCAACGCCAAGTACCATGTAAAAGGCAAACATGACAAGCCCTAAAATAAACAGAAATCGCTGTTGAGGCGATTTCTGTTGAAATGATCTTAAGTTTAACATTACTATTGTGATAGTGTAAAACTAATTGGAATGTTATATTTAACACGCACTTTTTTACCATTTTGAATACCAGGTATCCATTTCGGACTCGCTTTAAGAACCCTCACAGCTTCTTCGTCAGTACCTCCACCAAGTTTTCTATCCACTTTAATATCGGTCAATGAACCATCTTTCTCAACAACGAACGAAAGAAATACTTTACCCTGGATATTATTCTCCTGTGCCATTGGCGGGTATTTCACTGTATTCTTAAGGTAAGAATAGAACTTCGCCATACCTCCAGGGAACATTGGTTGTGATTCAAGACTCACGAAATCGTAAACTCTTGTATCTTCGACCACTGCGGCCTGTTTCGGACCATCACCTGCTGCTGTAGCAATAACGATATCCGCATCAGGATCACCTTCCATTGTTTTCTGACCAGGATCGGCTTTCTTCAAATCCTCAATTGTAGGTGGATCTTGTTCTTGCACCAAATTATCGGGCTTAACAATTGGAGGAGGAAATTTAATCTGATCTTGTTTCGGTGGCGGTGGCTCTACTGGTGGCGGTGGCGGAGTCTCCGGGTTAACAGGTGGTGGAGTTGCAATTGCAACCTCGACCTGTTTTTCAACAATTTCCTCAGGCTCAGATCCTTTGAATAAGGATACGATCTTTGGGGATAGAAACAACAGTATAAATACTGTAGAAGCTATCAGCAATGATTTCGCTGTATTTGAAGAACTTTGCTGACGGAGTACATAGGCTCCATAAGTTTTATTCTTGTCTGCAAATACAACATCAAGCCATTCCTTTTTTAATAAATCTATTTTAGAACCAAACATAGCTTAATTTTTATTATTTGTAATTTATAATATTCCGGCCGCTTTCATGGCATCCTTCTCACTATCCAGAATATATACATCGTCGATTGCAGGAGCAGTCTTGATGCCGGTGATGTTTAATTCGTCCATAATGTCAACAAAGTTCTTGTAATTCGAAACATCTGTAGGCTTAATGATCACAATAAGCTGTCTTCTTCTGGTCTTCATCAGGTTATCCTTATTTTTAAGGATTGACTGTCTGATATCACCAAATCCTTCTATATTTGGCTGGGATTTACCCGCTTCTCCCATGTACCAGGCAACTTTATTATTTTTACCTAATAAAATAGTCATTGTTTCAGAAGCACGCAATTCAAGCCTCACTTCATTGTCTTCCTGATCCGGCTTAGCGATGTCCATCGCGATTGGTTTAGACAGGGAGGTAGTAAGCATAAAGAAAGTGATTAACAAGAACGCTAAATCTACCATGGCAGTCAAATCTACCTTAGTGCTCGCTTTCTTGGTTCTTACTTTCCCGCCTTTTTTGCCCCCCCCGCTGGAGGTATCTAATTCTGCCATAGTATTTTTTTATCTGGCACCGCCTTACTCGGTGGATGTAATTAAACTGAATTTATTAATTTTTTGTTTTTGAAGAATTGCTATTATCTTTTTAACAACAGAATACTCCTCTTTAGCATCACCTCTTAAAGTTACCCTCATTTGAGTCTGATGCAGTTCAGCAACAGAGTTACGAGACTGTAAAAGCCATTCTGATAGCTGATTGTTAACTGAATCTGTTGGTATTCCGATGCTGGTTTCAAGATATTTTGAACGCTCATCTCCAGACATATCAATGAATCCTGGAAGGTTGGCCATTGGAACGCCAAAGGCACCAATTACTCCAAATCTTTCTCTTTGTTCAGGTGTAAACTTAATGTTGTAGCGCTCGCCCATTTTATCAAGGGTAGCCATCTTCACATCTTTTCCTACTACTTCGTAGAACACCTTACCTTTTCCAATCGATAAGATAGCAATGTCCACATCCGGAACTTTAAACTTGTAAGTCGAAGTCGGTGTAGTTACCTCCAAAGGATCAGGCTGACGCGCTGTTGCTGTTAATATAAAGAAAGTAAGTAATAAGAAAGACACGTCGCACATGGCGGTCATATCTATCGCAGTACTCTTTCTTTGGACCTTTGCTCTTGGCATAATTTTTAAAAATTACTTATGTTTTTACTAATGATGTTAATTCTTCCGGTTTTCCATAAAGCCGGTAAAAAAAATTCATTATTTCTTATTTATGCGTACTTGCATAAGTTTGGATGATGCTAAAACCAGCTTCATCAATTGCATAAGTCAATTTATCAATTTTTGAAGTAAGAATGTTATACATGATAATTGCGAAAGTCGAAGTCGAGATACCTGTTGCAGTATTGATTAGGGCCTCAGAGATACCAGTTGCTAATGCAGCCTGATCTGGAGCTCCAGAGTTCGCTAATCCACCAAACGCCTTGATCATACCTGTTACCGTACCTAATAGACCTGTTAATGTACCTACAGATACTAATGTTGCAATTACTGTTAAGTTCTGCTCCAACATTGGCATCTCAAGAGTCGTGGCCTCCTCGATATCTTTTTGGATCGCTAAACACTTTTGATCTGTATCCATGTTGTTTTCAGATTCCATCTCACGGTATTTTTTCAAACCAGATTTGATAACATTCGCTACAGAACCTTTTTGTTTGTCGCACTCAGCAACTGCTGCTTCAATGTTGTTAGCATTTAAGAATGCCTGAACTTTTTTAACGAAACCATCTAAACTTCCTGTTCCTGTTGCTTTACTAATAACAATAAAACGCTCTACAGAGAAAACGAATACCATCAATAACATACCCATCAAAATTGGCACGATAAAACCACCTTTGTAAGCCATACCTGCGTAGTTTCCTACTTTAGGTAAATTCTCTGCATTATCATCAATAAAGTTAGTTGGTTGTCCAAGTATGAACTTGTAGATACAAATTCCAATGATGATACAAATTGGAATAGTTAACGTTGCAAATAAATTTGAAGCCGAAGAAGAGCTTTCTTTTTTCACTGTTGTCGGTTTTGGTGCGTTTGCCATTTTTTTTTTAGTTTTTAGTTTTTAGTACTTTGTTTTTTAAATTTAGATTTATTATTCCGTAATACACACAACGACCATCAAAAACAATTGTTGCAATAACAAATTTATAACTTTGATTTTAATTACAAATTAAATAATCGTTATGTAACCAATCTGTTTTTTTCGGCGTTTTCCCCTGTTCGTAATACTTTATAATTAAAAAAAGATTGCCTCTTTGCTGAGACAATCTTCCACAATTAAAACTAAAAAAAAACTAAAATGCAAATTTTACGTTAAAAAAAATGCAATCCTCACCATTTTAGCAACTATAAAGATCAGCTATCCCAAATATTCTTTGCGCTATCCACCCGCCTT
The DNA here is from genome assembly GCA_014377665.1 of Pedobacter sp. GTDB lineage: Bacteria > Bacteroidota > Bacteroidia > Sphingobacteriales > Sphingobacteriaceae > Pedobacter. The sequence continues at coordinate 4,380 of JACMPF010000093.1, read as the reverse complement.
CTTCACCTTAAACCCCTCCTTTAGAAGCATATCTACAATCTTGTCCCGAAAATCTCCTTGAATCAATATTTCTCCATCTTTTGCTGTACCTCCCACACCACATTTCGTTTTTAGCTGCTTGCCAAGTCTTTCTACTTCTTCTTCATTCATCCTAAAACCCGTAATTAAAGTTACTGCTTTGCCTCCTCTATTCTTTTTATCAAGCATCACGCGTAGGTCTTGCTGGTTATTTGCTACAAATGAATTATCCTGTTCGTTATAATCTGACGGAATAACAAATGACGGGTCTGTCGAATACATTATTCCCCCAAGGTCACTCAAAGTTTTCTTTTTAGGTTTCATATTATGTTATACTATCGGGGAATTATTACGCCTAAAGATAGGGGTACTATGGAAACTTTTATATTTCTACCCATAAACAACGGTTCACCATCTATATGTATTGCTCCTTCTTGAGGGCGCCTGATAGTTACATCGCGACCTTTAATGATCTCTACAAACTTCGACCGGTCTGTTGTCGCAGTTAGCATCTCGTAGGCTAAAACAGGAAGCTTCATCATCGAAAACTCCTTTACAATACATATATCCAAAAAACCGTCTGTTACAGAGGCTGTTGGAGAAATGTGGGCATTGTTCCCATATTGCGAAGAATTAGCGATGCTAATTAAAAAAGCTTTAAAAGTGTAGTCTTTGCCGTCGATCACCAGATCGTAGGTTTGTGCTTTATAACTCAACACTTCTTTAAGTCCAAGCTTTAGATAACCGGTCAGACCTCTTGATTTATCTTCCGCGAAAACAGCGCTTATATGTGCGTCGAACCCTATCCCCGCCATATTAAAAAAACCTTTCCCATTAAATGATCCGGTATCAATATTAATAATATTGAGTTCGTTAATCACTTGAACCGCCTCAGCAGGTTTGAGAGGGATATTTAAAAAGCGTGCCAGACCATTGCCCGATCCAAATGGAATTATCCCCAAAACTTTGTTAAACTCCTTTGCTTTGGAAGCCACCTCATTAATTGTTCCGTCTCCGCCAACAGCTACTATAATGTCAAAATTATTATTGGCAGCCTCTTCTGCAAGCTCCCCTGCGTGTCCCGCATATTCTGTAAAACTGTAGCTGGGGATGAATTTCAAAGGATCTAATAACTTGCCTATCAGCGAAGGAAGGTTTATTTTGTTTTTCCCTCCTGAAATCGGGTTTATGATAAATAAGATATTGGATCTGGACACAAGCTGCAGGTTAATAGGCCCACAAAATAATCGATATTTTTTGACTATTTTAAATATATGTAGTAATTTAGCCGCGTCAAGTGGACTGATTTGCGATGCTATTTTTATAGATAGCGGGATTGCAACCACGTAAAAAAAAGTGCTAATATTACATACACTTCAATTTACTGCCTGTTTTCAGGATCAGTTACATTTGTATAATTGTTTAATCCAAAAATAAATTATATATAATGTCATATCTTTTTACATCCGAATCAGTTTCTGAAGGTCACCCTGATAAAATTGCAGACCAAATCTCAGATGCACTCATTGATAACTTTCTAGCATTTGACGCGGAGTCAAAGGTCGCCTGCGAAACGCTGGTTACAACAGGACAAGTGATTCTGGCCGGAGAGGTAAAATCTAAAACTTACCTAGACGTTCAGCAAATCACCCGTGATGTCATCAGAAAGATAGGCTACACGAAAAGTGAATATATGTTTGAAGCCAACTCATGCGGAATCCTTTCTGCCATTCATGAACAGTCACAAGACATCAATCAAGGGGTAGATAGAACCAGCAAAGAAGAACAAGGAGCAGGTGATCAGGGAATGATGTTCGGTTATGCAACTAATGAAACCGAAGACTTCATGCCGTTGGCATTGGATCTTTCTCATAAATTATTACAAGAGCTGGCAGCACTAAGGCGTGAAAACACTACTATCACTTACCTGCGTCCTGACGCAAAATCTCAAGTGACACTAGAATACAATGACAACAATAAACCGGTTAGGATCGATGCGATTGTAATCTCTACTCAACATGACGACTTTGATGAAGAGGCAACCATGTTGGCGAAGATTAAAAAAGATCTTGTTGATATTCTTATCCCAAGAATTATTTTAAAAAATCCTCAATATGCGCACTTGTTCAATGACCAAATTGAATACCACATCAATCCAACAGGAAAATTCGTCATTGGCGGACCACACGGTGATACGGGCCTAACTGGACGTAAAATCATTGTAGATACGTATGGTGGTAAAGGTGCACACGGTGGGGGCGCATTCTCAGGTAAAGATCCAAGCAAGGTTGACAGAAGTGCGGCATATGCAACTCGTCACATTGCTAAAAACTTAGTGGCAGCGGGTGTTGCAGAAGAAATTCTGGTACAAGTAAGCTATGCTATTGGCGTTGCAAAACCAATGGGAATCTATATCAATACCTACAGTACTGGTAAAGTGAATAAAACAGATGGTGAGATCGCTAAAATCGTAGAAGAGCTATTTGATATGCGCCCTTATTTCATCGAACAACGTTTAAAATTAAGAAACCCCATATACAGCGAGACAGCAGCATACGGTCACATGGGTCGTAAGCCGGAAACTGTAACCAAAACTTTCCGAACGCCATATGGAGAAGAAAAAGTAGTTACCGTTGAGCTCTTTACCTGGGAAAAACTTGACTTTGTAGACAAAGTAAAAGAAGCATTCGGCTTGTAGTCTAAAACCATTCCTCTTAGAAACTGTTATCAAGGAAAACAAATTTTTATGGAACGTCCGGTAGAAATGAACACGCTGAGTCAAATTTTAGAAAAATTGAGGCTTAAAGGGTTAGATAATGAAATTAAGATGACAGACCATGGTAGGATGCAAGGAGCCGGACTGAATAAAATATATAAGCCCGAAGACCTTACAATTATCAAAACATACCGTTTTGAAGGCGATTCAGATCCAGCAGACAATTCAGTGCTTTATATTCTGGAAGATAAGGATCATCAGATAGGCTATATTCTAGACGCTTACGGCATGTACAGTTCACAGGAAGATCCTGGATTTGACGATTTCCTAAAAAAGATACCAACTGCAGATCGTGATTTACAAGAGTTGTTAACATAACTCATAACATCATAAAAATTAAAGCCCCGTTTTTCAAACGGGGCTTTTTATTGTAACTAGAATTTATTTACTTTTGCTTACCAAACAAGCAAATCTGATTCATGCGTGCTAAACAATACTCCTGGGAACTCGCCTGGAGCTATCCTACATTTAGGACTAAATTTATACTGGGAACAGTAATCCTTATTGGCATCTTACTATTTATCCCAACTTTCTTTGCAAATATTGAAGATAGGGAAGGGATTGTTCTTCATGACTGGCTTTTAAAGTATATCCCATCTATGGATGTTTCCCTTTTTATTTTCTTGGTTTTATACGCGACTGTAATTCTGTTTCTCGTAAGGATGTCAATGAACACAGAAATATGTTTAAAAACGTTATGGTCTTTCATATTTCTTTGCCTGTTTAGAATGGTAACCATCAAAATGGTGGCCCTAAATCCTCCCCATGGGTTTATAGAGCTAGTGGATCCATGCTCAATTGTCTTTTACCGGTCGAATGTGATCACAAAAGACCTTTTTTTCTCCGGCCATACCGCGATATTAATTTTAGGCGGCATATGCATGAGCAGGCCAAAAGATAAAATTATTGCATTTAGCGCTGCATTTATAATAGGAATATTATTGCTGTTACAACATGTCCACTATACAGTAGACGTATTAGCAGCACCTTTTTTCAGTATGATCTGCTGCTTCCTAGGTAAATCTGTTGCAAAGATTAGCTAAATCTTTTCGCGACCTCATCCCAGTTTACCAGATTCCACCATGTGGTAATGTAGTCCGCGCGTTTATTCTGATATTTTAAGTAGTAAGCATGTTCCCACACATCAAGTCCTAGCAATGGTTTGCCTTTAGTAGCGACGTCATCCATTAGTGGATTATCTTGATTAGGAGTGCCTCCGATTTTCAAAATACCATTGTCTGATACCAGCCAAGCCCATCCCGATCCAAACTGCCCCGTCGCAGCTTTTGAAAACTGCTCTTTAAAAGAATCGAATGATCCAAATGATTTATCGATAGCTGCTTTAAGCTTACCCTTCGGCATAGCAGAAGACATGGGTTGCATTGAAGCCCAAAAGAAATTATGATTCCAGGCACCTCCGGCATTGTTTCTAACCTTAGGTGACAACTTAGAGGCATTTGCAAAGAACTCCTTTTCAGTTTTGTAAGTCAAATTTTCAGCTTTTATTGCCTCGTTTACATTTTTAATATAGGCGGTATGATGCTTTGTATAATGGATTTCCATCGTCATTGCATCAATCGATGGCT
>JACMPF010000009.1 GCA_014377665.1 Pedobacter sp. | reverse complement strand
TGCCAATAATGATGTAAAGTCTTTAGCAAGCGAGGCCGGTGCAGACGGTTATCTTTCTAAACCATTCGATATTCAGGAACTGGAAGATATAATTACCAGACATATTAGTTAGGCGCTTAATTTACGCCTAATACATCAACTCCTTGTTCAAATATGATATCAACGGGAATGCCCTTTTTAGTCAGTTTGTTTAAATCAGCCTGAAGTTCTGTAGTTATTATTGCATTTTCCTTTTGCGTTTTTTCAACAGCCGCTCTATCTCCCTTTCCCTGCAGCATAAGTATAACGCCTCCAAGATTATTCATTGCTGCTTCAAATCGTACAAAGTCTACCTTGTAGGTTCCATTGGGATTTCTGAGGAAAGCCCCTTCCTGTTTAAAGAAGTTGAAACACTGCATATTTGCTTTTCCATGCGCGCTTGCAGCACCGAATCTCACAGACCTTAAAATTCCTGCCATATAGGTGGTGTAGAATTGTTTGATGTCGCCTGCTAACTCTCCTTTTTTGAGAAGCCCTGTAACCATGTAAAGGCCAAGAATATCTGCTTTTCCTTCCTCCAGCCAAGAATACTGCTCTTGTAAAGCATCTTTTACAAACCCCTTTCCTGTTATTGTTTTTTTAATTCCTAGCCCGTGAGCTACCTCGTGAAACATTACATTAGTGAAAAAAGCATCGAAATCAACGTACTGCTGCTGGTCAACGTCAATAAGTTCTTTAGCGATTGGTACTAGTATCTTATCGAACTTTGCCTTCATAGCGTTCTTTAGCTGTAATCTTCTGGTACCCTTTTTCTGTTGAATTATTTCATCGTTCGGCAGATTGATTGCTATGGTTTTCGATCCTGCATTGCAATCACCTGCATAGTAAATGACATCGTAGGCGTTAATTTCAGAGTCTGTTCCAGGCTTTTCGTTTTTATACTTAGCCGCTACCGGTAAGCCTTTTTGAAGTTCTGGTAACAGACTTACATATTTAGCAAGGCGTTTGCTCCAAACCTTATCCTTAACCAAAACGTAGGCTTCGTAAGATGCTCTGGCATTTAGTAGCTTGTCTTCATAATTTTCAATAGGTCCCAGAATGATATCCAAAGTGTTATTCTTCATGTCCAACCAAGCGTAGTCGCTTGCGGCGTAGTTGTCTGAAGTTAGTGCGTCTGCACGAAGATTGAGATACTTTTTAAAGCCAGCATCTTCAGCGAGTAAAGCAGCTTGCTTAAGTAAGGAGGAGGCCTTTTGAAGTTCTGTAGCGTATAAAACATGGTAGGGAACAGACATATATTTTCCTGGCTTTTCTTCGCGAATCACAGAATATAGCCCATATTTATCTTTAACATCTGATTTTTTCAAAGCCTCCTTTGTCATTTCAGCAGGGTAAAAATTTAATGTAATAGGTTTTGGTCCAATGCCTGTAACAAATGGTTTATCCCCATTTAACCTATCCCAGGGGCCATAGTTAATCCAGATGAAAGATTTCGTTTTTTCATCTTTAATAGTATTAAGCAAACTGTCACGCTGTGGGTAAACCTGTTTCCAATATAATTCATCCATCACCTGTGCTGCTTGAATTAACAAAGGAAGTATTTGCCGCTCGGCGATAGATAAATCATTAATATTAGTGGTAAGTTTCACTTTTTCATAAATATCTAGCCGTTCATCTACATAGGCCTGTAAGCTGTCCCTTACAGAAACTTCTTTTTTTGTAGTAGAAAAAGTAGTACTTGTGTTGTTATTGCAGGCGCTAATTCCAGATGCCAGGACGCATCCTGTTAGAAAAAGACAGGCTTTTATAAAGGGCTTCATATAGAGTCAATTGTAAATGAGCATGTAAGACACGCGATAATGTGACGATTTATTTGCGGCTAAAATAGTAAAAAATAGTAATTTCACGACTTGTAATCTATCGACTATGAAATCAAACAGACTGCACACCGTCTATTGCGTTATTCCTATACTATTATTTGTTTCGTGCTCGACGAACAAATATGCTGCCACTAATAAAGTTTATAAAATGCAAGCGAAGGACTACGCAAAGACTATCTCAGCATTTCCTCCTATTGCACAAAGTATTGATTCCTTAGCCGCCGATTCTCAGTCATGGGTGGGCTCCATTAACTTCGGTATCCGCAAACCTAACTTTGTTATACTTCACCATACAGCTCAAAAATCTACGGATCAGACCATCAGGACTTTTACTGTTAAGGGTCAAAGTGAAGTGAGTGCCCATTACGTTATTGGCCGGGATGGAAAAGTTGTCCAAATGGTAAATGATTACCTACGCGCTCACCATGCGGGAACCGGGCGCTGGGGTAATGACACTGATTTAAATTCATCATCTATTGGGATAGAGATCGACAATGATGGTTTCGAACCATATTCTGAAAACCAAATTCAAGGAGTGATAAAAATCCTGGCAGTTTTAAAGAAGAGGTATAAAATACCAACGGCCAATTTTATTGGACATTCGGATATTGCCCCCAGCAGGAAACCTGATCCCCATGATTTTCCATGGAAGAGATTAGCACAAAAAGGTTATGGTTTGTGGTACGATGAAATTTTAAATCCGCCCCCAGTGGAGTTTGATACAAAACTCGCACTGAGAATAATTGGTTATGACATCAGCAATATTTCAGCTGCAATAGTAGCCTTTAAAAGGCATTTCGTTCAAATAGATATTACCCCTGTTTTAACTCCCTCGGATAAGCTAATCCTGTTTAACCTCTATAACAAATACCTCTAGTATTATTTATTTGCTTTAGCCCAGGCATCTTTCAAGCCGACTGTTCTGTTGAAAACCAGTTTGTTAGGGCTTGAGTCTTTGTCAAGGTTATAATAGCCCTTTCTAATGAACTGGTAGCGACCGTCTTTATCAGCATTTGCAAGATAAGGTTCGATGTATGCCGTATCAATAACTTCCACACTGTTTGCATTCAGGTAATCTTTAAAGTCACCTTCTTCAGAATCTGGTGACTCTACGGTGAATAAGCGATCATAGGCTCTTACTTCAGCAGTTTTAGCATGTTTTACGCTCACCCAATGGATAGTGCCCTTAACGTTGACGCCACTAGTATCTTCTCCACTTTTGGATTCTGGTATATAAGTACACACAACTTCAGTAATATTTCCCTGATTATCTTTTTTGAAGCTTTCGCATCTAACGATGTAAGCATGCTTAAGTCGTACAACAGCACCCGGGGCAAGTCTGAACCATTTCTTAGCAGGCTCTTCCATAAAATCTTCTCGCTCAATCCACAGTTCGTTGCAGAAAGGAATTTCTCTATAACCACCTTTATCTTCTGCCTCAGGATTGTTTTCGCCAATCAAGGTTTCCTCTCTGTCCTCTGGGTAATTTGTGATCACTAGTTTAATTGGATCAAGTACTGCCATAACCCTTGTAGCGGTCTTATTCAAGTGTTCGCGAACGCAAAACTCTAAAAGGCCCAGTTCAATTAAGTTCTCTCTTTTTGCAATGCCAATGCGTTCACAAAATTCTCTAATGCTTTCAGGAGTATATCCCCTGCGGCGTAGTCCGCTGATCGTAGGCATTCTTGGGTCGTCCCAGCCACTAACAACACCTTCGTTTACCAGCTGTAGCAGTTTGCGCTTGCTCATGACTGTGTAGGAAAGGTTCAATCGCGCGAATTCATATTGTTTCGAAGGGAAGATTCCCAGCTTCTCTATTAGCCAATCATAAAGCTCCCTGTGTGCCACATACTCCAAAGTACAGATAGAATGCGTAATGGTTTCGATACTATCGCTCTGTCCGTGAGCAAAATCATACATTGGATAAATGCACCATTTGTCTCCGGTACGGTGGTGTTCCGCATGTTTAATGCGATAGATTATCGGATCCCTCATTAACATGTTCGTACTCGTCATATCAATTTTGGCGCGAAGCGTACAATCCCCGTCAGCAAATTCACCATTTTTCATCCTGCCAAAAAGTTCAAGATTTTCAGCGACACTCCTGCTCCGATATTTGCTATCCGTTCCCGGTTCTGTAGGCGTCCCTTTACCTTCCGCAATTTGGTCCGCCGTACTATGGTCTACATAAGCTAAACCACCTTCAATCAGCTTTACCGCATAATTATAAAGCGTATCAAAATAATCGGATGTATATAGCTCATTTTTCCATTGGAAACCAAGCCATTTAATATCCTCCTGCTGACTGTCAACATATTCTGTCTTTTCTGTCACAGGATTGGTATCGTCGAATCTTAAGTTTGTATAGCCACCATACTTTTTGGTAAGGCCAAAGTTCAAGCAGATCGCCTTTGCATGCCCGATGTGTAAATACCCGTTAGGTTCTGGAGGAAAACGGGTGATCAATGTTTTATATTTTCCTGTATTTAAATCGTTCTCAATGATTTCTTCTATGAAATTCAATGATCTTTCCTCGCTCATAAAATGGTAAAATTAGGTTCTCAAAGTTAACATAAAACGGCTAATTTAGTTACATTTACAATGCACTAAGTATAAATTATGGACAAGTCATTAATTAGACCAATTCGCGTTTTAATAGCCAAGGTTGGGTTGGATGGTCATGATCGTGGTGCAAAAGTGATCGCCACTTCTTTGCGTGACGCGGGGATGGAAGTGATTTATACGGGTCTAAGACAGACTCCTGAAATGGTAGTCAACGCTGCGCTTCAGGAAGATGTAGATGCCATTGGTATTTCCATATTATCAGGTGCCCATATGACGGTTTTTCCAAAGCTCATAGACATCATGAAACAAAAGAACTTGACAAATGTCCTGATCACAGGAGGAGGCATTATCCCGCAAGGAGATATTGAAAAGCTTAAGGCCATTGGCGTTGGAGAGCTCTTTTCTCCTGGTACGGCAATGGCTACTATCGCGGACTATATTCAATCCTGGGTTACTGAACATCGAAATTTTTAACATCATGACTTGCAAAAATATTATTTCAGAACTAAGAAATCAGATTCTCTATATCACGATCAACCGCGAAAACAAACTAAACGCTTTAAACAAAGAGACGTTGTCTGAGTTGGCTCAAGCGATTGCATCCGCTCAAAATAACGAAGGTGTTCGGGGAATTTTACTAACCGGTGCTGGCCAAAAGGCATTTGTTGCTGGAGCAGATATATCTGAGTTTGCAGAGTTTGATGGGGCTCAAGGAGAAGAACTGGCAAGACATGGTCAGGAGACTGTTTTTAATGCGATAGAGCAATCAGCTAAGCCAGTTATTGCGGCTATTAATGGATTCGCTTTAGGTGGAGGGTTGGAACTGGCAATGGCCTGCCACATGAGAATAGTTTCCGATAACGCTAAACTTGGACTACCTGAAGTTAGCTTAGGACTTATACCAGGGTATGGAGGTACACAGCGTCTTACCCAACTTGTTGGTAAAGGTAGAGCAATTGAGATCATCACTACTGCCGAGATGATTTCTGCTACGCAGGCAGAAAGCATTGGCTTGGTTAATTATGTTGTAGCGCCTGAATTTCTTATTGTTAAAGCAGAGGAGCTGCTAAATAAAATAAAATTAAGAGCCCCTCTCGCCGTAGCAAGTGCCATCAGATCCATAAATGCTTCTGCTGATACTGAAATTGACGGGTTTGAAATTGAGATACAGGAGTTCGGTAGGTGTTTCAACACGCAAGATTTCAAAGAAGGCACAGCCGCATTTATAGAGAAGAGAAAACCCATATTTTCTGGAAAATAAGAAGTTATATCTAAAAAGTCTTCACCACTCATTTTTTGTACAATTTTTGTAAGAACTCCTTTATGGAATATTTTTTCCTTTAAGTGTAGAATATTTTACCCGTTTAAAAAAAATGTTTATATATTTATTTTCTAATCAGGCCCCACCACTTTTGTTATGAGAAAAATATTGATTGTAGATGATGAAGTAAACATTGGATTACTTCTTTCAAAATTTTTAACGAGAAATAACTTCAGTGTTTCAACAGCCACAAGCGGGGTCAGTGCTTTGGAATATCTTGCAAAGGAAACGTATGACCTTGTGCTTTGCGATTACAGGCTAGAAGATACCGACGGTAAGGAAATGCTGATCAAGATTAAAGAGCGCTCCCCGGGCACAGGTGTAATTATTATCACAGGATACTCTGATATCAAACTAGCCGTCGAGCTTATCAAATTGGGTGCTTATGACTACATTACGAAACCACTTTATCCTGATGAGATTCTCAACACAATCAATAAAGCAATAGAAACGCAGATTGCATTGAATGCACATCAGTCAGAAGTAATAAACGACTCTCCAAAACAAAAGGCCAAACAAGGCTATATGCAGGCTGATGATTTTGTAGCGGGTCAAAGTCCAGCTTCAAGAGAATTGCTAAAACAGATTCAGCTGGTAGCACCGACTACTTACAGCGTGATTTTAACGGGCGAAAGTGGTACCGGTAAAGAATCGGTTGCGAAGTCGATTCACTTGAATAGTCCACGAAGGGACAATCCTTTTGTTGCCATGGATTGCGGATCGTTAACTAAAGAGCTTGCGGGAAGTGAGTTTTTCGGACATGAGAAAGGGTCTTTTACTGGGGCTTTATATACAAAGATTGGTCATTTTGAGATGGCTAATGGTGGTACGCTATTTTTAGATGAGGTTGGTAACTTATCTTATGAGATCCAGGCGGCACTGCTTCGTACTGTTCAGGAACGTAAAATCAAGAGAATAGGTAGTACCAAGGAAATCGATCTGGACGTAAGGATCATCGTTGCAACAAATGAGAACCTCGGTCATGCGATTCAAAAAGGCAAGTTCAGGGAAGATCTTTACCATAGGTTTAATGAATTTTCGATCGATCTCCCTCCTTTGCGTTTTCGTGGTAAGGACATTATGATTTTCGCTAATACTTTTTTAAACGGCGCAAATCAGGAACTGAACAGGAATGTCCAGACTTTTTCGGAAGAAGTGATTGAATGTTTTCTTACCTATAATTGGCCAGGTAACGTCAGAGAGTTGAAGAATGTAGTTAGAAGAGCTACGCTGCTTACAGAAAGCCAGGAAATTCAGCTTAAAGCGCTTCCACTGGAAATCTCTACTTATGCTAAAGCTTCGGCAATTGAAAATTCTATTATCAGGTCAGAAAAACCAAGAGATTTGAAGAATGCAGCGATGGAGGCAGAGTATGATACTATCCTTTCAGTTTTAAGGGAGGTCAATTTTAATAAAACTAAAGCTGCCAAAATTCTTAATATAGACAGAAAAACTCTTTACAATAAAATGAGAGCCATTAATCTCGACACATAGATTTGGTATTGGTAAGCGCAATAACTTTCAAGTATGTCAATATTCAGCTATAAGCAAAGAAACAACATCACCCTACTTATCATTGTAGCGCTGGGATGCCTGATTGCCTATTCCTTACAGGGCATATTTGGATCTATTCTTAGTACCCTCGTTTTATATACTATCTTAAGACCAGGCTATATTTATTTAGTGGAGGTAAGGTCATGGAATAAAAGCTTTTCTGCAGTTATTCTACTGTTTATCTCAATAATTGTTCTAATACTACCTTTTTATGCGCTAAGCAGTATGGTATTGGATAAGATTGCCGAACTCCAAAATAACCCAGCATATTTTAAGACCATGTTGGAGAAGGTTAAACATCTGGTTCCAGTAAATGGGGATGTTCAGAGCTTAGTGGTAGACGGTCTAAAAAAAGTCGGAATCTGGGCCACAGAATTATTTCCTTCTATCATTTCTGGAGCATTCAATATTGTTTTAGGCCTTTTACTTATGTACTTCCTGCTATTCTTTATGTTAGTTCAGATGGAAGCATTTGAGCAGGCACTGATTAAGTATGCGCCTTTCAGAGAGCAAAATGTTCAACGGTTTGCAGAAGAAATGCGCAATACAACTTATGCGAATGTGCTTGGACAGGGGTTCATTGCGCTAGTACAGGGTTCTCTCTTGGGACTCTGCTTTTTTGTTCTTGGGTATTCGGATCCAATATTTTGGGGGGTGATAACAACCTTTATCTCTTTCGTCCCAATCTTGGGTCCACCAATAGTATTCGTCCCCGCAGCACTCCTGCAGCTAGCAAATGGAAATAACTTTGCGGGCTGGGCAATGCTAATATTTGGCTTTGTCGTGATCATAAATATTGACAATGTTCTTCGCTTTATGATTGCAAAGAGGGTAGGTAACATTCATCCGGTAATCACTGTGCTTGGTGTCGTTATTGGTATTCCCTTATTTGGTATTCTCGGATTAGTATTTGGCCCACTGCTTTTATCCTGGTTTATTCTGCTGGTTAAGATTTATGAAACGAGTGCAATGGCATCTGGTAGATTGGAAAGAATTAAAACAATTTCCGAAAAGGAATAGTTATAAGCACATAAATTCCCACGCTTAAAGTTTAATGTTAAATATAAAAATTAAAGTTATGAATGATAGTTCAAAAGTACTAGTAGGATTATTAGCAGGTCTAGCTGCTGGGGCAGCATTGGGCTTATTGTTTGCTCCAGAAAAAGGTAGCGAAACAAGAGACAAATTAAGCCAGTCCCTTAAAGATCTTGGAGAATCGATTAAAGATAGAGCAGCAGATGAAATTAATAACTTGACTGCGTTTAAAGAAAAAGTGGTGGATTCAGTTAAAAGTAAACTTCAGCAAACTGAAGAAGGGGTTGCAGATGACATTGAACACGCTTAACCCTAATAGGTAAAATAATGCAGGAAAATAGAGAAAAAAGTATTGAAGACCTTTATGATGATGCTAAGATTTACTTAGAGACCAAATTAGAGTACACCAGGTTATACTTGGTCGAAAAGGTGTCGAAAATATTTGCAGATATAGTAACCAATGCTTTGGTCGTAATCTGCTTCGTATTGGCCTTTCTGTTTGGTACTTTCACACTAGCATTATTTCTATCGGAGGTATTGGAGAGCTATACAAAAGGTTTTGGTTGTGTTGCTCTTATTTACGTCCTTTTGGCTCTTATTGTCTATTTTACTAAAGATAAGTATATCGAAAAGGCTATAGTAAACTTCATAATAAGGAATTACTTTAACAAATTGGCTAACAAGGATGACGACGAACAACAAAAAGTATAATATCAGTAGCCTGGATGAGCTTCACTTTATGATAAATAGTTTGAAGGCTCAGGATAAAATGCAAGGGGAGGCGCTGCTTAGTGATGGTAAAGTATACTTGCAACAATTTAGCCCAGCTAATTTGATTAAGAAATACGTTACTCCTTCCAACTTTCTAAAAGCAGACGAGCAACTAAATATCAGTGGTAAAGTAATGTCAATGGTCTTACCATTGCTGATGAACAATACCATATTCAGAGGCTCTGGCTTTATAACCAAAGCGATTGTAGGTCTTGCTTCTGGTAAAGTAGGTCAATCTCTTGATGTAGAACACTTATCGGGGTTATTCAATAAAGTGAAATCTTGGTTTGGAGGAACAAAAAAGAAACAGATACAAGTTCCGCAACATGTGGATTACGGCATTCCGCCTGATAGTGAAACTTATTAGACAAAAAAGGGAACTAATTACGTTCCCTTTTTTGTTATACTGTAGTTTGAATCTTTAATTCTTTTAACTGTTTGTCGTCGATTGTTGATGGACTATCAATCATTACATCTCTTCCGGAATTGTTCTTAGGAAATGCAATCACATCTCTGATACTATCCAAGCCAGCGAATATTGAACACAATCTATCGAAACCAAATGCAATACCTCCATGTGGAGGAGCACCAAATTCAAACGCATCCATCAGGAAGCCAAATTGCTTTTGTGCCTCTTCCGTGGAAAAGCCTAAATGCTTAAACATCAAAGCTTGTAAAGCCCTGTCGTGGATTCTAATCGATCCACCGCCGATTTCAGTACCATTAACTACCATATCATAAGCGTTTGCCCTTACTTCGCCAGGATTGGTATCAAGCATATCGATATCTTCTGGTTTAGGTGAAGTAAATGGATGGTGCATGGCATGATACCTTTCAGAGTCCTCATCCCATTCCAATAAAGGGAAATCAAGTACCCAGAGTGCACTAAATTTATTTTTATCACGCAAACCAAGTCTGTTACCCATTTCTAATCTAAGCTCGCTCAGTTGCTTGCGCACTTTATCAGTACCGCCAGCCATGATCAATGCCAAATCACCAGGCTGTGTATTTAATGCGGCTGACCATTTTTGCAATTCTTCTTCACCGTAGAATTTGTCCACCGAAGATTTTAGGGAACCATCTCCATTGTGCCTTAAGTAAATCAGCCCAGTTGAGCCAATCTGTGGGCGTTTAATGAAGTCGGTAAGCTCATCAAGCTGTTTACGGGTATAACTTGCACATTCTGATGCGTTGATTCCAATTACCAGCTCTGCATTGTCAAATACAGGGAAGTCTTTGCCCTTCACAATATCCGTAAGCTCAACAAAGGCCATATCGAAACGGGTATCAGGTTTATCAGAACCATATAAACGCATGGCATCAGCATATTGCATTCTTGGAACTTCTGGGAGATCTATGTCTTTAATCTCCTTAAATAAAGTGCGAATCAAGCCCTCGAAAGTATTCAATATATCTTCTTGCTCGATGAACGACATCTCACAATCAATCTGAGTAAACTCAGGCTGCCTATCTGCACGTAAATCCTCATCTCTAAAGCATTTTACGATCTGGAAGTACCTATCAAATCCAGAAACCATTAACAATTGTTTGAAAGTTTGTGGCGATTGTGGCAGGGCATAAAATTCACCGGCATTCATCCTGCTTGGAACTACAAAGTCACGTGCACCCTCAGGTGTAGATTTGATAAGAACAGGAGTTTCTACTTCTATAAAGTCTAGCGCATCTAGATACCTGCGAACAGATTGGGCCATTCTATGGCGCAATACCATATTATTTCTGATTGGATTTCTTCGTAGATCCAGATAACGGTATTTCATTCTCAAATCATCACCTCCATCCGTTTCATCTTCAATCATGAACGGTGGTATTTTAGCTGCATTTAATATCTCAAGCGCAGAGATTTTGATTTCTACTTCGCCGGTTGGCATTTTTAAATTTTTATTAGAACGCTCAACAACAAGGCCGCTAGCTTTGATTACAAATTCACGCCCAAGGCTTCTTGCTGTTTCACAAAGATCAGTATTATCATCCATGTTGAAAACGAGCTGAGTAATTCCATACCTATCTCTGATATCGATAAAGGTCATTCCTCCTAAATCTCTAGATTTCTGCACCCAGCCGCACAAGACTACATTTTCCCCTAAGTTCTTTATGGTTAAAGCACCGCAAGTAGTTGTTCTTAACATCTTAAATTTATTAAGCGGCAAAAATATTGATTTTGAACCACATATTGTAACAGCTCTTGATTTTACTTGGTATATTAAATTATTCAGGCAGCGTGCAACGGTTCAAAAAATTAGCTGTCCTATTGAAAACAGTTAATCTTCACGTCGGATTAAGAAAGGCATAATTTGAGCTATAAAAATTGTATGCGAAGTCAATGTATAACATTTCGCTTGGAATTGTAAAAGATGTAAATGAAGCCGAAGATGTTCTGCAAGAGCCTTTTTTGATGCCTTTACCAGGCTGGAGACATTTTGGGATGAAACAACTTTTGGGAGCACATATTAAGGAAGGCCTAGAGTACCAGATTAAAACCAAATAGTATCGAAGCTTGTTGAGTTAATCAGCAAGCTTTTTTTATCTTAGCCAGCATCAAAACTACCACATGGAATTTTTAAGCAGTCCTGAAGCCTGGATCTCACTCCTCACCTTAACGATACTCGAGATCGTTCTGGGTATCGATAATATTGTATTCATCTCCATTCTAGCAGGTAAACTGCCTGCTGACCAACAAAAAAGAGCGCGTACAATGGGTCTCGGACTTGCTATGTTTACCCGGGTATTGCTTTTGTTCTCGTTAAGTTGGGTGATGAAGCTGACTACCCCTTTGTTCAATATCGGCGATTTAATCGGCGTGACCAATGCAGAATGGTTGGAGAAAATGGCCATTTCTGGAAGGGACCTGATCCTGATCATTGGAGGGCTTTTCCTGATCTACAAAAGCACCCACGAAATCCACAATAAGCTGGAAGGCGATGAAGAGGAAAGCATTAAAGGAAAAGCACAGTCTTTCGCTGGTATCATCGTTCAAATTCTGATTCTTGATATCGTGTTCTCGTTAGACTCTGTAATTACTGCAGTTGGTATGGCAGACCATATCGAAATCATGGTTGCTGCCGTTGTTATTGCAGTTGCTATCATGATGGTATCTGCGTCGGCCATCAGTAACTTCGTCAACAACCACCCAACTGTTAAAATGCTTGCATTATCCTTCTTACTGTTAATCGGTGTTTCGCTATTAGCAGAAGGACTGGATCAACATATTCCTAAGGGTTACATCTATTTTGCTATGGCCTTTTCAGTACTGGTTGAGATGCTTAACCTGAAGATGAAAGGGGATAAAAATGAACCTGTCCATCTTAGAAACACACCCACTGAAGACAAGTAGTTTCAATAAATACGTATGATTTCATTTTTTGAGGCCTCACTGGCCGAACTTTCTATCCATAGGATCGGAAACAAATCGCAGGACGAGTTCTATATCTTGTCTGAGCAGTCAATTGCCTTAAAAGACAACCTGCTAAGCAACCTGCTTCAACAATATTTCTTAAGTCCATTTGAAAAAACTAATGAAGCTTATCGGTTTTTCCATCCAAATACAGACCTCAATCTTAATGAAGTTTATCATTTTGCTGCAGAGATCTTTGAAAACGGAGAAAAGTTTCACAGCAACAGTAAGGAGCTGGCAAAATATCTATACGATGTATCCGGACATCCAAAAATCAAAGCCGGTGAGCTCTATGTAGCTTTTTTTGAGAATGTCCAGGTAGAGGGAGAGCTACACGATGCCATTGGTATATTCAAATCTGAAACTAAGGAAACCTTTCTAAAAGTATACCCTGAAAATGGTGGCTTCGGACTTAGCTATGAAGAGGGAGCGATCAATATCAATAAGCTTGATAAGGGATGCTTAATCTTTAACACGGACAAAGATGAGGGATTTCGTGTAGCGGTCATAGACCAAACCAACAGAAGTGCTGAAGCGGTATATTGGAAAGATGAATTCCTCAAGCTGAAGATCAGAAATGATAGCTTTAATCAGACCAACAACGTGCTTGGTGTGTATAAAAACTTTGTAACAGAGCAATTGGATCAAGATTTTGAGATCTCTAAGGCAGATAAGATTGACTTGTTAAATAAGTCCATGAAATATTTCAAGGAGAAAGAAAGCTTTGATCTGGATGAGTTCTCTAATGAAGTTATTGGGAACGAAGAAGGGATCACCTCTTTTAAAAACTACAAAAAGAACTTTGAAGAAGAAATTGACGCGCCAATACCCGATAACTTTGATATTTCTGGAGCTGCGGTAAAAAAACAGGCCAGGGTTTATAAAAGCGTTCTCAAGCTGGATAAGAACTTTCACATCTATATCCATGGAAATAAGGAGTTGATAGAAAAGGGGTATGATGACCATAAATCCATGAACTATTACAAAGTTTATTTTAAGGAAGAGCAGTAGTTTTCATAATAAATTGTAGATTTATTTTCCTAGCCAAATAGATCCGCATTAATGAGTAATGAACCTCAACAGAACAGTATTTTTAAAGTAATAGGTGCTTCCTCCCTAGGCACATTAATAGAATGGTATGATTTTTACATTTTCGGAAGCCTTGCCACTATTATTGGAGCTCAACTTTTCCCTGCTGATGCAGGTGCGTCAGCCCTCATAAATACCCTTGCCATCTTTGCTGCAGGATTCATTGTTAGGCCTTTTGGGGCTTTAGTTTTCGGTCGCCTTGGCGATCTTATTGGTAGAAAATATACTTTCTTGTTGACACTTGTGTTGATGGGCGGATCTACTTTTCTTATCGGTTTGGTTCCTTCCTATGCCACCATCGGTTATGCTGCTCCTATCTTGGTACTTATCTTAAGATTGGTGCAAGGTCTTGCTTTAGGTGGAGAATATGGTGGTGCAGCGACCTACGTTGCTGAGCATGCTCCGGCGAATAAACGCGGCTTCTTTACCAGTTGGATTCAGACTACCGCAACGGGCGGTTTGTTCCTTTCATTAGGAATTATTGTTGTAACTAAAAACCTCTTAGGAGCTGAAGTATTCGCTGATTGGGGTTGGAGAATACCTTTCCTACTATCAATTCTTTTAGTCGGCGTTTCTATTTACATCCGCATGAAAATGCATGAGTCGCCGATGTTCACTAAACTGAAAACAGAAGGTAAAGTCTCCAAAAATCCACTAAAAGAAAGCTTTAGTAACAAAGCAAACTTCAAAATGGTGCTCCTTGCGCTATTTGGTGCAACTATGGGGCAGGGGGTGATCTGGTATACCGGACAGTTTTATGCCCAATCGTTCCTTGAAAATACTTGTAAGGTTGATTTCAATGATTCGCGGTACATCTTGCT
>JACMPF010000092.1 GCA_014377665.1 Pedobacter sp. | reverse complement strand
GTTTGCAGAATCTACATAAGCTAGACCTAATTGGTATAAAGCGTCAAAATAATTTTCATCAAGCTCCAAAGCTTTATTATAGGCCATCTCTGCAGTATTATAGCCGGCAGCTTTTTGTTGCAAATAGCCGTATAAAAAAAACAGCAACTTATTGTTTGTAGTAACCTTTAAATTTTGCTCAATAGTACGTATCGCTTCAGGATATTTTTCGCTGTCCAAAAGTAAATTGATGTAGTCATTGGTCAGATTGCCGTTATATGGATTCACTGCAATACCCTCCTCCAATGACTTTATAGCATTTTCATGCTCAAATTTCGAAGTGTACAGTTTTGAAAGGGTTTGAAATATTGCAGGATCTTTAGCTCCATTGTCTTTAGCTCTCTTAAAATAGATTAAAGCACTATCAAACGCACGAATATTCTGAGCAGATAAGGCCGTATTAATTGCTAAAGATGTATCTTTTGGGAAGAAATCACTTACTTCTTTCAATAAATTAAAAGCTGTAGTGAAGTCATTATTTTTAAAAGCATTATTCGCTTTATTTTGCTTTTTAATATTGATGTTGTAGATTGATGCTTCAATAAGACGGGCGTTGTCTTCAAACCTATCCAATCTTTTTGCAGAATCAATTGCATCAATTGCTAACCCATAATACCTATCAGAGTTTACTTCGTTTCCATCTAAAATAGAGAGATAAGAACTTAGGTAAGCTTTTATGGCCCAGGTTTCTGACCATTTTCTAGTTTTTCTATCATTCTGCGCAGCTTCGGCCGCCTTTATTCCTTCTCCAAGTATATCTAATTGCGCTTTGTTATCCTTTTTATTATTGATAGCAACCTGTAGTTTTCCTATACTATTGCGGGCTACTCTTAGCTGGCTTTTTTGAGAAAAAGCAATGTTATTGCTTACCACTACCAGGAAGACGAAGGTTAACAGAAATATCCTTTTCATATACCAAATCTAAAGAAAAAGAGGGATTTTTACCCCTCTTTTCTATGCAATCTTATTTTTTGTCTAATGTTATTAGCAGTTTGCTCATCGCCTCGTAATTCGCTGTGTCGTTCTTAAAGCCATAGATAGACTTTAATTTGTCCACCGCATCAGCGTATTTAGGGTCAATCGCAAGCGCTTTCTTATAATATGGTAGTGCTAGATCGATGTTAGCCATCATTTTAGCACTCATATCGTCATATTCTTTCTTTTTCTTTTGATCAATATCATTTCTCTTTTCTTGAAGTGACAAGGCTTGCTTAAAGTAGGTCTCACCTATATAGTACTGATAAACAGCATTTTTAGGATCTTTCTCAGCCAACTTTTTCAACATCTCTTGAGACTTAACGACATCACCCTTTTTGGTGTAATAATCGGTGATACGTCCGATAAAAGCAGTACTATCAGGATATTTTGCAGATGCCTCGTTCAACACTTCAAGGTATTTAGCACTGTCTTTCAGGTTAGTGCCTGTGATGTCAACGATTTGACTATAAAGAGAATAAGAATCTTTAAATCCTAAATCAATTGCTTTTCTATAACTTGCCACCGCTTCAGGATACTTTTCTGCCAAGCGTGCAACCAGACCTGCATTAACAAACATTGAAGTGTCTTGTGGGTTTTTAATAGTCATGGCGTTAAAAGCAGTGTATGCAGTCGCATAGTCCTTTCTTTTATAAGCAATCATACCTCTGTTTGAAAAAGCATTTTCAACGAAATCTTTTGCATCCTTAACATCGTTTTCAACACTCTTATCTTTCTTGACATTTAATGCTTCAGCTTTCTCAATAGCTTCAGAAGCAACTTGCTGCTTGGCAATAGAATTTTGAAAATCAGTTGTGTCAATCAAGGCGATTCGTGAAGAAATTAACGCTCTAATAGACCATGCAGTTGGCAAATCTTTAGATTTCTCATGTGCAATCGCAAGATCGGTATGGGCCAAACCTGCGTTTAGAATAGCTAAATCTTCAGCTAAAGTAGGCTTCGGCTTAGCTGGTTCTTCTTTCTTTTTATCTGCACTAACTTTCATTTTGCTAGCTAATGCACCAAGGTCGATAGTAACAGCATTCTGACTGTTTGCATAATCCATCCAGCTTTTCTTAGCAGCCTCTACCTCAGACTTTTGCGCATTTGCAAGTAGAGCTGTACTAGCAAATATCATACTTAAAAGTACTTTTTTCATCTTAATTTTAATTTGTTCTACAGTTATATTAGTTTTCCGTTTCTTCATCGTTATCATCCTCAGCCTCTTCGTCTTCCAAATCTTCAGTTTCAATCTCTTTTGAGCTTTCCTCAACTTCGCCATTTCCTACTATTGCATTTCCTTCAGCTTCCGGATCTGCAACTATTGCCTCTTCATCAATCTCAGCCTCATCTTCATGTTCAATTTTAGCTACAGATGCGATGGCATCGTTACCTTTTAAATTAATCAATCTAACACCTTGAGTAGCTCTCCCCATAACCCTTAACTGGCTAACAACAATACGGATCACTATACCAGATTTGTTAATAATCATTAAGTCATCGGCATCAGTAACGTTCTTAATTGCTACTAAGGCGCCAGTCTTCTCGGTTACATTTATAGTTTTAACACCCTTACCGCCTCTGTTAGTAACGCGATAATCATCGATATCTGTACGTTTACCGTAACCTTTTTCAGAAACTACCAGAACAGTTGCTGATGAATCCTCAACAGCAATCATGCCAACAACTTCGTCTTTGTCATGCCCTAGTGTAACACCTCGTACTCCTGTTGCAGTTCTACCCATTGGTCTAACTGTAGACTCGTTGAATCTTATTGCTCTACCAGAGCGTAACGCCATTACGATTTCACTGGATCCAGTGGTCAAACTTGCTTCAATTAGTTGGTCACCTTCATTAATATTTATCGCATTGATACCATTAACCCTAGGTCTTGAATACGCCTCCAAAGAAGTTTTCTTAATGGTACCTTTCTTGGTACACATAATAATAAAGTTGTTCTCAAGATATTCTTGATCCTTAAGATTTTTTACTTTAATAAATGCCTTGATTTTTTCTTCCTTAGGGATGTTAATTATATTTTGGATTGCTCTCCCTTTGCTCAATCTCGAACCTTCTGGAATTTCGTAAACTCTTAACCAGAAACAGCGACCAGCTTCAGTAAAGAACAACATATAGTTGTGGTTGGACGCAATTAGTAAGTGCTCAATAAAATCCTCGTTTCTAGAATCACTTCCTTTAGCTCCCTTTCCGCCGCGACTCTGAGTCCGGTATTCAGTGGCAGGAGTACGTTTTATATAACCCTCATGAGAAATCGTAATCACAACGTCTTCATCCTCAATGAAATCCTCCATACTCATATCTTCCGCAGAGTGTACGATCTGAGTTCTACGTTCATCGCCATATTTCTCACGCATTTCAGCCAATTCGTCTTTGATTATCTGCATACGCAAACCTTCATCGTCTAATATCGACTGTAAATAGTCGATAGTTTTCATCAACTCGTCGTACTCATCCTTAATTTTATCACGCTCAAGCCCTGTTAGCCTGCGTAGGGTCATATCAAGAATAGCTCTTGCCTGAATATCACTCAGACCGAATTTCTCCATTAATCCAACTCTCGCCGCTTCCGGAGTATCAGATGCACGGATCAATTTGATTACTTCTTCGATATGATCTAATGCTATCAATAATCCTTCAAGAATATGGGCGCGTTTTTTTGCTTCAGATAGTTCAAACTTGGTTCGTCTAACAACAACCTCATGTCTATGCTCAACGAAATAGTGAATAAGATCTTTCAGATTTAACATCTGAGGTCTGCCTTTTACTAAGGCAATATTGTTCACACTAAACGAAGTTTGTAAAGCTGTTTGTTTAAACAAGTTGTTCAAAACAATAGAAGCATTCGCATCTCTTTTAATCTCATAAACGATACGAATTCCATCTTTATTAGACTCATCTTTTATATTTGAGATACCTTCAATTTTTTTTTCACCTACAAGCTCAGCAGTACGTTCAATCATCATCGCCTTATTTACCTGATATGGTATTTCGGTTACAATAATTGTTTCACGGTCTTTATGGGTCTCGATTTCTGCTTTTGCACGCATCATCACCCTACCTCTACCTGTCTCGAATGCTTCCTGCACTCCCGCATAACCATATATAAGTGCTCCGGTAGGAAAATCCGGCGCCTTAATAAACTTCATTAATTCCGGAATAGTAATTTCATTATTATCAATGTACGCAACAGTCGCATTGATCACCTCAGTAATATTGTGTGGAGGCATATTAGTTGCCATACCTACTGCAATACCAGAAGATCCATTAATTAGTAAATTCGGAACTTTAGAAGGTAAAACAGTAGGTTCCGTCAAGGAATCATCAAAGTTTAACTGGAAATCAACAGTGTCTTTGTTGATGTCAGCAAGCATATCTTCGGCGATCTTTTGAAAACGCGCCTCTGTATATCGCATCGCTGCCGGTGAGTCACCATCAATTGAGCCAAAATTTCCTTGCCCTTCAACCATCAGGTAGCGTAAACTCCAATCCTGAGCCATTCTAACCATGGTATTATATACGGAAGAGTCACCATGAGGGTGATACTTTCCAAGAACCTCTCCCACAATACGGGCAGACTTTTTATAAGGTTTATTGTTTGCTAAACCCAGATCAAGCATACCGTACAACACACGTCTGTGTACTGGTTTTAATCCGTCACGCACATCAGGCAAAGCCCTTGATACGATTACCGACATCGAGTAATCGATGTAAGCCGACTTCATCTGCTCGTCAATATCTATTTTTATTATTTTGTCGTTTTGTTGATTATCTAAATCTTCAGCCATAAATATTAATGTTCCTTAGAACGTTGAAATTTGGTTTTACTGTAACCTTGCGAATCTACTAAAAAAACTGCCAAGAAGACCTATTGTTGAAAAATTTTAAACCCAATTTATGCCCTTTTTAAGCTTGCTTAAAGTCTCCCATTCCGGGCTTCCAATCAGCGGCTGATGGTTGTAAACCCATTTGGCCATAGGCGGCAAGCTCATAAGTATAGACTCTATTCGTCCATTGGTTTCCAGTCCGAACTTAGTTCCCGAATCATATACGAGGTTAAATTCTGCATACCGGCTTCTGCGGAGATATTGCCATTCCTGCTCGCTTGGAGTGTACTCTAAATCCTTATTCCTATCTATCAATTCTGAATATACAGGAGAGAAAGTCTCCCCCACAGCAATTGAGAAATTCAGGATCTCTTCATAACTTAAACCAGTATTCTCAGGCTTAAGTCGATCATAAAAAATGCCACCCACACCCCTTGTTTCGTTACGGTGTTTTATAAAGAAATAATCATCAGCCTGTTTCTTAAATTTAGGGTAGAATGATGCATCAAATCGATCACAAGTTTGCTTTAACAGATGGTGAAAATATCTAACATCAGTATCTATGACATAATGGGGAGTCAGATCAATCCCACCACCAAACCAACGCGTCTGCTCATCCATTTCGAAATAACGAATATTCATATGGATGATCGGAACAAAAGGATTCGAAGGATGCATAACAATAGAAACACCTGCAGCAAAGAACTCCTCGCTTTCTACTTTAAATGCCTTTTTAATAGATTCAGGAAGTTTTCCATAAACGGCAGAGAAATTTACGCCTCCTTTTTCAATAACATTCCCGTCTTGCATAATTCGGGTGCGCCCGCCACCGCCACCTTCACGCGACCACAATTCTTCCTCAAACTTCAACTTACCATCCGCAAGCTCCATATCCCGACAAATATCGTCCTGTATTCTTTGATATGCTGCTACCACCTGATCTCTAAACTCCATAACCCTGATTGAACCCAAAGTTAACCTTTAAAGAAATTTAAAAGCTCGAATTCATTAGATAGTACAATTTTTTGACACTATTCTTCGATGTAGTTCAAGTCCTTCCCGTACGTCTCGTCGAGATTGTATAAAGCAATATAGGCAATTGAAACCGTAAGCACAGCTACAATTAAACCTGAATTAATAACACCAAATTTGGTAACCAGAAATTGAAATAATATAGTCACAAGAATTAGAGAACCTCTTACCATGTTCGGAACACTTGTAGTAACTGTTGCCCTTAAATTAGTACCGAAATGCTCAGCAGACATCGTAACAAATACTACCCAGTATCCAGTAAATAGCCCAAAGAATAGACAAAGCACATAAAATTGGTTTGCCGACCAGCCTGTATTTAACAGGTACACAAGCATCGTAATGAACGTCAAGGTTATGCAAACAAAAACGACTTTTTTTCTGGTCTTAAACAGCTGGCTTAAGGCGCCACTTGCAAAATCTCCCAGTGAAATACCGATATAAGTAAACATTACCCCTTTCCCATTATCCAAAACATCAACCGAACCCAAAGCTTTACCGAAAACAGGCGCAATACCCACAAGTATACCTACCACATACCAAAGTGGTACAGCGATCAGAATACAGTTTAAGTACTTAAAAAAACGTTTTTTTGTTGAAAATAGCATTAAGAAGCTGCCTTTTACCACATCTTTTTTGGCCATCTTTTCAAACATACCGGATTCGAAAACTCCGAACCTTAAGAAAAGAAGTAATATCCCTAAACCGCCTCCAACAAAAAATGCCGTCCTCCATTCAAAAAGATCTCCAACAATATATGCACCTACTGCACCTAGCAGACCGATCCCTGCAACCATCATTGTACCGTAACCCCTATTCTCCTTGCTCATACTCTCGCTTACCAGAGTTATTCCTGCACCAAGTTCTCCGGCAAGTCCGATCCCGGCGATGAATCTAAGGGCGGCATACATGGGAATACTCGTTACAAAACCGTTTGCTATGTTAGCAATAGAATACATAATTATGGATCCAAAAAGAACCGAAAGTCTTCCTTTTTTATCGCCCAAAATACCCCAAAGAATGCCACCTATTAACAGCCCGGCCATTTGCCAGTTCATTAATGATAACCCGGTTTCCGTAATTTTATCGGCGGGTACACCTAATGAAGCAAGGCTTTTATTCTTTATGATTAGAAATAGGAGTAAGTCGTATATATCGACAAAATAGCCTAGTGAGGCCACAAGAATTAAAAAGAATAGTTTTTTATTGTTTTCAGCAGAACTCATGAATTTTAATTTGGCAGCTGAAAATACAAAAAAAGCCTAAGGAATAATAATCAAGATTTAACTGTTATTCCCTCACACCTTTTATAGATAAATTTAATAACTACATCTGCTTAACCATTATAGATTCAACTG
>JACMPF010000091.1 GCA_014377665.1 Pedobacter sp. | reverse complement strand
CCACCGGCTGTACCACCTACCGCAGCGCCTATAACGGCACCAACTGCTGTATTACCTGCTTTCTTACCTATAATAGCACCAATTACACCACCTGCTGCTGCGCCAATTCCAGCACCTTTTTGAGTTTTTGTTAAACTATCGCAACCTTGAAACGCCATCGCGCCAAGAGATAATGCTATACTAAATGTTGCTATTTTAAATCTTGAAGTTATCATAATGCTTTTTTTTAATTATAGCAGCGGTAACTCAAACGTAATGCCAGTTTTTGATCTATTCAGAAAAATATTCTTCTAATTCTTTCAGAGAATTCTCGTCAGTATGAAAATCTTTGATAATCAATCCTTTTTCCAGAAGGATAATGCGGTCACAAACATCGGTAACATGATTCAAATCGTGGCTAGAAATGAAGGTTGTCATTCTTCTTTCTCCTTTTAAAGCTTTCAAAATCGTTTTCAATCGAATTTGAGTAGTCGGGTCTAAGTTTGCAAAGGGTTCATCTAGCACAAGTAACTCAGGATTCTGCATTAATGCAGCAGCTATGCCCACCTTATTTTGATTTCCTTTACTGAAATCACGGATATACTTTCCACTGTTCAATATTTCTCCATTAAAGAATTCGTTATATTTTATCAGATATGACTGTACATCGGCAATACTTAAATCGTGAAGACTGCCCACAAAAGTAAAATACTCTTCAGGAGTTAAGTAATCAATCAGAAAGCCCTCGTCCAGGTAAGATGCGGTGTAGTTCTTCCATTGGTCACTCGATATCACGTTCTCAGATTTGGATAGAATTTCACCTTCTGAAGGCCGTATCAGATCTAGGAGCATACGGAAGAAAGTAGTTTTACCAGCTCCGTTATTTCCTACAAGCCCTACAGTTTCCCCTTGTTGGATTTGCAGATTTTGGATATTTACGACAGTCTTATCGCCGTAAATCTTTTTCAGTTTGTTTATTTCTAATATCATAGTTATTCTCTATAACCCTCGGCCATTTTATATCTCTGTAATTTTAATCTTTTTGTAAGGAAATTCACCCAGAATCCGCGCATAAGAAGCATGATCAATCCAAATAAAGCAACGATAATCAGTCCGGTGTAGGGCATTCCTAATAGTCCGAAAGGAAGGTAAATTAGTATTGGTGTTAAAGTATAAGGAAATGCTAGGAGCCATTGGGTAGCCCCTGTGCCCTGATAATTAAAACTTGCGCTTTTATTAATGTCAAGTCTCTTGTAGTTAGAAGTCCCCATATAAAGTACGATCACCGTCCCAAATCCAATATTATATAGATAGGCAGCCAGATGTAATAGGAGCAGCTTCGGACTCAAAAACCCATAGAAGCTTGCTAATACGGTAATCATTGTACAAGCAATTGTGAACAGCAAAAACTTAGCCTTAATGTAGTCCTTGAAATTGATCTTGTTGACCAACAGGCCATCAAAATGAGCACTTTGCCAGGCATATATGAACTGGCCGTAGATAATGATAGATATCCCCGTCATGAAAATTGCGCCAAACATCATCTGTCCAAAGGAATTTGAAGCGATCGCAGCCTCTTTGTAAAAAAAGAATCCGTATAGAAGGAACAGGAACCCCATAAATACACTAGAGCGAGAGCGTTTATGCCTTAGGATCAGTTTCAATTCTAAAGCAGCTAATTCTCCTACTTTTCCAAATCTATTTAAGAATGCGTAGTCAGTACTCGCCTTCTTTTCCGTAGCTGTACTTAATTCTTCTACATATAGATTGTTACTCAAGAATTTTGAATTGACTTTGAATATGCAGAAGGCTGCCAAGGTAGCAATCAAACCTAAATATGGATAGATAGCAATATGCCTGAAAACGAAATCAGATGCCGCCATCAAGGAAATGATCTTAAAATACTCTAAGCCTGCAAGGGCCGCGAAGATTGATAGTCCGACAATGGTATAGGCAATATTAGATATGGATTTTCTCTTTATATATAATGCTAGAAAGTTATTAAACACGGTAAGTGAAAGAATGGTAATGATGTACATTGCAGTAGCAAATGCACCATACTTGCCGGCTATCTCTATGAAACAGAAAGGCAAAAATATAAAGAAAGGCCAAAGGTTAAAGGCACTAAAGAGCGCTTTTACATTTAGAAATCCGATAAGCTTTCTTTTTG
Source organism: Pedobacter sp. (assembly GCA_014377665.1). Classification (GTDB taxonomy): domain Bacteria; phylum Bacteroidota; class Bacteroidia; order Sphingobacteriales; family Sphingobacteriaceae; genus Pedobacter. The sequence continues at coordinate 6,052 of JACMPF010000091.1, read as the reverse complement.
GTATTTTGAGATGCAAGTAGGGGATGATACTTAGCGTTGGTAATTCCTGGAGCTGAATACGCATGATAAAATCAAACGCGAAATAGTATAGTATAAAACCATTGAAGCTCTTTGTCACATCCTGATCAGGAAATACCTCTGGAAGAAATTTCACCATACCAAAGCCAATGAATATGGCTATACCAAGAAAATACAGCAGTAACAGGCCGAAGACTATCTCCGCTGCAATACTTCCTTTTTTATTTCTTGAGCGCCAAAATGATTTTTGTTGATGGCTTATAAAGGTACTGAGCATATTTTAGTCTAAATTAAATTTATAAATTGGATACAGGATCCTAGTTTTTGTTACACTAATAATTGTATTTGTCTTTCCAATTAGACTTGAGTTTCTCCCGCAGCTTCTCTTCTCCAGGGTTGTTCCCGGGATCATAAAGTTTGGTGCCACTTAACTCTTCAGGAAAGTATTCCTGAGGAGAAAAGTTTCCTTCATAGCCATGAGCATACTGATAATCTTTTCCGTAACCAATGTTTTTCATAAGCTTGGTCGGCGCATTCCTGATGTGAAGCGGAACAGGTAAATTACCTGATTGCTTCACGAGGGCCTGTGCACGATTAATGGCTTCATATGAAGCATTACTTTTGGCAGAGCTGGCCAGATAGGTAACACATTGAGAAAGTATGATTCTGGATTCTGGAAAGCCAATAACGTTTACGGCCGCAAAGCAATTGTTAGCAAGCAATAGCGCATTTGGATTGGCATTTCCAATATCCTCCGATGATAAAATAACTAGTCTTCTTGCTATAAATAGCGGGTCTTCTCCACCTTCAATCATTCGTGCCAACCAGTAAACGGCAGCATTTGGATCGCTACCTCTTATAGATTTGATAAAGGCAGAGATGATGTCATAATGCTGCTCCCCGGCTTTATCGTACAATGCGAGATTCTGCTGAGCATGGGCAAGTACGTTCTCATTAGTCAGTACAGGTTTGTCTCCGCCTATTCCGTTGACAACAATCTCCAGAACATTTAATAGCTTACGTCCATCGCCGCCAGAAAGACGAATGAGTGCTTCATGTTCTTTAATTGTTATTTTCTTTTGCTTAAGAAGTACATCTTGCTTAATCGCCGCTTGTAGCAAACCGGTAAGCTCTGCTTCATCAAGCGCCTTGAGTATGTAGACCTGGCATCGCGAAAGCAATGCGGAAATCACCTCGAAGGAAGGGTTTTCTGTAGTTGCACCAATCAATGTCACCAGGCCTCTTTCTACTGCCCCAAGGAGACTATCTTGTTGTGATTTGCTGAATCGGTGAATTTCATCAATAAACAAGATCGGCAGACCCATTAAGTTATTTTTAAGTTGTGCCGCCTTATCGATCACTTCTCTAATGTCCTTTACACCAGAATTGATAGCGCTTAGATTAAAGAAAGGCCGATCTAAGGTTTGAGATATAATATAGGCAAGTGTTGTTTTGCCAACTCCAGGAGGACCCCAAAAGATCATCGAGGGTAATTGCGCGCTCTGAATAGCTTTACGTAAAACTGCGTCAGGACCAACAATATGTTTCTGCCCAACATACTCATCCAGACTTTGTGGACGCATCCGTTCAGCTAATGGAGGTAAATTCTGCATGAAAGTAAATATACTGAATATTTATTCTGTCTTAGGCTTGCTGTTAACTGTGCCGGGTTTTTTCTTCCAAAACTTTTTCTTAGGAGCGCCAGTAAATTTTGAGCGATCGGTTGCAACTGCACTTACCGATTCCAATGGAGCAGTGCCGAGATCTTCCGGCATAGGGATGCGGTCAATTCTTTTTTCAATCAGCTTTTCAATGCTTTCCAGTTTTCTTTTATCCTTCGGATTTACTAAAGTTATCGCCGTTCCTTTTGTAGAGGCACGCGCTGTACGGCCAACTCTGTGCACGTAATCTTCGGCGTCATGTGGTACGTCAAAATTGACAACAAGGTCAATTCCTTCCACATCAATGCCACGACTTAACACATCTGTACCGATCAATATTGGGAGCATTCTATTTTTAAATTTCAACAGTGCTGCTTCTCTCTCTTTTTGGGTAAGATCTGAATGAAAGGCTTCAGCTTTTAACCCGAGATTTCTAAACACCTTACCCAAGTTTTTTACCTTCTCCTTTGTTGATGCAAAAACAATAATGCTTTTGAAATCACCGGATTTAAGTATTCTGGTTAGAAGGGGCACTTTTTGCTCGTCATGAGCAAGATATATTTGCTGTAAAATGCCTTCTGCTGGTTTAGAGATAGCAATATTTATTTGCTGCGGATCCTTTAAAAGTGTTGAAGCGAGCTTTCTAATTTTAGGTGGCATGGTTGCCGAGAACAACACCGTTTGGCGAACCTGTGGTAAATACCCTACAATCTTCATGATGTCATCATAAAAGCCCATGTCAAGCATTCTGTCTGCCTCATCCAGTACCAGATGTTTAAGTTGATCAAGATTTAATAATCCTGAAGATAGGTGGGATATGAGTCTTCCCGGAGTGGCAATTATAATGTCAACACCTTCGCGCATTGACCTTTTTTGTTGTTCATAAGCTATTCCATCCCCACCGCCGTATACAGTTAAAGAACTGATATTGGTGAAATAGGAGAGTGCTTCAACTTGCAGATCTATCTGCTGTGCGAGTTCACGTGTGGGTGCAAGAATAAGCGTATTGTTGTGTCGTTCTGGTGTTTCGCTGATCATATTCATGATCGGTAAAAGGTATGCGCCAGTTTTCCCTGTGCCCGTTTGTGCGCAGGCGATTAAATCTTGCTTATTAAGAATTAGTGGAATAGCTTGTTGTTGTATTGGTGTGGCACTGCGAAATCCCATTGCCAATAAACCCTCATATAAGTCCGGGTTAAAATTAAAATCTTTGAAATCCAATCTACTTTTTTATTGTTAGTTTTTACTTTCTAAAAGTAACCTTTTTATTTCGTTTTATTCTTATCGGCATAACCAAAGACCTTTTGTAGTAAAGTCGTGCTTCTTGCCCCAATATTGTCGCGGATTTTTAACTCCTCCTGTGCAATTTGTATAAACATACCATCAAGCGCTTTCTGCGCTACATAGGAAGATAAATCTGTCGAAATTGGGTTAACCAACGGTATTTTATTGTATTGGCTTGCTGCATCGCCCCAGTATTTCGTAGCACCTACTTTAGCTAAACTATTTGCGATAACCGGCCGGAATTTCTCCATAAGCTGTGCGGTAGTAACCCGCTTAAAATAGGTAGTAGCAGCATCATCGTTCCCCAACAGTATATTTGTCGCATCCGCTATTGTCATTTGCTTAATGGTGGAAATAAATATAGGTCTTGCTTCTTTAGCAGCATCTTCAGCTGCTCTGTTGATGGTTAATATTACGTTATCAGCTAAAGAACCCAGACCAATTGTTCGTAATGTTTTCTCTACCTTTTGAGCCTCTGGAGGAAAAAAGATCTTAATTGCCAGATTTCCCAAGAATCCATCTTTCGCAGATAATTGATTAGCCCCATTTGTAGTTCCTATTTCTAGCGCCTGTTTCAACCCTAGTCCAATTTCTGTCGTTGTAGGATATCCAATAGGAAGCTGCTTAATAATGTTTCCTAACTGTGCCTGACTTTGTACGTCACAGCTACTTAATAAGGTTAATATAATTAAAGAAAGTAAAAGGCTAATAGTTCTCATCTGATTTGTTCGTATGCTCAATACTAAGCAATTCTTTGGCCAATAACTTTGCAGACCTAGCTAGTTTCACGAATTCCGATCGATAGCCTTCGCTATCTTTACCCCTAGCAGCGTCTGCTGTGGATATTACATGATCGAAACTTGATTTTTGCATAAATTCTGATTGCTTTAAAAGAAGTCCGAACTCGGCAACCGCTGCACTAAATCGAAAATTGTTGCTGGTCTGATTAAATCCTATAGTATTGTCAATCACAGGTTGCTCAATTAACCTGCTTACATTTCCATCAGGTTGTTTATATCTTAACTTAACGGTCATCAGTTCTTTTCCATTACCTTGCAGAACCACCGGTTTCGATTCTTGTGCCTGATACTTTAAATCATCAACGCTCCCAGAGAAACTACTTTTAACCCCAACCGGAATTACTTCATATAGTGCAGTAACAGTGTGACCTGAGCCCATTTCACCAGCGTCTTTCTTATCGTCATTGAAGTCTTTCGACTTTAGCATCCTATTTTCGTAACCAATCAGCCTGTAAGCTTGTGCCTTTGATGGATTAAACTCAACTTGCAATTTTACATCTTTCGCGACGGTGTATAATGTTCCTCCAAACTCAGTTATTAAAACTTTCCTTGCTTCAGATATATTATCTATATAAGCATAATTGCCATTACCCTTGTCGGCAAGCTTTTCCATCTTGCTGTCTTTGTAGTTTCCCATTCCATAACCAAGGACAGTCAGAAATATCCCACTTTTACGCTTCTGTTCAATCAAATTTTCCATGTCGTTATCGCTTGAAGCACCCACATTGAAGTCTCCATCTGTGGCCAGGATGACTCTATTATTTCCTCCCTTTACAAAATTCTCAGCAGCAATCTTGTAAGCGAGTTCAATACCTTCTCCGCCAGCTGTAGAGCCACCTGCACTTAACTTATTCAAGGCTTCCTTAATTTTTGTTTTCTCATTTCCATTAGTCGATGGGAGTACCACGCCTGCATTTCCGGCATAAACCACTATCGCTACTTTATCTTGTTTTCTAAGCTGGTCGGCAAGCATTTTAAAGGATGAAACAAGAAGCGGCAATTTGTTTGCCTGATTCATGGAACCTGAGACATCTATTAGGAATACAAGATTGGATGCCGGCAAATTGGCGTTGGATACCTTTTTTGCCTGCAACCCAATCTTCACCAATCTATGGCTTGTATTCCATGGAGCATTAGAAATTTCTGTATTAATGTTGACAGGGTTAGTACCCTTTGGTTGTTCATATTCATAATCAAAGTAATTTACCATTTCTTCAATCCTTATTGCTTCTGAGGGAGGAAAACTACCATTGTTTATATATCTGCGAAGGTTGCTGTAGCTTGCGGCATCCACATCAATCGAAAAAGTAGATAGAGGGCTTTGTAGCACATTTTTAAACTTATTCTCAGTTACTATGGCGTAACTTTCATTGTCTTCTAAACTGGGGATATTGATTGGGCTTCTTAAACTGGGAGCACCCGTGTTATTCTGTATTTTAAGTTTGCCAGTACTTACTCCTTGAAGTAGCTGCTCAACATTGCCAACAGGAACATCCTGTACTTCTTTTCCGCTTACTATATACGAGCTACCTGTCGTCGCTTCCCGAGTACGCTTTACATAACCTCTGATCACGACCTCTTCTTTCAAGGCGTTCTGCGTCTCCTCCATTTTTACATCGATAATCCGGGCTTTATTTATTTTAATTGTAACCGTGTTGTAACTAACATAAGAGAATACCAATTCCTGGACGTCTTTTCCAACTGTAACACTATATGTTCCATTCTGATTAACAGTCGCCTTAACCCTCAAAATTCTCTTATCGTCCAAAACAGAGATGTACACCCCCACGATAGGACTCCCGGTTTTTTTATCTGTAACTGTTCCTTTGATGGTTCGTTCCTGTGCTTTTGAAGTAGTATAACTTGTTAGAGACAAGAGCATTGTTAGAATTAGTATTAAAATTTTCATAACATATAATTTGTAAACAGGATGAGCGCTTTACCCGAATTCCATAATAGTGTCAAAAAATATTTTTATACTTGAGCTCAATATCCGCTCAAACCTTTGAAATTTATTAGAAACAATTCGCGAACACAGGAACAGGATGATGTAGACCTCATAAGAAGCTACAAGGTAAGTGGCAGTCTAGATATACTGGGTCAACTGTATAACAAGTATATGCACCTGGTTTTCGGAGTATGTATTAACTACCTGAAAGACGAGGAGTTAAGTAAAGATGCTGTGATGCAGATTTTTGAAGAGCTTATTCTGAAGTTAAAAGTTCATGAAGTTCAGAATTTCAAAAGCTGGCTTCACGTGCTCACTCGCAATCATTGTCTGATGGCAAT
>JACMPF010000090.1 GCA_014377665.1 Pedobacter sp. | reverse complement strand
TGTAAGGTGTAAATGGTGTCTAACCTGCCGTTGATCTCTTCAATCCTCGATGGATTAAAGTTAATATCCTGTTCAAAGATAGTAGTCTCCTGTGATATGTCTTTTACCTCTATAAGTACTGACTTCAGTCTTGCTGTCAATAACTCATAGTCTGCATTGAATTTCTCGATTCCTTGCAGCTGACTCAAACTTTCTTTTAGTAGAGACAGTACAGAGACTTCCTCTTCTGTTAACAAGTTATTACTTGTTAACAAACCTTTCTTAATGTTTTCTGAATTGTTGAGCAACTCCAGCTCATGCTCTAACTTTTCTTGCTCTTCTAATTTAAATGCTGCAGTTTCTAATTCATTAAACAAAAATTGTTCATAATCCTGCTTGCTTCTTGCTTCAGCTGCTCCCGATTTTAGTTCAGTGAGCAATTGTTGGTTTTTCTTGAAGCCCTTATAAGTAGATCGGTAGCTGCCAAGCAGTTCTGAATGGTTAGATATTATATCAACTATCAACAGCTGAAACCCAGGGTCGTTAATTTCTAATGTGGCGTGCTGAGAGTGAATGTCAATCAGTTGTTCACCGACTGTTTTCATTAAGGAGAGCGTAACAGGGGTGTCGTTAATAAACGCACGTGACTTACCGTCTGTAGAAATCTCTCTTCGTAAAATAGTTTCTTCTTGGAAATCAATGTCATGTTCTTCGAAAAGTGACTGCAATAGATTACCACTTAAAGTAAAAATTCCTTCAATAATACACTTTTTTGCTTGGTTAAAGAAGTATCTGGTCTCTGCTCGCTGACCTAAGATAAGAGACAACGCACCCAACATTATTGATTTACCCGCTCCTGTTTCACCAGTTATGATATTTAAACCCTTATCTAAATCAAGGTCCACACTATCTATGAGTGCGTAATTACGGATAGTAAGTTTTTGTAGCATATGCTCCGCTAAATTATGAAAACTTAAGCAATGAGTGTTTATTCAATTGTACAAAAAAATAAGAGATTCGCTCCTGTCCGGTTATTTAACCAATAATCAAGATGATTTTATCTAATTCTTTTTAAGGGACTCTTTGAGTGATACGGAAGCTTGTTTTAACCGCTCGTATTTGTTTTTATTAACTGGATCAACTTCAACCAAAAGGTTATAAGCCTTGATTCTGTCTGTTGGGTCACCGGTTTGAATGGAGAATATATTCACAACTTCATCTGCTTTACTGGCAAAATAGAAGTTCGGGAAGATGGAGCCTAGCTTTTGCTTATCCATCTGCTTTAGACCGCCCAATAGGCTGATCATTCTATTTAAGCCTCTTCCTGGATTATCCTGTAGCTTATCTAACCCATTAAAATGGTAGTCGTAAATAAATACCCTAAGTTCTTCGAACCCTTTATTCAGCAAGTTCTCATTTAACCAATACCTATTCCTTAACCCGTCAAACGCTTTCCAGCCACTATTTGACGATACCTGTGCATTGTTCAGTAAAGTCAGTGCTTTCTTATGAAATAACGTTCCTCCTAAGGAGCTAAAACTGTCTTTATCCAAGCCGATAATGGTATAAGCATAAAAACCAAGCAGAGAACTTAGGTTTGTCAGGTAGTTCTGGTCAGAAAAATCTAATGATTGTCCTTCAGTATAGTTAAAATCAAAATCTTTATCGTTTAGGTTGAGTAAGGTAGAATTGTAAGCGGATCCGTAAACAGGTCTGCTGGATTGAATTTGTGCTTCGGCTTTATAAGCCGAATTGCCGTCCCATTCTGATAGGGTGATCACAAAGTTGCATTCAATTCTTTCTTGGGGAGCGTAAGATTCATTACTCCATTTGTTGTTATTCAAAAACTCTCTGATGTTCTTTTGCAGTACCTCTAAATTTCTTTTGTCGATGTTTGGAACGGTAGGAGCGAGAATCTGCACACGTGCGTTTAATTCCTGTGCGGTAAGCGCCGATTCAAAGCCGGTTAGTAACAACAGAATTGTGAAAAGCAAAGGACACTTCATGATCGGACCAATTTTAATATTTCAGCACAAATGTCTTTGGCAACTTCAGCCTTTGATTTGAGATCAAAAATCGTCTTCTCCAAAGCTTTATTGAATATAGTAATTTTATTGGTGTCAGACTTGAAGCCAGCACCCTTGTCGTTTAAGGAATTAAGAACAATAAGGTCGAGGTTTTTCTTTTTCAGCTTCCTGATCGCGTGCTCTTCCTCATTATTGGTTTCTAAAGCGAAGCCTACCAATATTTGCCCCGGTTTCTTCAGCTTTGCTAGTGTAGCTAAAATATCCTCCGTTTTTTTAAGTACAAGGGTAAAATCACCTTCCGCTTTTTTAATCTTTTGTTGCTCAACAACAGCAGGTGTATAGTCAGCAACAGCTGCACTCATCACCACAATATCTGCAGTTCCAAATTCTGCAGTACAAGCTTCCAGCATATCAGCCGCACTAACCACGTCAATTCGGTTAGCTTGCTGCATAGTCTTTGCGGCAGTCGGACCGCTGATCAAAGTTACCGATGCACCCAATACACTCAACTCATCGGCAATAGCGAAACCCATTTTGCCAGATGAATGATTTCCTATGAATCGAACAGGATCGATTGCCTCATAAGTTGGACCGGCTGTTACTAGTGCGGTTTTCCCGAAAAGTGGTAAGCTTTGTCGTAAAAATTTAACGAGATGATCAATAATTTCTTCCGGCTCCGTCATTCTTCCTTCACCATACAGACCACTGGCAAGTTCTCCACTTCTCGGTGAAATCAAGTTGTTTCCATACGAATGCAACTGTTGCATGTTATGAACGGTGCTTTCATGCTTCCACATGTCAAGATCCATTGCCGGAGCAAAGAAAACTGGGCATTTTGCCGATAAATAAACTGCTGTGAGTAGGTTGTCGCACAAGCCGGCTGCCATTTTAGCAAGAGTATTTGCACTGGCAGGCGCGATGATCATCAAATCTGCCCAAAGCCCCAATTCGACGTGATTACTCCAAACGCCTGTTTCCGCATCAAAATATTGCGTATAAACGGGGTTTTTAGAGAGGGTGGCCAAGGTAAGCGGTGTAATGAAATTTGCCGCGTCAGCCGTTAAAATAACTTTGACGTTTGCGCCAGATTTTATGAGTAGCCTTACAAGTATGGCTGACTTATATGCTGCTATGCTGCCGCAAACGCCTAAAATAATCTTTTTATCTTTTAGCATGATTACTAATGCATGGAAGCAGATTAATCCGATGCCAGATATTATAAATCTTTAGCTGGATTTCTGTGGTAAATTTTATCGTTAAGGAATTCATCAACAGCGATCAAACTAGGTTTCGGCATGCGCTCATAGTGCTTGCTTATTTCAATTTGCTCTCTGTTTTCAAAGATCTCTTCCAAGTTGTCATTTGATGAAGCAAATTCGGCCAATTTACCGTGTAGCTCTTCTTTCATGTTGTTTGAAATCTGATTAGCCCGTTTAGAAATGATTACTAAAGACTCGTAAATGTTTCCAGTTTTTTGGTCAAGGTCATTAACATTCCTTGTAACTGTTGTATTTGGAACTGCTGGTTTATTCGTATTCATTATTTTATTGGGGTTTTATTTGTAGTATCTCTTTGATTTTTATTTTCTTTTGTCAGTTGTGCTTTGTACTTGGCAGTTAAAGCTTCCTGAGTAGCAAAGTATTTTTTTACGTTTACAACGGCAGTTTCACTCTCAGCCTTCAACTCCTTTGCTTCAGCAAGTAATGCACTTTTGGGGTGGGATTCTATAAACTCACTCGCATAAGTGACTGCTTCATTATACCTGTCTTCCTGACGGATCTCAGTACTATTTTTCGCATAATTAAACTGGGATTTAACGATCAATAGATCCATTTCTTCTGCATACTTAATATCTGGAAAGTCAATCTGTGCATTTTTCAATGCAATGACTGCCGATTTATAATTGGTAATGTCATACCCTCCTAATTCATAGTACATCTTTGCATTGGCAAACGCCTTGTCCTCAAGTTTTGCCCTAAGTATAGCGATGTACTTTGTTGCTTCGGTAGCACGCTCGCTTTTTGGATAAAAGTTAATAAAAAGTTGAAGCGCATCAATTGCTTTCAGTGTGTTCTCTTGATCTAAACTTGGATCAGGAGATTCAAGGTAGTAACAATAAGCACTCATGTATCTGCACTCTTCTGCATACTCACTGGTCGGGTAGGTATCTGCAAATACCTTAAACTGATACCTGGCGGTAGTATAATCCTTTAAATTATAAAGGGTCATCGCATAATAATAATTCAGTTGCTGCGCCCCATCTCTTCCTCTGTATTTCTGAGAAAGGTCTTCAAATAAGATCAAAGCTTTATTGTAGCTTTTCTTGTTATAAAGCCGCATTGCCTCCTGATTTTTTTTAGCTACGTCATTACTTAGACGGATTTTTTCAAACTGGCTTTTACAGCCCGCAAAAGTCAAAGCAATGATGATGAAGCTTAATAATGTAAGGTGTTTAATTTTAAACATTGTGCAAAGATAATTAATAATACGATAACGTCAATTAAAATAATAGTAGGCTAAGCTATGTAAAAGGTGGTTATCTAGGTGGTAGGTTAACATAATTTAACAGTTGGGATTCTACAAAAGTTAGTAGTAATTGTAGTTTTTTTATTGAGATTCTTTGATGTTATTTACCAAGATGCAATTTGACTGTGGTTAGGTTTTGACTCTTAATTGCCAAGGCAAACGCATCATATTTTGACTAAATGAAAATATAAAAAGTATGATTAAAGCTTGGTTTCAACATTTTTTTGGTATAAAATATTATATATTATACTGATAATCAGCATCTTAATTAAACTGTTAGGGCGGATTATTGTAGGTGTTTTTAAGCAGATAGAAGACAACAGAAAGGATTTAAGCAAGCTTCACGATTTGAACGACATCTTTGTGATGTCAATAATTGCGGTGATTTTGTGGGGCAGATACTTGGGGTAATATTGAGAAATATTGTCATGTCAATAAGAATGGCTGGCCTAGCTCCTTAATTTAGAGAACGGAATCCCTTTGCACGATACCTTTAACCAGGTCATCAGCTCCACTGACAGTCAGCATTTTGAGTGTTATTTTATAGAGTAGGTTTCCGAACTGATAAAAGTTAACGGTGTAAAGGAAATCTTAAACATCGATGGCAAATCCATACGGGGAGTTAAAGTGCATGTCAAAAAATCACCGGTTCAATGGGTCAGTGCTTTTCTGACTTACTTAAAATTGCTTTAAACCTACTCAAAAATTGAAAAACTGCTAAAGTCGGAGTAAAAGAGAAAAAAGACTTAAAGTAGGATATATGCTGCGTAATTGATCTCTGCATTCCGCTATTTTAATTTTAGACCTTTCCAACTTTGTTTTTTGAGAAAATACTCTCGTTGATATGGAGTTTGTACTGAAGCTTTTCAAATACCGCTTTGCTATGTGTTTTATGGGTGTTTCCTTCGGGCCGAGCGCTAGCAGACACGAAGCAGATACGAAGCAGACTCGAAGCCAGGACGTAGAAGAGGTAACTAGTAATAAACCATTTAGGCTCTTCT
>JACMPF010000089.1 GCA_014377665.1 Pedobacter sp. | reverse complement strand
GTCTCTTTTGCCTTTGCCTTTTTCTACCAAAGGCCCGAAATCCCCGCTTTCTCGTTGATTCTTCAAAACTGCGTCGATCCAAAACTTTGTTTCCGCAAGCATTTTAGGGTCTTTAAGCATATAGCCGATGTTGGCATATCCTTTTAACCAGTAGGGAAGTTCTTCCCAGCCATGCTTTCCTTTCCCATCTTTATTTAACCAGGCATTATCATCTTTGGATAGCCAGATGCTGATCTCGCCAAGGTTTCCAGTAAGACCGTCTTTCTGTAAAACGAGTACGTTCTTAAGCCAGCCACCGGGTATGATGCTTCCTACTGGTAATTTGATGAAATGGTTCTTTAACAATGGGGCTTTATTACCGATGTAAAAAGCGTTGGTAGCCGTGTTATCGGTGTTTTTTACAGCGATTGCAGTGGGTTGTGCCGCAACATTTAAGGCTTGCATTCCCATTATCAAGAATGAAGCGATTGTTTTATTTTTTGTCATCATCTTAATGCTTATTTCAGCTCTACCAATGATTTGTTGTATAGTTTATCCGTAACGCCTTTTAGCCTTTCTACTGGTACTTTAATCACTTTTCTGTCGTAAGTCATGAATCCATTGGTCTCATTCTCTACATCAGTTGTTTGTGTGTAAACAGCTGCAGATAAGCCTTTTTTGATGAGACCTTCCATAGTCACCATGAATGATGCATATTTATCAAACAGTTCGTCGGCCGTCTTAAATGTCTGGTAACCCCAGTTTTTATCTTGCAACCACGTATGGTCTTTAATAGGGAGACCTAGTCCGCCAAATTCTCCTAAAACAATTGCATGTGTCGGGCCAAATAAATCTGGTCTCGGCATTTCAGGATTTGGATAGTGGTGCAAATCAACAATGTCTCCAGTGATTACGTGATTACCACCGCTTGCGCTGTTCACCAGGCGTGAAGGGTCTTTCTGTTTAGTCCATTCTGCAATTTCTTTAGTCTTAAATTGTCCCCATGCTTCGTTAAATGGTGTCCAAACAACTATACTTGGAAAGTTATAGAGGTCATCCATGATCTTATTCCATTCTTTACGGTAGATCTCCTCAGACGCTGGAGTACGGTTTTTATCAGTTCCGCCCATTTGTCCAAGGTTTGGTTCCCATCGGTTACCCAAGTCACCACTCGGCATATCCTGCCAAACCAGTATTCCTAATTTATCACAGTTGTAATACCAAAGAGCGGGTTCTACTTTAATGTGTTTACGAATCATATTGAAGCCCATCTCTTTCGTTTTGATGATGTCAAATACCAATGCCTCGGTTGTAGGAGCGGTATACAAACCGTCTGGCCACCATCCCTGATCTAATGGGCCGTATTGAAATACAAATTCGTTGTTCAATAACATTCTTTGCGTACCGTTTTTATCAGGTCCAATTGATGATTTGCGCATCGCAAAGTAGCTACCGATCTCATCCACAACTTTACCGTTTCGGATAATTGCTACTTTTAGATCGTAAAGGAAAGGAGTGTTCGGCGACCATAATTTAGGGTTTGGAACGCTTAAAGCTGCTGTCTCGGTCGCTGCCACTTGTGCCTCGCCAACCTTAACCATACCATCAAACGCAGTGATTCTCAACTTATCTCCAGCTTGAGCACTTTCCAAAATTGCTGATACCGAGATTGTTTTAGCATCTATATCTGGCGTTTGTTTAGTTGAAGCAATGTAAGTTTTAGCAACTCCTTCTAACCATACGGTTTGCCAAATCCCCGATACTGGAGTGTACCAAATACCCTCAGGTTTCATTAATTGTTTACCTCTTGGCTGCGGACCGCCGTCTGTTGGATCCCAAACGCTTAGTACCAGTTCCTGCTTGCCACCTTTCTTGATGAATGCAGTGATGTCGAACGAGAATGGATCGAATCCCCCTTCGTGTGTGCCTACTTTAGTGCCGTTTAACCAGAGGTCTGTTTTCCAGTCTACCGCACCAAAATGTAGCAATACGTTATTCTTCATATTAGATGGTATTATGAAAGAAGTCTTGTACCAAAGCAGGTTGTCTTTTGTTATGCTTTTACCAACTCCTGAAAGGGAAGACTCTACTGCAAAGGGAACTAAGATTTTCCCCTGATAGGCTTTTGGAGCAGCTTCATCTTTAGTTGTGATTGCATAATCCCAAAGACCGTTCAAATTTTTCCAGTTGTTTTTTCTCACCAATTGTGGTCTTGGATACTCTGGAAGGGGACTTGCAGGATTTAACTTTTCTGCCCATGGAGTAGAAATCTTTCCAGCTACAGGTTTCCAGGTTTGAGCTTGTGTACCTGTCGTCAGCGAAACTGACAATGTTTGTGCGACACATAGTCCAATAAAATAGGATACTAATTTCATAAAATGTTATTTGGTTATTAAAATGTGTTCTTATGGCTGATGGCCATAACTGTCAATCCAAAGTAAGCGATTACGATTTTACAAATCGGCTCAAATGTTAGGCAATTTGTCTCAATATGATCGGAATATGCTAATTTGGCGCCAGTGAAATGCTTGCTTAGACTTTTATTGCTCCTGGTGCTGCTAACTACTAAAGTTAGCAGTCAGTCCTACGATTTCCGTCATTATCAGGTAGAGCAAGGACTATCCTATAATTCTGTTTTCAGCATCCTTCAGGATTCAAAAGGTTTCATGTGGTTTGCAACCAAGGATGGGTTGAACCGCTTTGATGGATATAATTTTAAGATCTTTAGGAATGATCCATTGGATAGTACTTCCATTGGAAGTAATGTAAATTTTTGCTTGTACGAAGACCCACAGCAGACGCTCTGGGTTGGCACATCCAAGGGTTTGTATCAGTACAACGATACACTACAACGTTTTACACTTATCCCTGGAACGCGCAATAAGTACATCGTTGACATCATGGGCGATAAGCAGGGGCACATTTATCTACTATTTGATGCACAAGTTCATACCTTCAACAAGCAAACAAAGGAGTTAAAACTCTATTCGGAAAAACAGAATTTTAGAGTTTCTTCTATGCTATTAAACGTCGACAATTCCCTTTGGGTTTCTACAAGTGAGGGGTATTTGAAGCAATATGTCCTTAGCGCTGATAATTTTAAGTCCTTTAACTTATTTAATCACTCCAAATCGGTGAATGGACATTGGATAGATCGCATCTACCTCACAAAACGCAATTCCATTCTGGTTGGCACTTCCCATCAAGGGGTGAAATTATTCGATCTGAAAAGTCTGAAATATAAAGATATCCTAACTTACAATCCCGATCAGACGGCAGTATTCGCAAAAAAATTCATTCATTATGAAGGTGATGTGTACTGGTTTGCCACAGAATCAGGAATTTTTGTTTATGATCTTTCGACGGGGAAATATACTCAACAAAAAAAGGATCACGACAATCCTTATGCTTTGTCAGACAATGCAGTCTACACTTTCGCAAGGGACAAAGAGGGTGGTGTTTGGGCTGGCACCTATTTTGGTGGTGTAAACTACTACCCTAAGCCATTCACCGCCTTTGAGAAATTTTTCCCTGGAAGCGGCAGGTTTCCAATTAGCGGAAACGCGGTGCGGGAAATTACTTCCGATAAATACGGTAACCTTTGGGTTGCGACCGAAGATGCTGGTTTGAATAAGATCAGTTCTGCAGGTAAAATTCAGCAATTTATGCCTGGCTCTGGTGAATATAGTGTAGCCCATACTAATATTCACGGAATCCTTGCGGTAGATAATGAGCTCTGGATAGGAACTTATGAGCAAGGATTGGATGTTTTAGACATCCCGACTGGCAAAGTGATCAGGCATTATGATAAAGGATCGGGGGCGACTGATATCAAGAGCAATTTCGTGGAGTCGATCTATAAAACGAAAAGTGGGCTGATACTTTTGGGAACTTCAAATGGTTTGGTAAGTTATAACCGTAAAGCAAATAGCTTTCTTCCTGTCGCGGGTTTCCCACCAGACTTTCATTACATAAGTCTTCTGGAAGATGCCTCCGGTACAATTTGGGGTGGGACGATCGGCAATGGTCTTCATTATTATAATCCTATTACCAAGGAGCAAGGAGAATACAGGATGGTTTCTGGTGATAAGGGAAGCATAAGTGATAATTTCATCAACTCGTTGTTTATTGACCGGGAAAATACGCTTTGGGTAACCACAGAAAACGGACTCAATAAACTTGATTCTAAACGCAAATCTTTTATTAAATACGGAACAAAGGATGGCTTTCCCAGCAATGTGTTTTACAGGATTGAACAGGATATAAACGGCATGGTTTGGGTAAGTACAGCAAAAGGCTTGGTTTCATTTAATCCTAAAGACGTTGAACAACGAATTAAGGTTTATACCAAGGCTAGTGGGCTTCTTAGCGATCAGTTTAACTATAAATCTTCATACCTCGATGCTACAGGCAAGCTGTATTTTGGAAGCGTGACTGGGATGGTAGCTTTCAATCCCTCCTCATTTGCTACAAATACTTTAAGTCCGAATGTTTATATTACTGGTTTCCAAGTATTTAATAATGAGCTTTCGATTGATGGTACCATTTTAACGAAGTCTATTACTTATTCTGATCAAGTCGAATTGGATTATGATCAATCTACGTTTAGCATTGACTTCGCCGCATTAGCTTACACCGATTACGAAACCGCCCAGTACGAGTTCAAGTTGGAAGGAGTAGATAAAGGCTATACCCATTTGGATAAGAACAGGAGAGTCTTTTATACGAAATTGTCGCCCGGAACCTACGTGTTTATTGTTCGTGCTGCTAATAGTAGCGGCATTTGGAGCAAGGAGCCAACAAAACTGGTAATTGTAATTTCCCCACCTTTTTGGAAAAATTATTGGGCTTATGCTTTATATGTTTTCAATGTAGCTGTAATGACTTGGTTTGGTATTCGATATTTAGATAGGAGACGGTTAGCAGTGAATAAGCGTAAAATC
>JACMPF010000088.1 GCA_014377665.1 Pedobacter sp. | reverse complement strand
TGCCTTAAAGCTGAAAGAAATTTCTTACATTCATGCTGAAGGATACCCCGCTGCTGAAATGAAACATGGCCCAATTGCTTTGATTGACGAAGAGATGCCGGTAGTAGTTATAGCGACTAAAAACTCTTCCTACGAAAAGGTGATCAGCAATATTCAGGAAGTTAAAGCCAGAAAAGGTATTGTGCTGGCAATCGTCACTGAAGGTGATGTTGACGTTAGAAAAATGGTTGATTACTGTATTGAGATCCCGGATGCAAGCGAAGCGTTTTTACCATTGCTGGCGACAATCCCACTTCAGTTACTTTCTTATCATATTGCTGTAATGAGAGGATGTAATGTGGATCAACCGAGAAATTTAGCGAAGTCTGTTACGGTAGAATAGTTTCGGATTGGTTATTTAAAGAAAGGCTCATGTCGCAAACATGAGCCTTTTTGTATTAAAAAGGTAGGTCTCCGGAAGGATCAACATCCAGATAATCACCTTCACTTTTTGGGGTGCTGTTATCTGTCGTTACAGGTGTGTTCTCGAAATCGCTTTTCCTTCCTAAAATTGTGAAGTTTTCTGCAACTACTTCTGTCACATATTTTTTTACCTTTTCTCTATCCTCGAATGAGCGAGTCCTAAGCTTGCCTTCTATGTAAACGAGTTTCCCTTTCTGCAAATATTTTGACGCCACCTCTGCAAGACCTCTCCATAAGACAATGTTATGCCATTCCGTTTGCTCAACCCGCTTACCGTCCTTATTGTAAGTCTCTGAGGTGGCTAAAGGAAAACTGGCTACTGTTACTCCTCCCTCCAAATGCCTGACTTCGGGATCCTTACCTAAATGGCCTACTAAAATAACTTTGTTAATACCTGACATGAATTGTAGTTTATAATTGGTTAGTTTGATAAAAGTCCATAAAATTAGCTATAACCTTTGGCTGGGGTAATTGTTCGAAATCATGGTATGAAACCCATTTGACGGCTGCAACCTTACTAAAGTTAACTATATAATTATCTAAAGCAAAAAAATCAACATATATAGTTTGGTGCGTCAATAAATGCTTTTTATGCAATAGGTGAGTTAATTTTACCCTTTCTCCAAAAATCAATTTGGCTTCATCGAGAAAAGTTGACCAAAGTTCATCGTATGGGGTAGTCGTTTCGATAAGTGGAAAGTCAAACATTTGTTGCCAAATATCTCCTTCAGTTCTCTGATGAATTAGAATATTGTCTTGTTGTATTGCTACAAAATAATTAAAATATCGAATTCGTTTCACTAACTTTTTAACTTTTACAGGAAGCGCATTCACTAGTCCGCGATTATTAGCTATACAGCCTGATTGCAGAGGACAATTTGGACACGAAGGAGACTTCGGCTTGCATTGCAATGCTCCAAATTCCATAATGGCTTGATTATAGAGAGAAGGTAGTTGTCCTTCGATCAGTTGTTGGGCGAGGTTTCCAAATTCCTTTTTACCATTCGTAGTGTTTATCGGTGTAGAGATTCCAAAATACCGAGCTAACACACGGAACACATTACCATCTAAAACCGCTTTCTCTTCATCAGATGAAAAAGACGAGATTGCCGCAGCGGTATAATCCCCTATACCTTTCAAAAGAACCAAAACGCTATAGCTAGAGGGAAAAATTCCATTGTAAAGTTCCAACACTTGCTTCGCGGTAAATAACATATTCCTGCCACGCGAATAATATCCCAGACCCTGCCAGAGCTTCAAGATCTCGGTTTCACTAGCATTTGCAAAATCTTCAATAGTAGGATAAGCCTCATAAAAGGCATGAAAATAGGGTAGTCCCTGCTCAACTCTTGTTTGCTGAAGAATAATTTCCGACAGCCAAATTACGTAAGGATCTTTAGTATTTCGCCAAGGAAGATTGCGCTTATTCGTAGCATACCAATTAACGATTTCGTGCTGAAAACTCATAACAACAAAAATACGACGATATAAAATTGTTTTTAAGCAAAACTTGCAATATCCTGATATATGATGAACAAATAAATCATCTTTTATTTTCCTATCTCATTAAAAAGCAATACTTTTGCAACCCCAAATCAGTTATAATAGTAATAATCACAATAAATTAAATAAAGTAAAATATGACTAAGGCAGATATTATTTCAGAAATATCAACGAAAACAGGAATTGAAAAGGTAGATGTACAGGAAACCGTTGAAGCATTTTTTAAAGTGATCAAGACTAGTATGATCAGCGGAGAAAATGTCTATGTAAGAGGTTTTGGGAGTTTTGTTGTTAAGAAGAGAGCACAAAAAACTGCTAGAAATATCTCTAAAAACACTGCAATAATTATTCCAGAGCACTTTGTTCCAAGCTTTAAGCCAGCTAAAGTTTTTGTTGACAAAGTGAAAAGCAATTCTAAAATAGTAAGCGTAGAGGCTTAATCAATTATGCTAAACAGTATCCGTTCAAAACAAATAATAGTAATAGGAGCAATAATGCTACTCATAGCTTTTTTGTTTACACGTGATATTAAAGGTTTAGTGAAACCAAAAGGAGAAACGACAAAAGGGCCTGCTGTCAGAGCTGGATTGAAATCTGAAATACCAGCCGATATTGATCTTTTACAAGTTTCTACAGCTGCAAAAAACTCGCTTGGAGGTAATATAGCTACAGAAATAACTAGTTTGGAACAAGTCTATAACTCTGCATCTGAAAGTGAAAAGGGCTTTGCGGCTAAAGAGCTTGCTAAGAAGTGGGATTCGGTTGACCAGGACGTACCTAGTGCTTTATATTTGGAAATTCTTGCTGGCAAAGAACGATCAATAACAAATTGGTTAGCCGCTGGTGATAGGTTCTTAAAGGCTTTTGACAACACGCGCGATAGTGTTTTACAGCCAGCGTTGTTGCAAAGAGCTAATACATCTTATAAAAAAGCCTTAGCGATTGATTCTTCAAGTATTGATGCGAAAACAGGATTAGGTATCACTATAGTGGATGGCATGGGAATGCCAATGCAAGGTATAGCGATGTTGCTGGACGTAGTTAAGAAAGATCCAAAAAACCTTAAGGCTAACATGAGTCTTGGCACATTTGCAATTAAATCGGGACAGTTTGACAAGGCAATTACACGTTTCAATGAGATCATTGCCATTAAACCATCACCCGATGCTTATTTCTATCTTGCTACGGCCTATGAGAATTTGAGCAGAAACGAGGAAGCAATTGACGCCTATGGTAAAAGTAAAAATCTTGCAGGCAACCCTACATTGTCGAAGTTCATTGATGATAAGATCATTGAACTGAAAAGTAAACGTTAATAAACAGATTTATAAAAATATTTAAAATTCAAAGCTATGCCAAGTGGTAAAAAAAGAAAGAGACATAAAATGGCTACTCACAAACGTAAAAAACGTCTTAGAAAAAATAGACATAAGAAAAAATAGTTTTTCTTAGTATAATGCATCAATAATTAGGGGTATAATCATTTATATCCCTAATTCCTGATTGCATAGTTTTTTGCGTTTTTGTCCATGTGTTAATTAGGCGTTAAAAGCCTTTAATTCTGTAGCTTTTGGTAAAAGAACTAATTATAGATTCCTCTCCTCTGGGAGTGACCATCGCTTTAGTTGAAGACAAACAACTTGTAGAACTTCATAAGGAACAGATCAACAACAACTACGCCGTTGGCGATATTTATTTAGGCCGCATTAAAAAAATTATGCCCGGCCTGAATGCTGCTTTTGTAGATGTTGGTTATGAGAAGGATGCTTTTTTGCATTATTTTGATCTGGGACCACAAGTTCAGTCTTTAATAAAGCTCACGAAAATTAAGCGTAATGGCTCTGTTAACGGCACCTTATTGGATAATTTCAAATTAGAAGGTGATATTAATAAAGCTGGTAAAATTTCTGAAGTAGTAAGTAAGAATCTAGTGCTTCCTGTTCAGATCGCCAAAGAGCCAATTTCAACGAAAGGCCCAAGGTTAAGTTCTGATCTGTCTATCGCAGGTCGCTACATTGTCTTAGTCCCCTTCTCAAATGTAATATCCATTTCAAAAAAGATCAAAAGCAATACGGAACGTAATCGCTTAAAAAAGATTATAGAAAGTATTAAGCCTAAGAACTTTGGTGTCATTATCAGAACTGTTTCTGAGAGTAAAGGTGTTGCTGAGCTTCAAAAAGACCTTTTGGATTCAGTTGCGAAGTGGGAAAGTTTCATCAAAAAATTACCCGAAGCTGAGCCCTCAAAACGTGTTTGGGGAGAAATGGATCGTACATCCACATTAATCCGTGATATTTTAAGTACGGATTTTACTAATGTTTATGTAAACGACCCGAATCTCTTTGAAGACATTCGTTCATACGTTCACGAGATCTCTCCTGAGATGGAGAAGATTGTGAAACTTTACAAGCACAAAGAGCATATCTTCGAGCATTTCAGCATTGAAAAACAAATCAAGAACTCTTTTGGTAAAACGGTAAATTTAGCTGGAGGAGCATATCTTGTTGTTGAGCATACCGAAGCCTTGCATGTTGTTGATGTAAATAGTGGTAACAGAACAGCAAGTAAAGAGAATCAGGAAGAAAATGCTTTACAAGTAAACAGAGAAGCTGCCAAAGAAATTGCCAGACAGCTGAGGCTACGAGACATGGGTGGTATAGTCGTAATCGATTTTATCGATATGCATAAGCCTGTTAACCGTAAAATTTTGTTCGACTATCTAAAGGACCTTATGCTTTTAGACCGTGCCAAGCATACCATACTGCCGCCAAGTAAATTTGGATTAGTTCAAATTACCCGCCAGCGTGTTAGACCGGAAATGAACATTGTTACAAGTGAAAAATGCCCTACTTGCGATGGTACGGGAGAAATAAAGGCTAGTATTGTTTTAATGGATGACATTGAAAACAATCTAAACTATATTTTGCAGGAGCAAAATGAAAAAAACATTACGCTTTGTGTGCACCCTTACATCGAAGCGTTTATTAAAAAAGGAATTATTTCTCTGCAATGGAAATGGTTCTTCAAGTTTGGCCAGAGAATTAAGATACGCGCTGTCTCTTCATACAACCTTACTGAGTTTCACTTTCTTTCGGCTAAGGACGAAGAAATCAAGTTGTAAATAATAGCAATCGCTAGGCCTGATCTTATACAAGATCAGGCCATTTTATTTGGTTTTATATTGGAATTTAAAGCTAAATTAGTCTCTCAAAACGGCAATTAACATCATATAAATTGGCTAAAAGTAAATCAGCGTATTTCTGTCAAAGTTGCGGATATGAGTCTCCGAAATGGTTAGGTAAATGTCCTTCTTGCGGCCAGTGGAACACATTGGTTGAAGAATTAGTCGAGAAATCTAGCCCAAAAGTCCCATCTTGGAAATCAGTAGGAACTTCACTTCGGGTTAATAAGCCCACGAAACTCGAAGAAATTCATTCCACCAAAGAGGAAAGAACGCTTACCGGCGATATGGAATTAGACCGTGTTCTTGGGGGAGGATTAGTTGCCGGCTCAGTAATCTTAATTGGGGGTGAACCTGGAATAGGTAAGTCCACACTAATGCTGCAACTAGCCTTAAATATTGTCGGAAAGAGGATCATTTATATTTCCGGGGAAGAAAGTGAACATCAGATAAAGATGCGGGCAGAACGGATAACAACTGATCCGAAGGCAGACTGTTTTATATTAACAGAAACATCTACCCAAAATATCTTTAAACAGCTAGAAGAGCTGGAGCCAGATTTGGTAATAGTAGACTCCATTCAAACACTCCACTCGGCTCATATTGAATCAACACCAGGTAGTGTATCTCAAATCAGGGAATGTGCTGCTGAACTGCTAAAATTTGCGAAAGAAACTGACACGCCGGTATTTCTTATTGGACATATTACAAAAGATGGAACCATTGCCGGGCCCAAAATCCTTGAGCACATGGTTGATACCGTTCTGCAATTTGAAGGCGACAGGCATCATGTTTATCGAATATTAAGGTCTATAAAAAATAGGTTTGGGGCGGCAGCTGAATTAGGAATATACGCTATGGATGGCACAGGTCTTCGGCAAGTATCCAATCCTTCAGAAATTCTCCTGTCACAACGCGAAGAAGAATTAAGTGGCATTGCGATATCTGCCACTTTAGAAGGCTCAAGACCTATGTTAATCGAAACCCAGGCATTGGTCAGTACTGCAGCTTACGGAACACCCCAGAGATCTGCAAATGGCTTCGACACCAAACGGATGAACATGTTGCTAGCAGTATTAGAAAAACGATGCGGTTTCAAGCTAAGTACTAGAGACGTATTTCTAAATATTGCGGGTGGGATAAAAGTGGAAGATCCTGCGATCGACCTCGCAATTGTCGCGGCGATTGTTTCTTCCCATGAAGAGGTATTCATCTCTTCAAAAACATGTTTTGCTGCCGAAGTAGGGCTCTCAGGTGAAGTAAGGGCTGTTAATCGAATTGAGCAAAGAATTTTAGAAGCTGAAAAGCTCGGATTCGAAAAGATTTTTATCTCCACCTTTAATATGAAAGCTCTATCCAGACAAAAGTTCAATATTGAAATAAAAGAAGTTAACAAAATTGATGACGTTT
>JACMPF010000087.1 GCA_014377665.1 Pedobacter sp. | reverse complement strand
TATAAGAAGGAGAAGGCTGGAATTTAAATGATGTAGGAATAGGCCCGCCATCTCCAATAAACTGCGAATATACATGCCATCCTTTTTCGATCCTTGCGGTTATGATTAGATCAAATTCTTTGTCACTTATTATTGCTGACCCATAACTCCACTTTACCGGTTTTTCAATTTTAGCATTTGGATCGCTTATCTGAGCCTGCGTACTAAGGCAAAAAAATAGTAAAAATATTTTTAATAAACTTTTCATGTTAACTTCTAATAAACTCAATTTCTTTATTGTTAAAAACCATTAATCCGTTTGTAGTTTCTACTTCAAGTTGACCCGAGCCGCTTATTCCAACAATTTTACCACTACGGCATATCCCCTCAATCTTGAAATTTGACCATTCATCTAAAAGGTATAAACGATCCAAATATTCTGCAGTTAGTTTTGTATAATGACCAGCCCTTAACTGAAGATACCTCGCCTCTATTGCATTGCAAATTTCTCCCAACAAAACATTTAAGTCGTAATCTTTGTGTAATTCTTTTTTCAGGGATGTAACATTTTTAAGAGATGATGGAAAATCAATCTGATTTATATTTAGGCCAATTCCAACAATGGCATGACGTATACTGTTACCGTTAACAATATTCTCAATCAGCATACCTCCTATTTTTTTGTTTCCAATATAGCTGTCATTTGGCCATTTTATCACTGCAGAGTTACCAGCGTATTCTCTTAGTACGTCGTTTAAAGCAAGGCTGATAGCTTTATTGAGTTCAAATTGTCTGTCAACCTTCAAAAAAGACGGACAAAGTAATATACTAAATGTAAGATTCTGCCCTGGTTCGCTCAACCAGGTATTGTTTGTTTGCCCCCTGCCAGAAAACTGCTTCTCTGCCATTATAACAGTACCTTCCAAGAATGGCTCAAATTTTGACAAACCATCCTTTAGAAAGGTATTCGTTGAGGCTACCTCTTTTAAGGTAATAAGATTTTGTCCTATAAATAGTCCTGAAAAAGTATTATTTTGCAATTAAGATTTTACTTAGTATAATTTCCCGAAATTAATTTTTTTTAATGGTAAAAAATAAAATAGCTCAAGAATCCACATCAATCTCAGAACTTGCGATCCACGGGATTCAGGAAAAAAAAGGAAATGATATTGTTCGGTTAGATCTTAGAAATTTACACAGCTCAGTTGCAGACTACTTCGTAGTTTGTCACGCCGAGTCATCCACCCAGGTAAAAGCTATTGCACAAAGCGTCGAAGAAGAAGTTTTTAAGGCTCTTAAACTAGATCCATGGAGAAAAGAAGGCCTGCAAAATGCAGATTGGATAATTCTTGATTATGTGGATGTGGTGGTGCATATTTTCAAAACCGATAAGCGTGAGTTTTACGGTATAGAAGATCTTTGGGGTGATGCAGAAATGCAATCTTTTAAGAGCGCATAAACTACACACATTTTGCGTTTCGTTAATATTACTACACAACTTTGCACAGAAAAATGAAAGATAATAATTCAGATACCAAGAAACTCGTAAAAAAAATACCCGGTAAGAAAATTGTCCCTAAAGCTCCAAAATTTAACATTATGTGGCTTTATGCGATTATAATACTTGGACTTTTTGTGGTTCAATATATGTTTAGCGGTAATAATGCTAAAACCATTAATTATCAGAAATTTGAGAACGAAATGCTTAAAGCTGGTGACGTTGAAAAACTGGTTGCTTATAAAAACGGGGATTTATACAATGTTGATGTATACATCAAGAAAGATCGTTTAGATCAGAAGAAATACGACGACATCAGAAATAAGAGTACTTTCAATGCTTCTTCTACCGGTCCACAGTATGTTTTCTCTCAAGGTACTTACGAAAGTTTTGAATCGAAGATTATGGAGGTTGAAAAAGATCTTCCGGCTAATCAGCGTACTCCAATAATTTCTGAATCACGGGAAAGTCCATGGGCTGGATGGTTTATGTCATTTATACTCCCTGTACTTTTACTTGTTGGTTTTTGGGTTTTCATAATGAAACGTATGGGGGGCGGTGCAGGAGGCGGCGCAGGCGGGCAGATATTTAACATCGGTAAATCTAAAGCCACTCTTTTTGATAAAGAATCACAGGTAACCATTACTTTTAATGACGTTGCGGGTCTTGAAGAGGCAAAACAGGAAGTTATGGAAATTGTAGATTTCCTTAAAAATCCGAAAAAATATACAAACCTTGGAGGTAAAATTCCAAAAGGTGCCCTACTTATTGGTGCTCCAGGCACTGGAAAAACTCTAATGGCAAAAGCTGTTGCGGGTGAAGCTCAAGTGCCCTTCTTCTCACTTTCGGGTTCTGATTTTGTTGAGATGTTTGTTGGAGTGGGTGCATCACGTGTACGTGACCTGTTTAAACAAGCAAAAGAAAAAGCTCCGTGCATCATCTTTATTGATGAGATAGATGCAATTGGAAGGGCTCGTGGGAAAAACAACATAGTTGGTGGTAATGATGAGCGCGAAAATACCCTAAACCAATTGCTTGTTGAAATGGATGGATTTGGAACAGATTCTGGAATTATAATTCTTGCTGCAACAAACAGACCTGACGTTCTTGACACAGCGTTACTTCGTCCGGGAAGGTTTGATCGTCAGATTTCTATCGATAAACCAGACCTTGTTGGTCGTGAACAGATCTTTAAGGTACACCTCAAACCATTAAAGCTTGCCGAAGGAGTAGATGCTAAAAAGCTCTCAGCTCAAACTCCTGGTTTTGCTGGTGCTGAAATTGCCAATGTTTGTAATGAAGCTGCATTGATTGCGGCACGTCGAAATAAGGAAGCCGTAGATATGCAGGATTTTCAAGATGCTGTCGATCGGGTAATCGGTGGACTTGAGAAAAAAAATAAGATCATCTCACCAGAAGAAAAAAGAATTGTTGCCTATCATGAGGCGGGACATGCAATTGCAGGATGGTTTCTTGAGCATGCTGATCCATTGGTAAAGGTATCTATCGTTCCCCGTGGTGTGGCAGCATTAGGGTATGCACAGTATTTACCAAAGGAGCAGTTCCTTTACACAACAGAGCAATTACTTGACGGTATGTGTATGACTTTGGGAGGACGTGTTGCTGAAGATATTGTTTTTAATAAAATATCAACCGGAGCACAAAATGATTTGGAACGTATCACTAAATTATCTTATGCCATGGTCACCATTTATGGCATGAATGCTAAAGTCGGAAACGTTTCTTTCAATGATACTCAGGGTGAATATCAATTCAATAAACCTTATTCAGAAAAAACCTCTGAAATGATCGATATTGAAGTCAGGTTACAAATTGATATGGCTTACCAGCGTACAAAACAACTGCTTACAGACAAGCGTGAGGGTTTAGAGAAACTAGCTGAAAAACTTCTGGAGAAAGAGATCCTGTTCCAATCAGATCTTGAGGAGATTTTGGGGAAGCGTCCTTTTGATAACCGTACCACATATGATGAATTTGTTAACGGCATCGAGCCAACTAATGACATCCCAAAAGAATCCCTTCAACATGAAGGTGTGGTAGATCATAATGTGGATCTGCCTGAAAATAAATCAACACTGGATTAATATATTTTAATACCGATATGCATAGAATTAGAGCAGAACTCAAATTCTATGCATTCCTATCATGTATTCATGAGAGAAACTACTTCTAAAGAAAAAATGCTTAAGAAGATCCGCAAGGCACTTCTTGAAAAAAGAGATAATCCCTATCCAAATTTAGAAGATTTACCACTTTATGAAGATTATAGTGGTCACATCGATCAGCTTTTTGCCGAGCAATTCAAAGCAGTATCAGGAAATTTTATTTTCTGTGAGGATAATATACAGCTGATTGAAAATCTACTGCTCCTGGCAGAAGAAAAAAGCTGGCGAAAAATCTATTGTTGGGAACCTGAATTGCAAAAGCTGTTGACCACTTATGAATATCCATTCTATAGTACTGATACTGAGTTTTTGAATGCCGAGGTTGGAATTACTTTATGTGAGTCCCTTGTTGCCCGAAACGGGAGTATCCTTATTTCTAATGGAAATGAATCTGGGCGAAGATTAAGTATTTATCCGCATGTGCATATTGTAATTGCATATACATCTCAGCTGGTTCTTGATCTTAAGGATGGGTTCAAGCTTTTAAAGCAAAAATACCCTGATTCGCTTCCCACAATGATTTCAAACATAACGGGCCCGAGCAGAACCGCAGACATAGAAAAAACACTCGTACTTGGTGCCCACGGACCAAAGGAGCTTTACGTTTTTCTTTTAGAAGGTATATCTTAGATGCTGTTTTACAAAAAAAGTTTTCGTTTCCCGAATATCCCTGTAGCCGATGCCTCCACGGCCAACTCCAATAATATATGATTGCCGTAAATAAAATTTAAACGGCTTCTGAGAAATTTCACAAAATCTTCATGTTAATTTCATCTTCCGGAAATAGGTTTGTTACTTAGATCAAAGAGTCACGAAAAAAAATTATTCTAATGAAAAAGCTATCGCTCATCAATTACCTTCTACTAAGATTAGGGATATCAATGTTCCGATTATAATATCTCAGGATATATTATCAGCAATTCCTGATCATCTTTATTACCAATCGGTTTAGGTTATTTTCGGAAAGATAAATCTGTTTGCTACACGCAATATATCCCGGTACAATAATATCCACAATATAGGTTCCCTCGAGGATGTTATCAAGGAATACGTTTCCGCGATCATCGCCAACAGCTGTTCGTGCGATTGTATCTATACTTATCATCGCTTTGGAAATTGACCGT
>JACMPF010000086.1 GCA_014377665.1 Pedobacter sp. | reverse complement strand
TGGAGAATCAGGCGATTGACCGTGCCTATAGAATTGGGCAAAACAAGAATGTAGTGGCAGTTCGATTAATTTGTCCGGATACTGTGGAAGAAAAGATTATGAAAATACAATCTACTAAAATCGATATTGCGAATGATTTGATCAAATCGGAAGAATCCATATTTAAGAATTTGTCAAGGGAAGATTTATTGGAATTGATATGAAACTACGAGACTGTAAACTGAACACAGCTAAGATTGCGAACCATTATCAACTCTCCGATCAGAATTTCTTTATTGTATTGGCAGCGAGCTGATATCATGACATTGGCTATCTATTTAGTACAACTAATCTTGAAGTAAAAGGTGTCGAATTATGTTTCGAATTTCTGAAGGACAAAGGCATCGGCGGGACTAACACGTCTTGCGCGGTCAGGTTATCCTTATCAAAGGAACTGTAGGGTTTTCTAAAGAAGCATCTATGCCTTATGTATCGATCGGTTTTAGTTTTTAATTATTCTGCCTCATGATCGACAAGAATCTTGATCTCGTAATCAGAAATAGCAATAATTCGATCTTTATATAGACCACCAATAACCTTCTTGAAAGCATTCTTGCTGATTTTGAACCGGCTGTAAATTTCTTCAGGCGAGCTTTTATCGCCCAACCCGATTGTTCCACCTGAGTACTTCAACTCTTCAAGGATCGAATCTTTATTGTCGAGGATGTGACCATAACCCATCGGTTGCAAACTAAGGTCGATCTTTCCTTCAACCCTTATTTTCTTAACCCAGCCTTTTCTAGTTTCTCCTGAATTTAAAAGATCGAACAATTCATTAGTGTAAAGGAGGCCTATATACTTATTATCTATTATGGCGTTATATCCTAAATCAGACCTATCAACAACCAACAAGCTAACCTCGTCTCCTTCTTCGAGATTTATCTCTTCGACTTCCACAAAGTTTAATAGCTTCGATGAGGCGATCATTCGATCATTGCTTTCATCCAAAAATAAATAGACAACATGACTATCACCTTTAAACATGGGTCTTTTTTGCTCTCTTGATGGGACAAAAATATCCTTATCTAAGCCAAGATCCATAAAAGCCCCGTCCTCATTGTCATCCACAACTGTCAGGTATGCAAAGTCACCAACACATGCCAAAGGCTTTTTGGTTGTAGCAACTAGTTTCCCGTCTTTTTGCACATACGCAAATACATTAATATTGTCGCCAATTTCAGCGTTTTTGGGTACATCAAAATATGGAAGCAACACCTCTGTTTCTCCTTCGGTTAAAAT
Organism: Pedobacter sp.; assembly: GCA_014377665.1. Taxonomy (GTDB): domain Bacteria; phylum Bacteroidota; class Bacteroidia; order Sphingobacteriales; family Sphingobacteriaceae; genus Pedobacter. Next base: position 12,782 of record JACMPF010000086.1, on the reverse strand, counting down.
CAATCCGCTTTCCGTTTTTTTGATAATCCTTAAATCGTTGTATTGTCCTTTTGCTATCATTTAATCATGCTAAAAGAGGGTGCTAAATGCACCCTCTTTATATTCATAGGCAAAGTTAATACTATGTGCTTCATTTCAAGCATTTATTCACTTTCCTTATTACTTTGAAGGTGCGCTACTGTCGATCCTCTTATTGCGCCACTCATCATATAGTAAATCGAAATTTACTTCTTCCTCATTTGCGTGGCCAATGCAACCATGTTCTATTCCGAAGAACTGCTCTAGTTTTAAACCTACAGAATATGGAATTTCTTCATTAGAGTCGCTGAGGATATTAATATAGTTATTGAGGGTGTTATTACATTTGCCTATAACTTTCGGTAATACATTCCTAGCAAATCTATACTCATGATGAGTAAGTTTATTTAAATAGTCCTCTAACTTATACTTTTTTTGTTTTACACAGATTCTTGGTTGGCTCATCGTTCGGGGTAATTTAATTTTTAAAATAGGTTAAGTTTTCTGGATTTGTTATCAGATCAAACAAGTCTCTATAATTTAATCATAGAGTGGTTGAAAAAACTTATTTATTCTCAAAACTATTTTTTTGTGCACAGAACGATTGTTGCCAAACTAAATTTTTTTGATATTTTTCAAATTATGCATTCTCGTCATTATCTGTTGTTGTTACGTTTGCTTTAGACAGTTCTGAATTTCTAAAGTCATTAAATTCTTGAGAAGCACTTTTAACTTTACCTTTCACACCATCAACAAAGCGGTCTTTTAAATTTACCAAGCCGTCTTTGCCGTAGCTTACCATATCTTTTATAGAATGTAAACTGTCCTTAGCATTGTCGGCAAGATCAAGTGCTTTATCAGAGATTTTTTCTCTTGTATTTTTTCCGCTGTCTGGTGCGAACAAAATACCCAAAACTGCGCCTACTGATAAGCCTGCTAAAAGGGCGAACACTGCTCCGGATTTATCGGTTGAACAACTAGACAGATCTGAGACTCGATTGGATATCAATTTCTTATAATTCATAGTTTTAAGTTTTTGATAATTCTAACACATTCCGTACCAATGTGTTTTAAAGTGCTTGTCATTTACAGATATAATTTCGGAATACTCAAAACAACAAGCATCTACTAGATATTTTTTACTAAAAACCGACGGTCTTTGCCAATTATTCCGCTACTTTTACTTTGTGTAATTTATACACTAACTACTTTTAGATATGAAGAAAAGTTTACTCGCTTTGACCCTTGGTGGACTTGGCATCGGCATTACAGAATTTGTGATGATGGGTTTACTACCCGATATCGCCAAAGATCTATCTATTTCTATACCCGAGGCAGGTCATCTCATTTCAGCATATGCATTAGGGGTTGTGATTGGCGCTCCCTTACTTGTGGTTATTGCGGGTAGCTACCCACCCAAGAAGATCTTGATGGTCCTGATGCTTATGTTTACGGTATTCAATGCTCTTTCTGCATTTGCACCAGATTACGATATGATGTTCGCCGCTAGATTGCTTGCTGGTTTACCTCACGGAGCTTTTTTTGGTGTAGGTTCTGTAGTCGCAAGTAGAATTGCAGATAAGGGTAAAGAAGCTCAGTCGGTCTCAGTAATGTTTGCCGGCTTAACCATTGCAAATGTAATTGGGGTTCCTCTTGGAACATATATAGGCCACAACTATTCCTGGCGATACACCTTTATTATTATTGTAATTGTTGGGATCATAACAATGGTTAGCATAAAGTACTGGATGCCAGCACTACCTGCCACCAAAAACAGGAACCTTGCTCAAGAGCTCGCGTTTTTCAAACAACCTGAGTCTTGGATAATTATTCTCATGATCGCTATTGGAACAGGAGGTCTATTTTCCTGGTATAGTTATATCGCACCATTATTAACAGAAGTTTCCGGATTCCAGCCATCTGCCATCACCTACGTATTGGTTGTTGCGGGATTGGGAATGTTGGTGGGTAATTTTATAGGGGGAAAATTGGCAGATCGTTTTTCTCCAGCAAAGGCGACTATTTCGTTGCTACTGGCTATGTCTGCGATACTTTTCATTATGCATTATGTGTCTGAAAATCAGGCCGCATCCTTGATTATGACTTTTCTTACCGGCGCTATTGCCTTTGCTTCTGCATCACCAATCCAGATGTTAATGATCAACACTGCGAAAGGCTCGGAAATGCTTGCTGCATCTGTTAGTCAGGCGAGTTTCAATATAGGTAACGCGTTGGGTGCATTTTTAGGAGGGCTGCCCTTAGCTGCGGGTTACGATTACACCTCACCAGTTTGGGTTGGATCTCTTATGGCTCTTGTTGGTGCAGCCTTTGCCTGGATGCTAATCGCAAGAACAACGCGAATAGGCAAACTGGCACGCAACACTTAAGGCTACTTAATGAGACTGAAGAACTTACCGACCTCTTTTTCTTTGTTTGTAAAGAATATCAATCGTTTATCCTTACCGTATAGGTACAATGAGGGGTATTGTTTAGGATGAAAGATAGGAATGAAAACCATATCCCTATCCTGCAATACGGTTACTGTTCTCATTGCCTGAAGTGGCTTTGAAAAAGTTCCCATGAAATAATTAATCGATTTTGACTCGTCCAGACTAATCATATATATATTGATTCCGGAAAGCTCTTTACTTCTTTTTGAAAGGTTCAAGGCTACCTGCTGACAATGTTCACAGGTGGCATCATAAAACATCAGTAATGATTTCTTATCCTTTCCGATTTGATCTGTCGAAAAACTCTTTCCATTCAATTTATAGAATAAAGCTTTTGGCATCAATGAACCAGGTAAAGGATCTTGTGAAAAAGCGAATCTACTGGAAGCTAGAAGAAGAAAAGTGATCAGAAGATGTTTCATATAGGTGTGTGTTTACACAAATATGAAAATCTTAGGGCAAAGTTTTGTCATCTTAAATCAAAATAACTCGCTACAACTCGTTAACTTTTTAACAAGACTGATATTAAAAACACTGTAATTATATCACAGAACTTTTTAGATTTGTGTAACACAAAGATAATGAAGCGATTTAATTATATTTTAATGGCCGTTATGCTCTTCACACTTTACCAGTGTCAGAGTTATAAAAAGGCTGCAACAGCAAATCCTGCTCTAAATGAACAGGTAGATTTTAGTAAATCTCCGGTAGTTTCGGCTTCACAATCCACAAGTAAAATGAAGGTGGAAGATGGTTTTGAAGTTAAGCTAATTGCTTCTGAACCCTTGGTGAGCACTCCAGTAGCGATGTCTTTCGATACTAAAGGCAGAATGTGGGTGGTTGAAATGACAGGATATATGCCTGATACACTTGGTCGTGGTGAAGATGTGCCTAATGGCAAGGTCGTTATACTGGAGGATCAAAACAAGGATGGTGTTTTTGACGCCCGTAAAATATTTCTTGATTCGTTGATTCTACCCAGGGCCATTTGCCTTATTGATAATGGTATATTGGTTGCAGAATCTCCCAATCTTTGGTACTATACTATTGAAAATGATAAACCAGTAAAAAAAACACTGGTAGATGCGAAGTATGCGATCGATGGCAATGTGGAGCATCAGCCAAATGGTTTGCTAAGGGCACTGGACAATTGGATATATAATGCCAAATCAAGCAAACGATACCGTAAGTATGGGAATAAATGGAAAATAGAAAACACGCATTTTAGAGGGCAGTGGGGGATTAGTCAAGACAACTATGGAAGGCTTTACTACAATGGAAACTCTTCGAATGTTGAAGGTGATTATTTCAGTCCTGGTTTTGGGTTTTCCAATGCCAATCAGAAAGCTGTCAGCGGATACAATGAACGTCCCGTTCCAAACAACAGGGTCTATCCAGCAAGACCTACTTTAGGAATAAACAGAGGTTACATACCTGGAATGTTGGACGATAGCTTGAGACTGGTCAATTTTACAGCCGCCTGTGGACCATTGGTTTACCGGGGGGGACTTTTTGGCGATGAATATAATTTCAATGCATTTGTTCCCGAACCTTCGGCGAACCTTATAAAAAGAAACATCTTAAATGAGGAGGGGCTAGCTGTAAAAGGAAAACAAGCGTATTCCGGTCGGGAGTTTTTAACCAGTATAGATGAGCGTTTTAGGCCAGTTGCCTTGTATAATGGTCCGGATGGGGCTATGTATGTGCTTGATATGTATCGGGGCATTATCCAGCACAAAACTTATGAGACCCCATACCTAATCAATCAAATTAAGATAAGAGATTTATCTGCCCCGCTTTCTTGCGGAAGGATTTATAAGATAATAAGGAAGGGAAAGAAGATTGTCAGCACGTTAATTGCCTCAGAACCAGAAGCGTTGGTAAATCAACTGGGTGATAAAAATGGTTTTATTAGAGACATGGCGCAGCAAGCAATTCAAGATCGACACTTATCGGCTACAATTCCATTTCTTAGAAGGGCTCTTAATGATACGACAAATAGCCTGAAATCCATCCATTCTATGTGGGTACTTGAAGGTTTGAACGCTTTAGAAACACAGGATCTCTTAAAGCTGATGGATCGTAAAGATTGGCACGTTAGAGTTCAAGCATTGACCGCATTGCCTTCAGCAATCAATTTGCAATCTTCCGCTAAGTACGCAGCTGCAATGCAACGAATTTTTGATACCGGTGATGAAAGATTGATGCCTTACCTTGCCTTTTGCGCAAATTTTGTTAAACCGTATGACCCCACTTTCTCCGAGAACTTGCTTTTGAGTCTGGCTAATAAATACAAGAACAGCAATTTTGTCGCTGACGCAATTATTAGTAACCTAGCTTTTCAGGAAGAATTATTTGAGCATAAGGTGGCTATACTGGTTCCAGACACCAATCAAAGGATTCATAAACAGTTTAGAAAAGTCATCAATAGCATTAGGGCAGCTCAGAAAAACAGGGACCCCGCAATGGTTGCTAAACTTTACCCAAAAGGGCTGAAGGTGTTTCAATCTACCTGCCAAACCTGTCATGGTCCTGACGGCAATGGAATCAAATCGCTGGCACCGCCGCTAAACAAATCCGAATGGGTAAATGGCAATAAGAAAAAGCTGATCTCCATTGTTCTTTTTGGACTTACTGGGCCTATTAAGGTTAACGGTTACCTATATAAAGCTCCGGAGATTTCTGGAGAGATGCCAGCCATTGCGCACTCAGAAGAGATCAATGATGAAGATATCTCGCAGTTGTTAAGTTTTCTAAGAATATCATGGCAAAATAACTCAGGTCAAATCGATGTCAAGGAAGTTTCTGCTGTTAGGGCTGGTTCAAAGAACAGAGATAAAGCGTTTACCCAGCAGGAATTAGATACTATGAAATAGCAGTGTCCCGAGATTTTGTGGATAACTAGTAATGAAATGTTATTATCACCGTCCTGATGTTAACAAAGTCCCTTAGACCTGTTTAAAAGTTGTGTAAAAATATGCCCTTCTTTTTTTTGAAACAGTTGAAAGAGGTTGTATCTTAGAAAGATCAAATACGGAGTACATTGACAGTTTGAAGAATTCCAAAAAGAGCAATAGTCTACGGACTAAGGATCTGGGAATTCATATTAAGCAGATATGCCGTTGATTTGGAAACAAACAATTTGCATATTAGTCATTAAACCTCGGTTTAAAAAGATAACTGTTTCAGACAGAAATTGTGACGTTCGACTATCTTTTAAGGAAGATTCGAAAAGCGCATTGGAACATGTACAAAAGTAGATGATGACCTTAAAAAACTACGGTTTCTAAGGTCGAGAACGGAGAGCCAAATCGAATGACGAGGCCTCCGTTTTCTTTTTTTATAGGATTTATCAACCTATATTGGTGGCCTAAACACACCGAAATGAAGAAACAATTTCTTATTACCACAGCCGTACTATTTTCCTTGTACGGTTATTCTCAAACACAGGGTACCAGCACCATTAGTCTTGGCATCTCGTCCAGTACAAGTGAAGTAAAAAACAATACACTCACATCAGATCAGACGAGTAAGATAACGAACTCCGCATTTAGGTTAGGATATGGGTTATTTGTTAAGGATAACAACAAAGTTGGGTTAGAATTACTCTACAATAAGTCCAATAGTGATTATTTCGGATCCTATGATTCTAGAGAAGATAAAGGATTCGGTGGAGCCGTAAACTATCAGCGCTATTTCCCACTCGTGAAAACTTTCTATGCCTACACCGGCGCATCTGCGCAATTTCTCCATTCTAAAGGTAAAACTAATGCACCAAATGCTTTCGATCGAAATACTAAAACAAATAATTATTCACTGACCGCTTCGGGAGGTCTTACCTGGTTTATCTCAAAAAGATGGGCGTTGGAGACTAGTCTAATTTCTACAGGGATTTACTACAGTAAGACAGAGTTTAATGAGATCGCCGAAAATCAAAGTTATTCATCGAAGAATTCGTACTTTAGTCTTTCGAGCGACGGATTAATTAACAACTTAGCATTCAAAGTTTACTTTATGTTTTAACTATGAAAAAACAGTCCGCCGCTCACAAGAAAATCTTCGTTCTAGATACCTCTGTTATCTTGTATGACCACAATGCATTTAATAACTTTCAGGAGCACGATGTTGCGATTCCTATTCAAGTTCTGGAAGAATTAGATAACATGAAAAGTGGTAACGAGACCAGGAATGCAGAGGCCAGAAATTTCATAAGGTTGATTGATAAAATGTCCGTAGATCAGCTTATTAATGAGTGGATCCCATTGATTGGAAGTAAAACGGGCAGATTCAAGGTAGTTATAGATTCCAAAACCAAACATCTGGATGCAGAATTGGTGTTTGGCAACAATAAGATCGACCATAGAATTCTTAATGCTGCTTTAAGTATTAAGCAGGAATATCCTTTGAGCAAGGTGATCCTTGTTTCAAAGGATATCTGTTTACGGCTCAAGGCAAAATCACTGGACTTAAATGCTGAAGATTATGAAACAGGCAAAGTCAAGAACGTTGACGAACTCTATTCAGGAATGGCAGTAATTACAAAAGTACCACAAGCATATATTGATAGATTAAAGGAAGAAGGAAGTAACGGAGTGGGTTCATTAGACATTCCTTATGAAGCAGCCAATCTCTTCTATATCCTTAAAACTGGTCGAAAAGTTACTCCTACATGGTTCGATTCCAAGAGCCGGCAACTTTATCCAGTTGAAACGAGATCTGTTTTCAATATTTCTCCCCGTAATCATGAACAGGCATTTGCAATTCATGCTTTACTCAATAATGAAATAAAGTTGGTTACCATTCAGGGTAAGGCCGGAACAGGAAAGACACTTTTAGCACTTGCTGCTGCCCTCGAACAACGGAAAGACTATAGACAAATCTTTGTCACTAGACCAATAGTGGCGTTAAGCAATAAGGATCTTGGATTTTTACCTGGAGATATAAAATCTAAGATCGATCCTTACATGGCTCCTATATGGGATAATCTCAAATTCATTAAAGAGCAATTTAACAGTGATCCAAAGGTGCAGTCGCGAATAGATGACTTTGTAAATACCGAAAAAATTGTCATCACTCCATTGGCTTATATCCGTGGAAGAACGCTGACTAAGATATTTTTCATTGTTGATGAGGCTCAGAATCTAACCCCCCATGAAGTCAAAACAATCATATCAAGAGCTGGAGAACATACTAAAATTATTTTTACCGGAGATATATATCAAATCGATACTCCGTACTTAGATGCGGAAAGTAATGGCCTTTCCTACTTAATCGAAAATGCAAGGAATCACCCTTTATATGCGCATATAACATTAGAAAAAGGGGAGAGAAGCGAACTGGCAAACTTAGCAAACGACCTTCTTTAAAAGTAACTGTTAGCCAATACATTAATTAATTATTCCTGCAGATATATTTGGGCAAACCTAATTTATAAACCATAATTAATCCTGAGGAAGAAAATTAGTCAGCAGCAGGAATTGTAAACCAAAAAGTGCTTCCTTTCCCAAGCTTACTATAGACGCCTATCTTGCCATCATGACGCCGTACAATCTCGGCACATATATAGAGTCCGAGTCCTAATCCGGTGTACTTTTTACTGGAATGACTCGCTCTCCAATATCTGTCAAACAGGTGCGGAAGATGCTCTTCCGGTATACCAGGACCAAAATCGGTAACAGCTATCTTAATGCTTTCCGCTTCTCTAGATATTTTGAGGTGGATTTGTCTAGAATCAGGCGCATATTTAACAGCATTATTTACAAAATTTACCAAGACCTGATCTATACGGTGCTCGTCGGCATGAACCAACTGGTTTTTATCCCCCTCCACAATGAGCTCGTGTTTACCATCAATTCGAACATGATTACAACATACATGCATCAAATCATAAATACAGAAAGTTGTTTTGTCGAGCTGTAATTGATCTTCACTGTATCGATGCATGTTTAATAAATCCTCTACCATTAAATTAATCTTTTCGACACTTTTTGTGCAGGACTCCACCAACTTGGGAAAAATAGGGCTCAATGGATCGCTTTTGATTCTTTCCAACATCTGAAGGTTGGCTTTAAGGGTAGTAATAGGCGTTTTAAGCTCATGGCTAACAATGCTTAAGAAATTATCTTTACGTTGTTCAGATTGTTCAAGGTGCGAATTGACCGCTGCGAGTTCTGATATCTTCTTACGAAGCTCAATTTTATCAATGACCTGGTTTGCCACAATTACCAATGCTGCTCTTTGATCGGCATTTAATTCTCGAGGTTGCTGATCGATAACACACAATGTGCCCAATGCAAAACCATCAGAATTCACTAATGGAACACCCGCATAGAAAGCAACTTTGGTAGGTCCCGTTACCATTGGATTTTCTGCAAAACGCGTGTCTTTTCTAGCGTCGTCAACCACCATAATTTCTTCCTCTGCGGCAATGGTATGTGTACAAAAAGAATACTCACGGATATTCTCCTTGAGGTTTGTTCCATGATGTGATTTGAACCATTGTCTTTTATCGTCGATAAACGTAATCAGTGCAATAGGCATTTGGCAAACCATCGCGGCCAGCGAGGTTAATGCATCGTAGTCCTTATCCTCTTCGGTATCAAAAATCTCATAGCTGCGAACTGCTTGTACGCGAAGCTCTTCGTTCGCCGGAAGCGGATAATTTCTTGGTTTATTTAAACTCATATGACCCTGTAAAGTTACTATAAGATATTAAAACTTTTCTAAACTATTTCAGTTACCCTATTATGAAACAATCGGTAAACCAGCAGCTTCATACCAAATCACCGCAGTTCCCATGGATTTCTAGGTTTTCGTATCTTATGGATGAACAGTTCCGTTTTCCGGGTACTAAGTTTAGGTTTGGTCTAGATCCAATTCTGAATCTCGTCCCATTTGTTGGCGATATGGCAGGACTTCTAATTTCGGGTGGCCTTCTTGTGGCCACGGCGAGAAAAGGTGCAAGCAACAAGTTGGTTGTATTAATGAGTGTCAACATTTTACTTGACGCAACCGTAGGGGCCATTCCTGTTATTGGTCAGATCTTTGATTTTTTCTTCAAGGCAAATACCAGGAACATAAAATTGATGAGCGCGCATTACCTGGAGAATAAGCATCAGGGCAGCGGAAAAAATGTAATCTATCTAATCGTAGCCATCTTATTAATCGTCATTACCCTTATGACTTTTGGATTATGGAAGCTTGCGGAATGGGTCTTTTAGGATTTTAAGAAACTTATTACTTTAAAAAATCCTATACAAAAAATTAAAAACGTTTATCTAACTTTCCACACAAATTCTGATATTCGAATCAAATTTAATGATATGGGATTATTTTCAGCCTTAATGGGCAATGCCGGAACAGTTGATAACATTACGCTGTTGAAGGATTATGGGAAACTTTTAATTGCAAATGAAGAAATAGAACTCGGTTTCAAATTGATTAGGGATACCTTCATTTTCACAAATAAGCGATTAATTGTTGTAGACGTACAGGGATTGACTGGTAGCAAAACGGAATACATTTCCATATCCTATAAAAGCATCTCAAAGTTCAGTATTGAGACCGCTGGAACATTCGACCTGGATGCCGAATTAAGAATATGGGTAGGTAGTGAAACACTTCCAAGTGTAAGAAAAAAGTTCAACAAGTCCGTCAATGTTTTCGATGTGCAAAACGTACTTGCTCACCACGTTCTAGGTTAAACGTCTCTCGACCCTCCGACCAATAGTTGTATTTTTTAACTTAGGCACCGTTTAGTACAACATTTTTTGGTTACCTAATAAAGATACTTATTAGAATAATATATTGGAAAAGAATTTTAAAAATGTTGATTCTTTCCTTGCTTTAAAAGCTGATGCTTAGGGGGGAGTCAATCAAATCCTGTCGAATTATCTTTTTGAGCACCAAATTATCGTCAAGTTCCAGGTACACATTCTGATTTACATTTAAGTGAATTTTCGTTCTTTTATGCCCAATTGATATTTTCCATAAACTACTTTGGGCTATAGGAATTGAAAAATTGAATCTACCATTGCTGTCGACCTCCGTTTTGTACTCAGAGCCATTCCATACTTTCCAAGAGCTTGCTGTTTTTAATCTTTCAAAAACAATATTTCCTGATTTTTGCAGCGATAAGGTACCTGAAACGTTGATCTTTTGCTCAATACTGAAAGATGGCAACAGGGTCAAGAAGTAGAGAAAAGTAGCAGAAGTATCTTCAGGTAAAGATATCACTTGATTCAATCTGTTACTGTTAAATGATGTTAATTTTAGGCTTTCCTCTTTATTTATATATCTTTAAATATGAAACTATTCAAGCCACTCTTAATTCTTCTTTTGGCGACAGGGGTATGTTGTGCAAAACCAAAACCGATAATAGTAGCTTATGTGACCTCCTGGACGACCGTAATGCCTGATCCAAATTATGTCACGCATATCAACTATGCCTTTGGTCATGTAAATGACAGTTTTAATGGCGTACGAATAGATAATTCAGCAAGACTGAAAAGGATTGTTAGTCTAAAGGATAAATTCCCTAAACTGCAGGTTATGCTCTCCATCGGAGGTTGGGGTAGTGGAAAGTTTAGCGAGATGGCAGCAGCTGCAGAGAATAGAAAGAAGTTTGCAGATGATTGTCTTCGTGTAATCAAAGAATTTAAGCTTAACGGTATAGATATCGATTGGGAATACCCTACAAGTAATGCTGCAAAGATATCGAATACTCCTGATGACACCAAAAACTACACTTTGATGATGCAGGAGATTAGAAACTCTATTGGTAAGAAGAAACTATTGACGCTCGCTTCTGCGGCCGAAGCTAAGTATATAGACTTTAATTCCATCTCTCCAATTGTGGACTTTGTTAATATCATGGCTTACGATATGGCGAGTCCCCCTTATCACCATTCGGGCTTATTTAAATCTAAGTTTACGGACGGAATGCCTGTCGAAGAGGCTGTTAATGCACACGTTAAGGCCGGAATGCCAATTAACAAGTTAGTATTAGGAATCCCTTTCTATGGACATGGCAGAAATGGTGTAAAAGGTTATATAAATTATAGTGAGCTTGTAAAACTTAGGGGTTTTAAACCAATGTGGGATGATGAAGCTAAAGCACCATATTGGGAAAACGACAAAGGTGAGTTTGTGTTAACATATGAAACCCCAGAATCTATTGCTATTAAATGTCACTATTTACTCAAACGTGGGATGCTCGGGGCAATGTACTGGGATTATGGTGCAGATACTGAGGACGGTATTTTAAGAAAAGCTGTTCATACAGGTATTTCGAAATAGACAATTAACGGTTTGATAACATGAAAAATATATGCACTTTAGTTTTCTTAACCATAACCATAATTGCTTGTGGGAATGCAAACCAAACAGATAACCAGGTTACTAACATTTCTGGTCAAAGTGATTCTTATGAAGCCTGGAATAAGGAAGCTGAAAAAGAGATTAGATTAAATCCTAAATACGGAAATGCAGTCAAGAGTACGCAACAGAAAGCGGCAGATGAAGAACTGATTAAAAGATACATTAATATGGCCGGGACAAGTAGAAAAGGAGCAGAGCTCCTGCTAAAAAAAGGGTTTGAATATCTTTATTCAGGAAATCTAAGAAATGCAATGTATAGATTCAACCAGGCTTGGCTGCTAGATTCGACTGACGCTAATGTTTACTCCGGGTTTGCATCGGTATATTATAGTTTCAAAGACTATAAGAAATCCATTGCTTTGTTAGATCAAGGACTGGAGATCGATCCAAAAGCAAGTGCTTTGTTAACCGATAAAGCTACCAACTACTTAACGATTTTTCAAACTAGCAAGTCTTTGCTTGATATGAAAAAAGGCCTTTCGTTGTTGAAAGAATCGTACGCAATTGACCCGCTAAATCAAAATACCCTCTATAAACTATCTACTTACTATTTTGATAGCAATGATTGTGATTTGTCTTTGAAATATTACCGTGAATGTATGAAGCTCGGTGGCCAACCTGTTGTTCAGCGCTACAAGGATGCAATAAAAGAAAGGTGTGGTAGCTAATATACTGAGTGAACTATTTTCCAAAACCCTTTATTCTTATTTCTGCAGACTTAGCTAAATTTTCCTTTGACTTTGTACTAATTTGAACCAAGCTTAACTTCCTGTTACCAAATTCCGAATTAGAGTCTTTGGTTGTCACAACGTTTATAGATAAAACAAAACCTTCTTCAACGCTTGTATTATTTTCATCTACGAGTGTGCCATCTATAAAATATAGAACTGATTTAGCAGTTAAGTGTGCATACTTATCTTTAATCTGAACAGGAGT
>JACMPF010000085.1 GCA_014377665.1 Pedobacter sp. | reverse complement strand
AAGATCGATGACGATCCGGAACAAGAAGAAATTAAACGGATAGAGCGAAACCTTTGGGTAAATATTCAGACTAAAGCAACTGAAGGGAGAAGAACTGGAATTGGTATCACGGCTGAAGGAGATATGCTTGCGGCTTTGGGCTTACGTTACGCCAGCGATGAAGGTACCGCCTTTGCTGTAGAAATCCATAAAACCATTGCGATTGAAGCGTACCGTTCATCGGTAATCACAGCTAAAGAGCGTGGTCCATTCACGATTTTTAATGCCGAGCGGGAGAAAAATAATCCTTTTATGCTTCGGTTAAAGGAAGCAGATCCGGAGATGTATTTCCAAATGCTGGAGCATGGAAGAAGGAATATTGCATTGCTGACGATTGCTCCTACCGGCACAACAAGCCTGATGTCTCAAACCAGTTCTGGAATTGAGCCTGTGTTTATGCCGGTTTACAAAAGGAGACGTAAAGTAAATCCTAACGATAAGGATGCACGCGTTGATTTTGTAGATGAACTTGGTGATTCCTGGGAGGAATATGTCGTATTTCACCATGGCTTTAAAAAGTGGATGGAAGTAAATGGCCATGACCTCACTAAAAACTACGGACAAAAAGAACTAGACGAATTGGTAAAGTTATCGCCTTATTATAAGTCAACCAGCAATGACGTGGATTACATGAAGAAAGTAAGGATGCAGGGGCAGATTCAAAAATGGGTAGATCACTCGATCAGTGTAACCATTAATATGCCAAATGATGTAACCGAAGAGTTGGTTGGCGAATTGTATATGGAAGCATGGAAAGCCGGATGTAAGGGTATTACGGTTTACCGTGACGGCTCCCGTTCCGGGGTCTTGATCGCTAATACGGAAACGACTCCATCGGAAACTACCTTAAACGCAACCAGCTTTCCTACGGAAAGGCCCGCAGTATTAATGGCAGATGTTGTCCGTTTTCAAAACAAGAAAGACAAGTGGATCGCATTTATCGGCCTGATTGACGACAAGCCATATGAAATTTTTACGGGTTTTTCTGATGATGAAGATGGTATTTTAATTCCACGGTGGGTGAATGATGGTTTGATTATTAAAAATAAGGAAGCCGACGGCAGTTCCAGATATGACTTTCAATACCACAATAAACGCGGACATAAAACAACCATTGAAGGTTTATCGTATAAATTTAATCCGGAATACTGGAATTACGCGAAGCTGATTTCCAGTACACTTCGACATGGCATGCCGATAGAAAAGGTTGTGGAACTGATTAATAGTCTTCAATTGGATGAATCCATTAATACCTGGAAAAATGGCGTAGCTCGTGCATTTAAACGCTATATACCAGATGGTACAGAAGCTAAAAAGCAGCAATGCGAGAGTTGCAATTCTGTCAATCTGATGTATCAGGAAGGGTGCCTGACCTGTAAGGATTGCGGCTCTTCAAAGTGCGGATAGCTTTCTGCTTTAAGTATACATGTAATTATCATGCTTATAGTTTTTACGAACTGTAATAATTATATATTTGATCAAAAAAATATGTTAGCTCATCACGTTTTATTTTGGTTAAAAGCCGAAACTACAGAAGGTCAAATTGCCGCTTTTAAAAAAGGGTTAGAATCATTAGAAAATATTGAAACTGTGAAGACGTTTCATATTGGAACCCCTGCAGCAATCGATCGTGCAGTTGTAGATATCACTTACTCATTTTCATTGATTATCTTTTTTGAAGATATGGCAGGTCACGATGTATATCAAGTCCATACCTTGCATCAGGCTTTTTTAGATCAATTCCGCGAATTGTTTGAAAAAGTTGTTATTTACGACGCTCATTAGCAACACATTGGCCGCATTGTTTAACCATATTACTTCGTAACATCTACAGCAATGCGGCCACTGTTTCTACTTCCTGCAAAGGGCTCTGTTCTAATAGAAAACTCTAATTTATACTTACCGGCTCTGTTTGGAGTCTTGATTATGGCAGGGATAACAATGGACTGCCCCGGGGCAATCACTGCATCTTCTAAATTAGCTTCGATAGCAACCAATGGGTCAATAAATTTATTATCTACCTTATAACCGTACTCCAGGAAACACTTCCAAAACTGGTTTCTATTACCCAAGGTAATGGTATCGGGATATGGGTTTGCAATCTGAAGTCGTAATCGAAGGGTAATGCCAGCTTTTAGCTTCTCCGAAATATCAAGTGGAATTATATTCACACGTTGATACATCCTAACCTGATCAATCCATGTTCCAAAGACAACTCCCTTATTGGTGGATATTGTATCCATCTTTTTACTGAGATCAGGTTGTGGTAGCAGGTAGTAAGCACGTCCATTTCTGAACTCATTGTCCAGCGGCCATATATCGTATTGGTTTTTTCTGTAGTTTCTTGAATCGTATGAGAAACCTTTAGTGCTATTGGTATAATAATTATACTTGGAAGCAAGCTGAAAAGAATTTTCAAATAGTACTGGACTTTCTCCTGCAAATTTATGAATTTCCAAGGCCCATTCCTCAGTGCCAAAATAACTTTTAATCAAGTTATTTTTCATCAATAACGGAATAGGAATGATCAAAACAATTCTCAGCATCATAATGAGCGCAATATTAATTACTGCGGCTTTTATAAACCACACTGGAACTCCTTTTTTAGACAATTGTAGGTAAGCAAGCAGCATCAGGCAAATCATTGCCGGCAAAGTCCAGTGTGCCTCTACTCTACCTTTGAACGTACTGAAGAAAAAGAAGATGAAGATGCCGTAAAAGTTGAACTGAAGCGCTTTGATAAAGTCATCTCCAGATTTGTACCTGGAGGCACTGCTATAGAGAAACCAACCGACCAGCGGTCCTGCTAACAGTAATTGTCCGACTACATATTGATAGGTAAATTCGGCCCGGTATGCTTCTGCAGAACGGTCAAGGATGTGATAGTAGAAAGAGGGATAGTTATTTTGAATCTGCCACCAGAGGTGTGGTATGAAAGCGGTGAACGCAAATAAGATAATCAGCCAGAAAGAACCCCTTTTAAATAATTTGAAATTGGATAAAATTGTAAAGAAGAGTATAAGAACAGCATGATATTTACTGTATAGCAAACAAGCAATAACAAAAGCTAAAATAGAGGCAGTCAGATAACTATCTTTTTTGAGGTACCGTTGATAGAAATAGAAAAACAGTGCGGTAAAGAAAAACAATGGGGAGTCTGGCGTCGTGATAAAACCATACACATGGAATAACACAATAGATCCGGCCAGGAGAATGAAAAGCTTTATGTTTTGGGTGTAAACGCTTACTACTTTCCAAAGTAAATAAAATGCAGTTGTTGTAGTAATCACTGTGACCATCCTTAGTCCAAATGGGGTATGCGTAAGGCTATCCCCTATTTTTATAAATAGGGCAACCATTGGTGGGTGATCGAAATATCCCCAGGCTAAAAATTTTGAGTATAGCCAGTAGTAAGCTTCATCAGGATGGAGATCCATAAAAAAGGCCTGTATAAAGTTTACTAAGGCCCAGATCGCAAGAAAAATGGGAAGAATTGATTTAGAGTTCCTGACCTGATCTAACATCCTTTATCCTGTAAAGGTGTAAATGTAGTTTGCAAAGAAATTCCACAAAGAAACCAGCCCAATTGCGAATGCTTTTGCAAGATAAAAGTTCCACTTAAGTTTTTCATGTAAAAGATAGATAATGCCGTTGCTCATGGCAAGTCCTATCAATGAAATCAGGAAGAACTTACTAAACTGAGTCGCGGTATTTGGATCATGATTGTTAAAGGTCCACAGCCTGTTTAAGCTATAATTTGTACCTGTTGCTACAATAAAACCCATAGAGTTGGCCACATACTTATGAATCTTAAACTTCTCTTTAAAAAGATAGGTGACCCCAAAATCCACAAACATTCCAGAAAGACCTACTACTCCAAACTTTATAAATTTTAGAATAAAAGCTTTATTGAACTCAATTGCGGCAATTTGGGTCATAGAAATTTCTTTCAGCAAAAATAAGATAATAATAAGACAACTCCATTTCCTTTGCTTATTTTTGTTTTCAAATTATAGGGATTGCTGCATCTTTTCAAGTATAAAATACCAAATAACTATTCCTCAGAATTTAAAGAGGTCTCTAGTCATATTAATGTCGGGCAGATAAGATTGCTTAGCACAGGGCTATTTATACTAGCATCTTCCATTAGGATACTCGCCCATTTCTACAATGAAGAAATCATCACTGTTCCAAATATCATGGAATACAATTTGAGCAACCTTCTACAAATAATTGGGTCTTCTTGTTTCATAATTTTAAGCTCTTTGATACTGAAATATAAGAACTTGGAAAGTAAGTACCGTAATATTCTTACGCTTTCTTTTGCCATTTTCCTTTTGACCATAAGCTTCTTTTTAAGCTATATATACTCAATGCATAATGCAAAAAATACCTTGACGTTATTTTTAATAGGCATAGTGTTCGTGAGTATTTTCTTTTCTCTTGAGTTCAAATATGTTATCACATTGGCATTATATATAATTTTTTTATTTACAATCGGTATGATGGTGCCAAGCCTTAAGCCTGCCCAACAATTGTTCAACTTTTCGGCTTCAATTGTTCTGGCATTTGTGCTATACGTATGCTCCAGCTACAGTTATTTCTATAAATCGCAGCACTTTGTACAGCTGAGACAGCTTGAAGAAAAAAATATCGAAGTGCAGGAACTCAACAGGCAGAAAAGTGAGATACTAGGATTTGTTGCTCATGATCTTCGAAATCCCCTCAATAATATAGAGGCTTTAAGCCGCATACTTATTGAAGAAGATAAAGATGGTGCACATACTGAGCTTGAGCTAATTTTAAGTTCTGCTAGACAGGCGAAACACATTATTAACGACCTGATAGAAGTAATTCAGGTTGAGAAGGTTCCATACCAGCTCCAGAATGTCGACCTGGTTAACTATATCAATGGCATTTGCAAGAGCTGGCAAGCTAATGCTCCAGAAAATCGCAAGATAAATTTCATCTGTACGGAAGGCGTAATATTTTCGCCCTTAAACCCGGATAGGTTTAGCCGAGTCATTGATAACTTAATAGGCAATGGACTTAAATTTTCTGATAACGACACCCCGATAGAAATAGAAATCTCCAAGACGGAACAAAACTGCCTGATCAGCGTTAAGGATCATGGAATTGGCATCCCTGAACATTTGAGGGATTTGTTGTTTGATCAATTTTCTAAGGCAGGAAGATCTGGTTTGAATGGAGAAAAATCTCTTGGTCTGGGGCTACATATTTCTAAAGATATTGTAGAACAACATGGGGGCACATTAACTCTTGAAACAGAGGAAAATAAGGGATCCACCTTTATTATTTCAATGCCGCTTGCTTGCTAGATTAAGGCTTTACTTGTTAAAATTCTTCTTCTAACACACTTGAGAATAAGCTGTTCGAAAAATTTACAAGGAATAACTCCTTTTTTGCCCGAGTCAGGCCAGTATAAAGCCAACGCATGAAATCCATGTCTACCATTTCATCCGTCAGATATCCCTGGTCCACAAAAACAACATCCCATTGTCCACCCTGTGCCTTGTGACAAGTTACAGCATAAGCGAATTTAATTTGCAACGCATTGTAATATGGGTCTTCTTTTATGGCATTGAACCGCTCTCGCTTATTGCTTAAATGATCATAATCCACGTTGAGCTCCTCAAACATTTTGTTACTTTGCTCATAATTGAGGCTTGGCGATTCTGAGGTTAAAGTATCCAGCATTACTTTACATGTGATATTCCCTGCTTCTGGAAAGTCTATCAGCTCCAGATTAACTTCACAGAACCGTAGTCCATAACGTTCCTCTATCCCCCTCACTCTTGTAACTCTGGCCATATCACCATTGGCTATAAAGGCTGCAGATTCATTTTCAGGGAGCCAGAAATAATTGTTCTTAACCACCATAATTTGATCCCCTCCAGTCAACTCTTCCTCGCGGTATAGCAGGCGGGACCGAATCTGCTGGTTGTAAATGTTGGCCGATTTATTAGACCGACAAACGACCAGGGAGTTTTCTATACCAAACTTATGATAAGCATACTCAAGACCCTCGACGAACTTTAAGCCCGTCATTCTAAATATATCCTTGTAAGATTTGGTTAGAAATTTCGGAAGTTCTATTTTCTCTTCATCTTTAAGCTCCTTATTGATGATTTTCCTCAGCATAGTAGCGTTTGCCAATATGCCTGACTTCTTCTCCTGTCGGACAACTTCTTTTAACTCAACCGCTTTAACTTTCAGACCGAATTGTTGAGCAATATATTTTGCGTTCAAAGCCGGACTATCTATACTCCCTACCGGGGGAAGCTGTGCAGTATCTCCTACAAATGCCACTGCACAGTTTTTACCATTATATACATATTGCATTAAGTCCTTCAAAAAAGAAGAGCCTGTTTTTATATTCCATTCATCGGCAATCATGGAGGCCTCATCAACAATAAACAAAGTGTATTCGGCAACGTTAGGGGCAAGTTGGAAAGACATTTCGGTTGCAATCGCTGACTTTTTCCGGTAAATTCTCTTATGCACCGTCAGCGCCATGCGACCTGTATAATTACTCATCACCTTTGCTGCACGCCCTGTTGGAGCCATTAAAACACTATGGTAACCAAACCTCGGGAGTGCTTTAACCAAGGCACCAACAGAGGTGGTCTTTCCGGTTCCGGCATACCCCCGTAAGATAAAACATTGCTTGTCTAGCGGTTGTGAAAGGAAAGTGGCCATTTCCCGACAAAAAACGAGTTGCTCTTCAGTAGGACTAAATTGATATGATTGCGCAATCAAGCTGGCTTTATCCATTTATCAAATATGCAATGGTGTTGTTATAGAAAAAAAGAATATTTTTGTGAACATGAACAGCAAAAATAGCATATTATTAGTTGATCCTGATTTTGATGTTAGCTCGGCAGACAATTGTGACTTGCTGATCAAAATTACTGCAGACAATTTCTCTTATGCGATAGTAGATGGATCAGAAAATCGTCTGGTAGTGTTATATGACCAGCAAGAATGTAAAAATGTAGCTGCTGCACTTAATGATGTTTTGAGTGATGATCAACATTTGGCTATTCCATTTAAAACAGTGAAAGCATCTGTTTACACTCGAAACTCTATTGCCATACCCAACGAATTTTTTGATGCTGAAAATCTAAACACTTATGCAAAGTTTTTCAGTAAGGAACAATCGGAACAGTTACATCTTCAGAATCTGGCAGGGCAAGACTTTACTACTATTTTCAATCTTGATGACACTATGGAAGCGCTACTGAAATCGACGTTCGGTATAAGCAAAATTTACGACCATATGGCACCTATTTTGGTTTTATCCAGTATTCTTCCCGAAAAGCACCTCATCTTAGATTTCACTGTAGGTACTTTCACTGCAGTTTTAACGGAGGCTGGAAAATTAATCTTTGAAAACTGCTATGAAACGGAGGATGCAGAAGAATTCAAGTATTACCTTCTATTAATGATACAGCAGTTAGAAATTGACACTAAAGAAACCAAAATATCTGTAAGTGGGATCATTCATGAGGGCGATAAAAAGTTTGATGCCTTAAACCATTATTTTTCAGAAATTGTGTTTAATACTACTAACGCTAATAAACTCGACAATAGAATCCTTGACAATATGCCTAGCCAATACTACAGTAGCTTACTAGCTTTGCAATTATGCGAATAATTGGTGGTCGTTTAAAAGGTATAAGGTTTAATGCGCCTGAAAGCCTGCCCGTAAGACCTACGACAGATATGGCTAAAGAGGCATTATTTAACATTCTGTATAATACGTATGATTTCGACAATTGTGATGTTCTGGATTTATTCTGCGGAACAGGAAACATAAGTTTCGAATTCGCCTCTAGAGGCATTAAAAGCGTTACTGCTGTGGACAAGCATTCGGGCTGCATATATTGGGTAAAATCTGTAATAGAAAAGCATCAATTGGAGGAGATGACTGTAGAAAAAGCAGACGTTTTCAAATATCTGGCTGCCACAAAAAAAAGTTATCAAATTATATTTGCTGATCCTCCTTATGACTTGCCTACAATTCCAAAAATTCCGGAACTGGTCATGACTAATGGCTTTCTTGCAGACAACGGATTGTTGATTGTGGAGCATCCATCACTATTGAAACTTAATGCGCAACCAGGATTTAAAGAAACCCGTAGGTATGGAAATTCGTCTTTCAGTTTTTTTGAAAAAAGTAACTAGTATCATTCAATATGAAGATCGCGATTTTTCCAGGATCCTTTGATCCAATCACTATTGCTCATGCCGACATTTTAAAAAGGGCCTTGCCTTTGTTCGACAAGATTATTGTTGGAATTGGCCTTAATAGCGCCAAGCAGGGATATTTTAATCCTGAAAAAAGAAAAGATGTTGTTGAAGCAGTTTTCGCCGGAATAGATAAGGTAGAAGTCCAATTGTATGAAGGATTAACTGTTGATTTTTGTAAAAGGAATGATGCGAAGTTTATCGTTAGAGGCGTCAGATCTGTTGGAGACTTTGAATATGAGAAACCGATTGCACAGATCAATCAGACTTTGATGCCAGAGGTAGAGACCATATTGTTTTTTAGTAAACCTGAATATGGTGCAATCAGCTCTACAATTGTACGAGATATTTTGAAGCACGGCGGCGATGTCAGCAAGTTCTTACCTGCTGAAGCGATGCCATTTATAAAGTAAATTTTATTACTATTAAAGCAAACTAGCCTCTTCCAGTACTTGTAGGATTGAGGGAAAAGTGTTTTTTAATATTGGTTTCAATTCATCTGCTCCAAGCCATACCGCTTTAGTGATACCTTCCTCTTTTTGAGGAATCAATTTAGGCTCAGCTTTTACCGTCATGCTGTACCAATTTGTTCTCTTCAAAACAATCTTGTTACCAAGGGTATAAACATGAAAGGTTTTGCATAACTTTTTATCATTGGTATAGATCTTTACCCCGCATTCCTCTTCTACTTCTCTTAACCCTGCTTCCTTGATTTTTTCCCCTTTTTCTACCTTACCTTTAGGCAGATCCCACCTTTTATTGCGAAAAATGAATAGGTAATTTCCCTTTGCACTCTTAACTAATCCTCCCGCTGCTTTGATCAACTCGCAGCTTTTTTTGATCTTATTGAAAAGTCTCTTAGGATCTGCGTCAATTAGGATGTAATCCTGAACAGTATCCTTGCCTATATTTTTATAGAATGTTGGAAAATCAAAATCCTCTGCATCAAGTCGTTGAATTCTCTTCAGTTGCTTGGGCGCAAATTCTGCGATGAACAAAGTATTGTCGTTAATATAAATTCTGTATTTTTGAGCCATGTATATTAAAAGTGAGATTGAATTAAAGGTAGCTGAATTTCTATTACAAATTAAGGCAATAAAATTGCAACCTAATAATCCATTTACATGGGCGTCTGGTTGGAAATCGCCAATTTATTGCGACAATAGAGTAACTCTTTCTCATCCTTCAATCAGAACGTACATCAGACAAAAACTTACACAATTGATACAAGAAGAATTCGGATCGGTTGATTTAATTGCAGGCGTTGCCACTGCAGGAATTCCTCAGGGTGCTTTAGTTGCTCAAGAGCTTGGTTTGCCATTTGCATATGTGAGAGCTAAAGCAAAAGAGCATGGAACAGGTAGCCTAATAGAGGGGGAAATTGTGGAAGGACAACGCGTAGTAGTAATTGAAGACTTAATTTCTACAGGAAAAAGTAGTCTACAGGCCGTCGAAGCGCTAAGAAATGCAGGACTGTCAGTTGCGGGTCTAGTTGCCATCTTTACATATGGTTTCGACCAGGCTGATGAAAACTTCAAAGCTGCGAAGTGTAGGTATGCAACTTTATCAAATTACGACACATTGATATCCTACGCTGCCGAGCATAGCTTTATTGCTCAGAATGATGTAGACTTACTTACAAAATGGCGTAGAAACCCCTCTGAATGGGATAATAAATTAGAACAATAATCCTTAATTATACTATGACAGTTATAGAAAGCAGTACAGAGATTAACCTTCCGGTTGCAAAGGTTTATGAGTTTTTGGCAGATTTGAACAACCATCAACAATTAATGCCGGATAATATTTATAACTGGTCATCTACCAAAGACGAGGCAAGTTTTACTATTCAGAATATGGCTAAACTAGCTATCAAAATATCTGAACGTATCGAGAACAAAGAATTAACTGCTATTCCTACCGAAAAGCCACCTTTCGATGTCGAGTTGAAATGGACTGTTGAAGATAATGGACAAGGTGGTACAGTTGCAAAGCATATCCTTACAGCTGATTTGAATATGATGATGAAAATGCTTGCCTCAGGTCCTCTGCAGAAACTGGCAGATCACCAAACCGAGCGTCTTAAAGAGATCTTGAGATAATAGTAAAATATTTCTTCAGTATAAAATACTATTTACCAGACATATAGACATTCAGCACTTCTATTATCAGACATAATTTCCGATATTGAATGGGCGAACCTGCTGGCACTAGGTTTGTTGGCTTGTAAGTATGAATTTCAACAACTTTACGATAAAAGCTCAGGAAGCAATTCAACAAGCTTCAGCAATAGCAGAAGGCAATCAACAACAAGCTATTGAGACCGCACACCTTCTTAAAGGCTTGCTTACTGTTGATGAAAATGTTGTTTCTTATGTATTGAAGAAGCTAAATGTAAATCTAAATGTCCTAAATCAGAATCTCGACGCCCAAATCGGGAAGTTTCCAAAAGTTAGCGGAAGTAGTCCGTATTTAACTTCTGGAAGCAATTCAGCTTTACAAAAAGCACAATCCTATTTGAAAGAGTTTAAAGATGAATTTGTTTCTGTTGAACATGTACTGCTAGGGATCTTATCAGTCAGCGATGCTACGTCTAATTTGCTGAAAGATCAGGGTGTAAATGAAAAAGACCTTAAAAAAGCGATTGTAAGTCTGCGCGGAGACAATCGCGTTACCGATCAAAATGCCGAGGCAACTTATCAAGCGCTTGGCAAGTATGCGCGGAATTTAAATGAATATGCAGAATCTGGTAAATTGGATCCAGTAATTGGCCGCGATGACGAGATTAGAAGGGTAATACAAATACTTTCTCGGCGTACTAAAAACAATCCTATTTTAATCGGTGAACCAGGAGTAGGTAAGACTGCCATAGCGGAAGGAATCGCATTTAGGATAATCCAGGGAGACGTTCCTACCAACTTAAAGAGCAAAACAGTTTACTCTTTAGATATGGGTGCTTTAATCGCTGGTGCAAAATATAAAGGAGAATTCGAAGAGCGGCTAAAAGCTGTAGTAAAAGAGGTTAGCCAAAGTGATGGCGATATCATCCTTTTCATTGATGAGATTCATACGCTGGTAGGCGCAGGTGGCGGCGAAGGTGCAATGGATGCTGCCAATATATTAAAACCTGCCCTGGCAAGAGGAGAATTGCGTGCTATAGGTGCAACAACGCTTGATGAGTACCAAAAATATCTGGAGAAAGACAAAGCACTTGAAAGGCGTTTTCAGAAAGTAATGGTAGATGAACCTGATACACAAGATGCAATCTCTATTTTGCGGGGACTAAAAGAACGCTACGAAACACACCATAAAGTTAGGATTAAAGACGAAGCGATCATTGCTGCTGTTGAACTTTCACAACGCTATATCGCCGACCGTTTCTTACCTGATAAGGCCATTGACCTGATGGATGAAGCCGCCGCAAAGCTTCGTTTGGAGATGGATTCCGTTCCTGAAAAAGTGGATGAATTGAACCGTAAGATCATGCAGCTTGAAATTGAAAGAGAGGCGATTAAGAGGGAAAATGATACAAAAAAAGTCGCTAGCCTTGGAGAAGAGATAGCTAATATGTCTGCCGAAAGAGATGAAATCAAAGCGAAATGGCAGGGCGAGAAAGATTTGGTTGACAACATCAACAATGAACTAGAACAAGTAGAAAACTATAAACTAGAGGCAGATCAGGCCGAGCGTGCCGGTGATTACGGTAGGGTTGCGGAAATCCGTTATGGAAAGATTAAGGAAGCTCAGGATCGGGTTGAAAAGTTTAAGGAAACCCTTGCAAGTCAACAAAGCGAAAGCAGAATGCTTAAGGAAGAGGTTACTGCTGATGATATTGCTGGAGTAGTGGGAAGATGGACGGGAATTCCTGTCACCAAACTGATTTCGAGTGAGCGTGAGAAACTGCTTAATTTGGAAGATGAACTTCACAAAAGAGTTGCTGGACAAGACGAAGCTATTGAAGCAATATCTGATGCCATTAGAAGATCTAGAGCCGGATTGCAAGATAAACGTAAACCAATTGGTTCGTTCATTTTCTTGGGGACAACTGGAGTTGGTAAAACAGAATTGGCCAAGGCGTTGGCTGAGTTTCTTTTCAACGATGAAAACGCAATGACGAGAATTGATATGAGTGAATATCAGGAGCGTCATGCTGTATCAAGATTAATCGGCGCGCCTCCCGGATATGTTGGGTATGATGAAGGTGGTCAATTAACTGAAGCTGTAAGAAGAAAACCATATTCAGTAATATTATTAGATGAAATCGAAAAGGCACATCCTGACGTGTTCAATATTCTTCTTCAAGTCTTAGACGATGGAAGATTGACCGACAATAAAGGAAGGGTAGTAAATTTCAAGAATACCATCATTATTATGACCTCTAATATTGGATCTCACCTCATTCAGGACAACTTTAAGTCATTAAACGATGAGAACAGGGATGAGGTAGTGGCGAAAACCAAAAGTGAGCTATTTGAATTACTAAAGCAGACCATCAGACCAGAATTCTTAAACAGGATAGATGAGCTGATTATGTTCACCCCTCTAACCAGAGTTGAAATTAGAAATATTGTTGACCTCCAATTTAAGCATGTCCAGGATACGCTCACAGACATGGGCATAACGATTGAGGCTTCTCCAGAAGCATTAGATTGGCTTGCAGAACTGGGTTATGATCCACAGTTCGGAGCCAGACCATTGAAAAGAGTGATTCAAAAACGTATATTAAATGAACTGTCTAAAGAAATCCTTGCTGGAAAAGTGGATAAAGAAAGTAAGATTAAACTGGACATGTTCGATAATCAGTTCGTTTTCGTAAATAATAAGTAATCAACTGGGACTGGTACCATTCTTACTATTAAGAAATCTTACCTTCCTGTTTTGTTAAAGATTAAACAGTTTTGATGTGAGTGTTAATTTTGTTTAACCACGTAGCAATTATTGTTGCCAAAGCGCCCGAATATAGAACATTCGTACGTTTTTTTTGTTGTATTATTAAGACACTTATAAATCATGAAAATCGCTTACATATCCTCTTACCCTCCACGCGAATGTGGCATTGCAACGTTTAATCATAATCTCCTAAAAGCTATAGGCTTTAATAAAAATGCTGTTTCCGAAGAAAGTTTTGTTGTTGCTATGAACGATGCTGACTCGCTTGATGAATACGAGTATCCAAAAGAGGTGAAGCATGTTATCAGGCAAGAAAATCAAAAAGATTATATCAAAGCAGCAGATTATATCAATACCAGTATAGCAGATGCTTGTATCTTGGAGCACGAGTATGGAATATATGGTGGTGAAAGCGGCGTTTACATTCTTCCGTTAATTGCGAGATTGCAGAAACCATTAATCACCATTTTTCACACGATCTTAAAGGATCCTAACCATATGCAGCTCACTGTTTTGCGTGAGATTGCGAAATACTCCTCAAGAATTGTGGTGATGAGTCACCGCGCTGTCGGCTTTCTAACTAGTATATATGGCATACCGTATCACAAAATCCAACTTATTGAACACGGTGTCCCTGATCTTGAGCCAAAAGAAGACAACCCGATAAAGAATTCGATTGCATTTAAAGGAAAAAAAGTATTGTTTACTTTCGGTTTGATTAGCAGAAACAAAGGTTTAGAGACTGTTATTGAAGCACTTCCTGCTATTGTAGCGAAGAACCCAAATGTGATGTACGTTATTTTGGGAACTACACATCCCGGTGTAATCAGAAATTCTGGTGAGGAATATAGAGACAGTTTAAAAAGACTGGCTAAAAATTTAAATGTTGAAGAAAACCTCACATTCATAAACAAATTTGTTTCTGAAGAAGAGCTTTACGACTATCTAACAGCTTGTGACATGTATATCACTCCTTATTTAAATGAAGCACAAATAACGAGCGGCACACTTTCTTATGCAGTGGGAGCCGGTGCAGCTGTAGTTTCAACCCCATACTGGCATGCGCAGGAATTACTTTCAGACCACCGTGGAAAGTTATTCGATTTTAGAAAATCTGATCAATTAGCTGAAATTGTAAATGAACTTTTTGCGGATGAAGACAAACTTAAACTGTTAAAAGCTAATGCCTACGAGTATGGGTTACACCTTCGCTGGCCAAGTACAGGAGATGTTTTTGTAGATGTTCTTAATGAAGCAATTGACAAATATCTTTCAGAAAAGGAAACAGGAGGTAAGCCAATTATTGATCCAGATATCATGCCTGCTTTCAATTTGGCTCATATCCAACGCTTGACCGACGATACTGGTATTGTTCAGCATGCTAAGTATGGTATCCCAAATTTGAAAGAGGGTTATTGCGTTGATGATAACGCCAGAGCTTTGATTTTGACAATACTTGCTTATCAGCAAAACAAGAGTAAAGTAGCGCTGGATCTTCTGCCAATTTATTTGAGCTACATTCAATACATGCAGTGTGACAACGGAAATTTCCGAAACTTTTTAAGTTTTAGAAGAGAATATCTGGATGAGGTGGGCACAGAAGATTCTTTTGGAAGAACGATATGGTCGCTGGGTTACCTTATCAATAATGCTCCAAACAACTCTTACAGAGAATTTGCCAAAGAGTTGTTTTTAAGATCGGTTCCGCATTTTAAGGATTTAAAGCATCTTAGGGGCTTGGGAAATACGATAATTGGCTTAACACATTTCATAAAAGCCCATCCAGGAGATGAGCACATTAAAGATCAACTTGATAAGCTAGCTGAGCCTTTAAAAGCAGCTTACAGGAAAAATAAAGAAGGGCATTGGCACTGGTTCGAAGAGAAAATGACTTACGATAATGCCATTCTTCCTTTGGCATTGATGAGCTACTATGAAATTAGCAAAGATCAGGAAGCATATGACATCGCTTTCGAAAGTATGGAATACTTGACTCAAAAGACGCTGATCAGTGGGTATCTGAATCCTGTTGGAAATGATGGCTGGTTATTTAAAGACGGTCCTGATATGGCTATATACGATCAGCAAGCAATTGAAACTATGGCAATGGTTTTGATGTATTTCAAAGCATATGAGATCACTCATGATAAAACTTATATTAAACAAATGTATATCTCCTATCAGTGGTTCCTAGGAGAAAATGTACTTCGGATTCCATTGTTTGATCATGAAACTAAAGGATGTGCAGACGGCTTACAAACTTATGGGATAAACCGAAATCAAGGTGCAGAAAGTACACTGGCTTATTGGATATCTCACCTGGTAGTACTGAAAGCCATGGAGTTTGAATATGAGTTTATCCAAAGCAGCGACCTTACAGCAGTTCAAAAGCAGGCATTTTAATTTAATGAAGATAGCAGTATTAGCACCGATAGCGTGGAGAACTCCTCCACGCCACTACGGTCCTTGGGAACAAATGGCATCAAACCTAACGGAAGGGTTAGTAAATAGTGGGTTAGATGTTACGCTTTTCGCCACTGGCGATTCTATAACAGATGGGAATTTGGATTCAGTGATAGAGATCGGATATGAAGAAGACCG
This sequence comes from Pedobacter sp., assembly GCA_014377665.1. Taxonomy (GTDB): domain Bacteria; phylum Bacteroidota; class Bacteroidia; order Sphingobacteriales; family Sphingobacteriaceae; genus Pedobacter. The sequence continues at coordinate 10,979 of JACMPF010000085.1, read as the reverse complement.
GAATCAGGATGCCAAAGTTGTAGAATGTCTCCACATTAGCAATCTGATGGAAAAAGCCGGAGACTTTGACATCATTCATAATCACTACGACTTTCTACCATTAAGTTATAGTGGACTTATTAAAACTCCGCTGATTACTACCATTCACGGGTTTTCTTCAGAAAAGATTTTAAGGGTTTATCAGAAATATAATTCTATAGGGAACTATGTTTCTATCAGCAATTCAAACAGACACTCCTCTTTATCTTATAAGGCGACTATTTACAATGGATTGGATACTGAGGCCTTCCATTTTAACGATCAACCGGATGATTATCTAGTATTTTTTGGTCGAATACATCCAGACAAAGGAACTGCAGAAGCCATACAAATTGCACTGAAAACAAATAAAAAATTGATCATTGCAGGCATAGTTCAAGATTCAGAATACTTTAGGGAAAAAGTCGAGCCCTTTTTGAAAGGCGATATTGAATTTATCGGCTCTGCCGGACCGGAGAAAAGGAACGAATTATTAAGTAATGCGCTTGCATTATTGCATCCAATTAGCTTCGAAGAACCATTTGGATTAAGTGTTGCAGAGGCTATGCTATGCGGCACACCTGTTATTGCATTCAACAAGGGTTCTATGCCTGAATTGATCAATGACCGACAGACTGGTTTCCTCGTTAATAATGTAGAGGAAGCGGCTAATGCTGTTCAAGATTTGCCAGGGATTGAAAGGCTTACTTGTAGAAACTGGGCGATGGAAAGATTCTCTCAAAAAAAAATGGTAGAAGACTACATCGCCCTCTACCATAAAATATTGTAGGATGGCTTTCTTTATAAACCTTCTGGATTTTTAAGCCTATCTAATAATACATCCAGCGATACGCCTGCAAAAGATGAGCAATAGTCTGATAAGCCGTAGGGTATAATCAATTCACCATTGTGAATAATGGAACCACAAGAATATAATACATTTGGCACATATCCTTCCCGCTCATCATTATTTGGAATAACTAAGGGTTCTCTTAACCTTCCAATTTCGATAGCTGGATCATCCAGATCAAAAAGACTAGCTCCTAAGCAATACCGGCGCATTGGTCCTACTCCATGAGTGATCACAAGCCAGCCTGCTTCTGTTTCGATTGGCGAGCCACAGTTACCGATTTGAATAAACTCCCAAGGATACTTAGGGCTTTGTAGCTTAACAGGGTTGTCCCAGACGGTTAATTTATCAGAATACATCAAATAATTGTTACAACCATCAATTCTTGACATCATCGCGTATTTACCGTTGATTTTACGTGGAAAAAGCGCCAAGTTCTTGTTTTGTGCTCCTACACCATGTAAGGGACTAATCTTGAAATCATAAAAATCGGTAGTTTGTAATAATTTAGGCATGATCATAGCACCATCAAATGCGGTATAGGTAGCGTAATATACTATCGAACCGTCATCTTTCACAAAACGAACAAACCTGGCATCTTCAATACCCTTACGTTCGAACTCAGATATAGGGAAAATTACCCGGTCTGAGATATCCGTATCCCTGGAAAAACTGATCTCATGGTAGGTATCAGACAGCCACAGAATTTTATCGTATTCCAGCTTCTTCATATCTTCTTCCTGAAGATTTTTAGAATCCAAAATAATCTTACGGAGTGTAGCATAGTCAAACTTATCTTCTAACTGTACGCCCACTTCATCCAGTACTTCTACTTGAATTTTTGAATCAACTCCTTTCTTTAAAAATAGCTTTTTATTGTAAACAGCGTTCTTTATCACCTCAGCCTCGTCGATATAGTTTCCGGCAGGTATTACAGTAATATCATTATTGCGATCTATTAATGCTCTCCTGAATACTACGGAAGAAATGTGCCCCTCTCCTACGGCCCTGAAGCTGATTATAACCCTGCGTTCGCCCTCCACAAGATCTGACTGATCGGGGTCTTCAACAATAGAAGGGTTGAAGAAAGCCGCTGATTCAATTGAGTATTCATGTGTGAAGTACGAACCAATCAATAGCCTGTGGTATTTTTCCAGATCCTCATAATCAAATCCGGCATCCTCAATACAGTGCTTTACTTTTTTGCAGTGCCGGGTGAGTATTTTTGTGATATTACGGTGTCTCTTTGAATATTCTTGAAGAAGTGGAGAAATGATTCCAAAAACTTCAACGTCGCTCAGACTCATTACATGTTTAACTACATCTATTGCTCTTTGATCTCCGTTGAAAAAAAATCTTGCTATTACCCTTTTAGGATCGGGATATACTTTTACTGGTTTTCGTTCTATTAATAGTCTCATCTTTTAGATAACATATATTTTGGGTGTAAAGGTTTTATAATATAAAGCTTTTTTTCAAACAAGAAATTATTTTTTTCTTTCAAGCTCGCGATCTATCTCGATCATGTCAACCTGGTCTGGTGTTTCGAAGTCCCCGATAAGGTACTTATTGAAATGGTCAGCCAGCTTCCAGAAAGCATACTCCGTAAGGTCACCAAAGCCATGACGCTGACCCGGTAAAATCACAAACTCAAATCGTTTTCCTTCCTTCATCAACGCATTTGCCAATCTAATGGTATTGGCCGGATGCACGTTATTGTCGATATCACCGGTCATGATCATCAAATGTCCTTTAAGATTTTTTGCAATTTGGGGGTTCTTGTCAATGTCATACGTAAAAGTTGTATCGCCCTTTGCTGAAATGATCTCTTTAACACCATGATGTTTCTCACTCCACCATCTGTTATAGATACTATTGTCATGATTACCTGCTTTTGAAACCGCCACCTTAAAGAAATCAGGATATACTAGCATTGCAGCTGTAGACATAAATCCACCACCAGAATGTCCTGTAATACCCACCTTGGTAGCATCAATGAATTTATACTTATCCGCCAGTTGTTCAATAGCGGCCTTTTTATCAGCCAATCCATAGTCACGAAGGTTTCCATAGCCAAAAGTATGGTACCACTTTGATCTTGCAGGATTACCGCCTCTATTACCTACCGAGATAACGATGTAACCCAATTGGGCAAGGCGATCAGTGTTGTCCATGCTTTTTGTGAATGACTTATTCACAGACTCAGTTTGCGGCCCAGGATAAACATATTCAATTATTGGATATTTTTTATTTGGGTCGAAATCAAATGGCTTATACATTACACCATAGATGTCAGTTACCCCATCATCAGCCTTAACCTTAAATGGTTCTGGAAATTTGTAGCCACTCGCTATCAAAAGACTAAGATCTGTAGTTTCAAGATTCATAACTACCTTTCCAGTATTGTCTAACAGTACAGACCTGGGCGCAGTATTCACTCTTGATGAATTGTCTACAAAGAACTTTGCTTCATCATTCATACTAATTGCATGGTCAAAATTGCCAGCATCGAGCAGTTTCATACCTGTTCCGTCAAAGTTGATCTTGTATAAATGGTAATAGTATGGATCTTCTTTATCTTCTCTGCCATTTGCAGTAAAATAAAGGATGCGGTTTTTTTGATCAACGTTAATGATGTTTTCTGTATGAAAAGAACCTTTAGTGATCTGGTTCTTCATTTTTCCCGTTCTATCAAACAGATAAAAATGACCCCATCCATCCCTTTCCGACCAATGGATCAATTCATTTCCTCCATTTACCAATCCCGGACGCGAAATTTCTACGTAAGTGTTGAAGCGCTCATCTATTACAGGTGTAACTTTTTCGGTAGCTATATCTATGCTGCAGACATCAATTCTTTTCAAGTCTCTGCTAGTGCGGGAGAAATATATCTTGCTATTATCTCCTAACCACAAAGATGGCCTGAATTCATTATCTCTATCTTTATTTAACGATGGAGCGGACCATACAGAAACGGACTGATCTTTGAATGCTGAGACATCGAGCTTTTTAAATGTCTTAGCACCAAAATTGAATAGTAGAAGCTCATCTATAGGTGATTCCTTTTCACCAGGCATTTGATATTTATAGCTCTCTAAAGTTGGACGCCCAACAGCAACGTTATTGATTACCCAAAGGTCTTTTACCTTTCTTGAATCCGTGCGATCAAGTACGAAGTATTTAGAATTCGGAGACCATAACACATATGCTCTTTTCCTTTTTTTAATATTTTTTATTTCTTCTTCATTATTTTCGCCATCTCCGTCACTTCCGTACGAATAAAACTTAACACCGTCTTTAGTTAGTTGTTGTTCAACAATAGTACTATCTTCTTCATTTTTAACTGCTTTTTTATAATTCTCCCTATCCATCCAGTACAGGTTGTAATTTCTAGAGAATATGATTGCTGATGAATCGGGCGCAACCGAACCCCACATAGGTTTTGCCTTTGGCTTAGTAAAATTTGGCACTTCGGTTAACTTTTGAGTCGCAATAACATAATTGAAATTGAAGATTTTTTTCTGCAAAGAATCTGCAGCTTTCTTGTCTTTACGATCCTTCTTCAACTCGTCTATTGTGCTTAGAATCTCAAAGGTCAAGCTTCTCTCATCAGCAGAAAACTTTAAGTTCATCAATGGCAAATGTTGTGCATCGAATGGATCTCTGATAATTGTTGTGATCTCTGCGGCCAGTTTAGCGTTATCAAATATTTTCTGTTTGTTTTTAGCAACTGGATCTACCATATACCATTCTCTACCATTCGGAGTTTCATATTCATACCAAAAACGATTGCTGGTTTTCAACCAATGAGGATCTACTGCAGTAGAATATACCATTTTTTTAACTTTATTGGGAGAGAATCTGGAAGCCAGCTGGTAATTTGCTTTTGGGGATAGTGGAACAACCTCCGACATTGTGTAGGTTTTAACCTGTGATACAGCATTAAAACAAACAAACGAAATCAAAAAAAATAGAATGTAAAGTCTCTTCATGATGTTAATAAATTAGCTGCCTAAATTATTGATTAAAATATTCTTGCAGGGATATTAATTGTAATAAAAATGATAGCTATTGTATCATATGATCAGTTGATTTTATAGTTTTGCAGCAAAATATTTCTAAATGAAGCAATACCTATTATTCTTATTCACCGCAGCGGTAATTATCACTACCGGATGCCAATCAAAATCAGAAACAAGTAACGTTTCCGGAGACAAAAAAGATTCTACAACAGTTTCTTCAGAGAATGAAAATGGCAAGACAGTTGAACAAACATCAACAACTGACAAGATTGATGTCAACAAAATTAAAGTAGCGGATCCCAAAACTGTTCTTGCCCGCAAACAAGTGCCAATCCTTTGCTATCATCAGATTAGGAACTGGAAGCCTACCGATGGCAAAGTGGGTAAGGACTATATTGTCGAAGAACAGAATTTTAAGGATCAAGTTAAGATGCTTGCTGATAGCGGTTATCATTCTATCCTTCCAGATCAGTTGTATGCCTATTTGAATACGGGAGCTTCTTTGCCAAGTAAACCAATAATGTTCACCTTTGATGATACAGATATGGATCAATTCACGGTAGCAGCGCCAACTTTAAAGAAATATGGTTTTAAAGCAGTGTATTTTATCATGACTGTATCTATTGGTCGAAAAGGAAAGTTCGTAGATTACATGAGCAAAGAACAAATAAAAGCGCTTTCAGACGCTGGAAATGTAATAGGAAGCCACACTTACGACCATAAAAACTTTAAAAAGTACACTGGTAAAGACTGGGAAGAACAACTTGATAAGCCTACTAAAAAGTTAGAGGAGATCACTGGCAAAAAAATGACTGAGTTTGCGTATCCTTTTGGGTTGTGGAATGCGGAAGGAATTCCGGAACTAAAGAAAAGAGGATTCAAGATGGCTTTTGCGCTATCTACAAAACGTGACGAAAGAGAACCCTTGTTCACCATACGAAGAATTATAGCAAGCGGATATTGGAGTCCGAAAACGCTTAGCAATAGTATTAAGAACAGCTTTTAAGCTGTTCTTTTTTTACTCGACGCTTTCGATTTGGTATTTTTTACCATTGAATTCAAACCTGCTCCCTTTTTTCTTATCCAGGAGCAATTTACCAATTGGCGATGCAGGCGAAATTGCAAAGATTGTCTTATCGCCAACGTGCAGCTGACCGGCGCTAACACTTATATAGAAGGAACCTTGATTGGTGATCACGTAGCTTCCGTGGATTACGTTCTCTGATTTAATTGATGAATCTATTGATTGTAATACACGCAAATTGTCTTGAGCATCTATTAACAAACGTTTATTCCTGTCAATATCTTGTTGCAGCATTTCTCTGCTGGTTTCATATTTGTCTCCAGCGCTGCTCTTTGTGTCATCGTTACTAGCTTCCCTGGCTTGTTGTAATGCCGTTTCAGCGGTTTGAATTCTTTGTTCAATAAAGGTTAAGCTTTGTTGATATAGTTGATTTTTAATTACTTGCATAACTTATAAGTCTATCCATTTGATCTTTTTATCAATTGGCGTCTGTGTAGCTGTATTCGTTTTCTGATTATGATACCCACGTAAAACAAGCCAAAACATTTTTCTTGTTCCCCTAAGTTAAGATAATCCTTCAATTTTGCAATTATTTCGGGAGAACTCCAATAAGCCCCTCCCGGTGTTCAAAGCTTCTGCTGAAAGAATTTACCGTCATTTCTAAATACAACAAATCTCCAGGGTCTACTTAACTTAGGTGTGGGAGCATAGTTTGCTCTTTACAGTATCTGCTTAATTATTTCATTTTATGCTTCTTCCTTTGATCAAAATCTTTTTTACCGCTTTCGCCCTAGCGAAGAACGCTATGCTTTCTTTGTCTTCTAAATAAATAATTGTTTGTAAGAGTTCATTTGTGATCCAGTCAAAATGTCTACTTAAATGAGCAAGCGCTTGCATACAATGAACCTTACTTGCTACCAAAGTACTGTCCTCTACCAACCAACGGAATAGTAATTCTATAACTATATCAAAATCAATTTTTGTTACTTCAGATCGATAAATTGGGTTAACTTTCTTATCAGTTAGCAAAGAAACCATTTTTGAATAATGGCGCATTACAGATTGATTCTTTGTAAGTGGCAAGTATATAAAAAGCGTACTCAGATGGTTGACAAAAATTTGTGGCTTGTTGATCAACAAAAATTCCAGCATCCATCCCGCTCTAAAAGCAACTTCTTTTTTACTATGTATGCTGACCTCAAAAACATCTGCAATATCAATATCATTTGATTCTAGTATTCTGGTCAAATTCGTGACCATTTGACACTGCATTGGTTGGGAAAGCACATCTATTAGTTGTTCTTTATCCATTTGTTTATTTTAAGCACAAAACTAATAAGTTGCTGTTTAAATCAATTTATAAATAATACTTACCTTTGCGGCTTATTTGTAATATATGATTTCAGTATCTAACCTATCACTCCGTTACGGAAAACGCACCTTATTTGAAGATGTCAACCTAAAATTTAACCAAGGAAATTGCTACGGCGTAATTGGCGCAAATGGTGCTGGTAAGTCTACATTTCTTAAAATACTTTCAGGTGACGTGAACCAAACGTCTGGAACCGTTGCCTTTACTCCAGGTGAGCGAATGGCTGTACTGAACCAAAATCACTACGAATTTGATGAATTTACAGTAATTGAAACAGTCATGATGGGGCACAAGGATTTGTACGACATCATGAAAGAAAAAGACGCAATATATTTGAAAGAGGATTTTTCTGACAAAGACGGCGAACGTGCAGGAGAGCTGGAAAATAGGTTTGCTGAAATGGATGGATGGAACATGGAAAGCAACGCAGCAACTATGTTAAGCAGTCTCGGCATAAAAGAGGAGCATCACTACAAGCAGTTGAAAGAGCTCGATGGTAATCAAAAAGTACGTGTACTCCTTGCACAGGCTTTATTTGGTAATCCGGATATCCTTTTACTGGATGAGCCTACCAATGATTTGGACATTGACACCATTGCTTGGTTAGAGAACTTTTTGGCTGATTATCAAAGTATCGTTTTAGTTGTATCTCACGATAGGCACTTTCTGGATGCGGTTTGTACGCACATCGTAGATATTGATTTCGCAAAGATGAGTATTTACTCCGGTAACTATACATTCTGGTATGAGTCAAGTCAGTTAGCGCTTAAACAAAGAGGCGATCAGAATAAAAAACTAGAAGAGAAAGTAAAAGAACTTCAGGAATTTATTCAACGCTTTAGCGCAAATGCTTCTAAGTCAAAACAGGCGACTTCGCGTAAAAAAGCACTAGATAAAATTGATATTTCAGAAATTAAGGCCTCAAGCCGCAAATATCCAGCTATCCTATTCAACAACCTAGGAAGGGAAGCTGGTGATCAGATACTTCAGGTGGAGAACTTATCTTGTACCCTGAATGGGGAGGTCATGTTTAAAAATGTAAGCTTCATGGTTAACAAAGGTGATAAGATTGCGGTTCTTTCACAAAATAGTCTGGCTACCACTGCATTTTACAATATTTTAAGCGGAAGAGAAAAGAATTATACTGGTAATTTCAAATTCGGCGTTACCATCAACATTGCCGATATTCCTAATGACAACTCTCAATACTTTGAAAATAAGGACGAGAACTTGGTGGATTGGCTTCGTGAATACTCTGGCACAGATCAGGATGAGCAGTTTGTTAGAAGTTTCTTAGGAAGAATGCTTTTCTCTGGGGAAGAAGTTCTTAAAAATGTTAAGGTTTTGTCTGGAGGTGAGAAAATGCGCTGCATGTTCTCCCAAATGATGCTGAAGCATGCTAACCTTTTGTTGTTAGACGAGCCAACTAATCACTTGGACCTGGAATCCATCACCGCATTAAATAATGGCTTGAAGGACTTTAAAGGAACAGCTTTATTTACTTCGCGAGATCACGCTTTGACCGAATCTGTTGCTACACGTATCATTGAGCTTACTCCAAACGGTGGAGTAGACAAGATGATGACTTATGATGAATATATTAGTTCAGAAGAATTTGCTACTTTAAGGGGAATCAAATAATATATAGTCGTCTTAGACACGATTGATTTATTCTTCAGTATTTACACTTATGATCACCCTAAAATCTGTTGCACATAGCTATAATGCTGATAAAATGATCCCTTTTAAAGATTGGGAAATCAGTACCGCTGAGCAATGGCTATTACTTGGATCCTCTGGAAGCGGAAAAACTACCTTATTACATATTCTTACAGGTATATTGAAACCAAGTAATGGGGAGGTAATAATAGATAATACTTCCATCTATAACCTGGGGTCAAAAGCGCTCGACCAATTTAGAGGCCGTAATATTGGAATTGTCTTCCAGCGTCCTCATCTAATCAAGAGCCTTACCATTGCAGAGAACCTCGCAATGGCGCAAAGCTTTGCTAACCTTCAGGAAGATCATAAACGTATTTCTGAGGTTTTGGAATCTTTAGATATTGCAGACAGAACAAATGCCTACCCCAATGAACTGAGTCAGGGGCAGCTTCAAAGAGTTTCAATTGCAAGGGCCGTAATAAATAAACCTTCATTGCTGATTGCTGATGAACCTACCTCCAGCCTGGATGACCCTAACGCATTAGCGGTTCTGAATTTACTATTGGGTCAGTCAAATTTGAATAAGGCTACACTGATTGTGGCAACGCACGACAATAGAGTTAAGGAAGCATTTATCCATAGATACGAATTGCTATGAGTCCACTAAAAATTAGCTGGAAAAGCATATGGTCTAAACCGTTATCATCTGCCTTGAATGTCATGCTAATCGCTTTTGGCACAGGCATATTAACGATACTTCTGCTAGCATCAACCCAGATTAGTGATAAGCTAGAAAATAACTCGAAAGATATCGACCTGGTAGTAGGTGCCAAAGGCAGTCCGCTTCAATTGATATTGAGCAGCATTTATTACATGGATTTTCCAACAGGGAATATACCACTAAAGGAAGCGATGGAACTCGCACACAGTCCATTCGTAAAACGCGCTGTACCACTCGCACTGGGTGATAACTACAACGGGATCCGGATTGTAGGTACAGACAGTAACTTCGTTAAAGTTTATAACCTCAGAGTTGCGAAGGGTGAAATGTGGTCCCAGCAATTTGAGACCACTATTGGTAGCGCTGTTGCAAAAGAACAGCGTTTAAAAGTTGGCGACAAATTTTACGGTGCACATGGACTTATTAGTAGCACTGATGTGCACAAGGGCCATAAGTATATCGTATCTGGGATTCTGGAGAGCCAGGGGAATGTTACAGATAACCTAATCTTAACCAATGTGCAAAGTGTATGGGAAATGCATGAAAACCCTGATCACCATGATGAAGAAGTACCTAAATATGAAGATGACCGTGAGCTCACCTCACTTCTTATTCAATACCGATCCCCAATGTCTGTAGTAATGTTCCCAAGAATGGTAAATGGCTCGACAAATATGCAGGCTGCATCCCCTGCTCAAGAAAGCACACGCCTATTTTCTTTGATCGGGGTTGGTGTTGACACCCTGAAATGGTTTGCTTTTATGATCATGCTAATTGCTGCAATCAGTGTATTCGTAAATCTTTATAATTCACTAAAAGAGAGAAATTACGACCTTGCTATCATGCGTACCCTAGGCGCCTCCAGAGGAAAATTGTTTTTCATCATCATTTCCGAAGGTATCATATTAACTATCGCAGGAACAATTCTTGGAATTTTGTTGGGACATATAGTACTCCAGCTTATTGGTTCTTACCAGGAAAGCAATCAGGCAAAGTTAACAGGATTAGTTGTACTTAAAGCTGAAATTTACCTCTTTGTTTCAGGATTGGCAATTGGTATATTTGCTTCCATAATACCGGCGATACAAGCTTACCGAGCGAATATTTCGAATATATTATCTAAAAACTGACGATTTATGAACAAAATTCTTTTAATACTTTTACTATTCTCAGGATTTGCTGTTAAAGCTCAACATAATCCTGATGATCAAATCATTTCAGATAACTGGGACGTTGTTGGTAGCGTAGATTTTAAGATTGTAAAGGATACTGAAATGTATGCTGTGTACAATAACAACATAAAGAAATTT
>JACMPF010000008.1 GCA_014377665.1 Pedobacter sp. | reverse complement strand
TGCATAGTTCCAGGCAGATGCCGGGAATATTTCCGTGTCTTGAAATCCTGCAACAGCATACTGTTTGATATTTTTGACATCCTGTTTGATTTTTAGAGAATAAACCAATGGCCCACGCGATACACTTACTCCATTGTTTACTTGTTTATCTACAGCAATCTCCATAGGGAAGTTAAGGACAACTTTATCCTTGTTGCTCCAAGTTCTTTTTATTTTGAACATTGTGGCCGATTTTACGCCAGACATACGTTTTCCATTAACCATTACTTCAGGTTTTGCACACCATTCAGGAATTCTTAATTCTAATGGAAAAGAAGCTTGTTTAGACACACCGATGTTTAATCTGATCTGTTCATCAAATGGGTAGTTTGTCTCTTCGTTAATTGTAACTGAAACACCATTTGCTACTTTGGCGCTAATTTCCATTGGCCCATAGGTATTTATCGCGATTCCGCCATCTGGAGTAGCCATGCAGCTATTTTTAACAAAGTAAGGCCATCCCATATGCATATTATATCTGCAACAAGGAAAGCCGGAATAGGGACTCAACATCACCCCAGTATTATAATCCTGATTAAAGCCATGCTGACCAATTGCTGTTTTTACCTGATTTGGCAAGGTGTAATAAGAATGGCTCTTCAAATCTCTACTAAATTGAGCAGGCAGTGCATTGAATGCTACCTTCTCCAACTGGTCGCCAATATGTGAATCATGAATAATCCGTGAAGCAGTCTCCAAACTTTGCATCCATTCCACAACAGTACAGGTTTCAACACCTTGAACAGAACTTCTGCCCGACATAAATTCCGTTCCTGCGCCAATCCCTTGAGGCTGACCATTGTCGTGCATAATATGATCAATCCCATTTTGCATCGCATTGGTTGTGTTAGCCGTCATGTCCACTTGCGAATAAACCACAGGGAATTTCAAAGCCTGTCCCACATTAACCATGTGCTTTGGCTGGTAATCATCGCCGTAGTAAAAAAACTGGTTCTTATTAAAGATGTCGATCCATGGATAGGCCTGCTGTTTTAGTTTACTCACCAATTCTAGTAGGGATTTCTCACCGGTTTTATTGTAGACCCATAAAGCGAGTTCCATATTGTCTCCTGCCCTTGATTTTCCCCAGCTATCAAGCGGACTTTTATCTAGATTGGCCAGCTGATATTTAAAATATTTTGAAAGAAAAGGAATTACCCGTTTATCGTTAGTTGCTTCGTAATAGCTCTGTGCAGCGTACATAAATGGCATTCTTGGCCACCAGTCGTTCATTTTTGGCGGACCAAAAAGCCCATTTTCCTGCTGATGATCTAAGGTGTAGTCGATCCATTTCTTTGCCTTCGCCTTTAAAGAAACATCATCCAAAGTATAGGCTAGTGCAACCAGCCCTTTAACGTAATAAGGAACTTTTTCCCAGCTATTTCCATCACCACCAAGCCAGTCCGACGTAGCACCCAGGTTTTCCTTTTCAGGATACAGTTCTTCAGCGTGACCAGTAAAACCATCTCTTTGAAGTTCCAACTGTTTAAGTAACCAGCCTTTAGCTTTTATACTACCTAACGGAAGTTGAACATATACATCCTGTTTGAGTGGCGCTCTATTGAAGTCGTACGTTTTAGAAGGGGTTTGCTGTGCCGAAGCAGAACTTGCTACCAGGCAACTGGCTAAGAGTATAAATGATTTAATTTTCATGTGTATTAGTTAGAAAGCACTTCAAGTAGTTTCGCCAGATCAGCTTCTGTGTTAAAGAAGTGAAAAGCCAGTCTGATACCATTCCCTCTAGGATAACAAATAATGTCAGCCGCTAGTAGCTCTTGGTATTTTTTGGTACTCAATGTAAGGTTAAATATAGAAGAATGTTCTTGTCTATGGGCAACAAATTTTGATAAAAGACCTCGTTCTGTAAAGGCAGCTTTCGCTTTCTCACTTAGAGACTGGGTTTGCTTGCTAATAAAATCCATTCCTAATTCCTCAAAATAAAGGATAGATTGTTTGAGTGTGCCAAAATTAAGGGTATCCATGTGACCAGGCTCGAAGTATACGGATAGTAAACTTTTGCTCTGCAGAAATTGTTCTGTGGGAGATGGCCGTTTTCTGGCCTCAGCGAAAAGCCTCGATGCTATCTCATCTTTTAAAAACATGAAGCCGTTTCCATAACCCGCTAGCATCCATTTGTAACCACTGGCCATGAAAACGTCAAAGCCTGAAGCTTCAAAGTCGAACGCTGTAGTCCCACAAAACTGCGTACCGTCTGCGATGATTAAAAGATCAGGGAAGAGCGCTTTTAGGTCTTTTATAAATTCCAGACTCAGCTTCACGCCGGTGACATATTGCACCAGGCTAAAAGCAAAAACGGTTGGCTTTTGAGTTTTTATGTGATCAATAATTCTTTCCTCGAGCTGCTCAGCCATTGCTATATATTCACAGGTATGGCCCCTATTCTCAATAGCGTAATTTACAGAAGGATAATCCTCTGCAAGCAACAGAAAACGTTGTCCTTCCGCAAGCCCCTGCAATAAAGTATTGAAGCCGAATGAGAAGTTAGGGATTAAAAAACTGTTTTCAGTTTTAGCATTAAAAAACTTAGCTACTGTTGCCTTTACATCATGTAAGAAAGCTGCCTGTGTAAGTCTGAAAAGACTTCCTTGCTCAAAAAAAGTCTGATCGTGAACGCGGCGCCAATTGACTTGTCTTTGAGAAAGCAGTCCAGAACTTGCGGTGTCGAGGTAAGTATATTTTTCAAGAAGAGGAAACTGATCGGTAAAATTCATAGTGCATCGGATTAAACACCTATAAAAGTAACTATTTTAATACTCACCTGTCTTGGTGGAGTAGTGTATTTGACTACAGCATTTTATAACGTCCGTTCTTTCATCTTATTTAGTTCCGATTTTAAGTTGGCAACGCTTGACTTCAGCGTGGGCTGTTTTTCACTTAACTCGATTGATTTCTTCTGATTTAGCAGAGCCTCATCATAGAGCCCCATCCTGTAAAAGATGTGCGCTAACGTATCATAATAAGCAGGAATGGGATCCATTTCAATGGACCTTTTGCTCCACAAAAGGGCTTTGCTCAAGTAGTTGTTATTTCTTGTGCCGAATTCATAGAAATCCCATGCAGCTGTATTTAGAAAGTTTGAAACATTATTTGAATTACTCGAAATAGTTATAGTTTTTGAAATGACCGTTGTCATTTTTCGTGGTTCAGTGCCTGTTGGAGGTGTAACATTGGTAACTTTTGGCTTCGCACTTTTAAAGCTTTTGATCATGTCAATATTCTTCTGATTCTCTGCTTTGGCTTTTTTCACTGAATCAACACTTACCGTCATAAAATAAGCGTCGTTGTAATTAGTTGCATTCCTGAAATAATTTGCGGTGTCTCTAATCGCTTTGTAGTAAACCAGCATCTTCCAAGAGGATTGCCGCTCGCCCTCCCGGTAATCGGTATTGATATTTCTTGAAAAGTTAGAAACTTGCTGTGCCATTGGAAGGTTTCGTCGTAAGATCGCTTCATTTAGCGTATTTTCAGACATCACATTATTGATGTCAATTCGTTCCTGAATTGGTAAAGCCATGAAGGTTTCATTTGCTAATTTGTTATTACTAAAAGCTAAGCTGTAGGCTTTTCCATAGACAAAAGGGCCTGCTCTTAAAATGAATAGAATCTCGTCAGGGTTATCAAATTCTCCAATTGTAAGCAACTTAACATACTGTTCAATGAGTGTTGCATTATTCGTAGTTCCGGTTTTGCGTCTAAGGTTTATATAGTCTTTTAAAAAATTCTTGTTCTGCTGGCCATTTGCATATTGTTGTTCATACTGGAATATCGACGTTTTATTTTCCAGTCTTTGAAGCACTTCTTTACCCAGATCAAGATAGAACTTTGCTTCCCGATTATTATTAAACGCTCTAAAAATTAGGTTCTCATTGGTATCCAGAAATAAATAACAAGGGAATCTGCTAATTTGATATTTTGACATCACCACTTTTGTCTCTGGTGATGCGTATGGCAGCCTTAAACTTATGAAATTATCATTATAAAACGTTACCACTTCAGGTAAATTTATCCCGGATGTATAACTAGCTGCAGGGATTTTTGAGTCTGGAGTAATATAAATGAATAAAGGAGTTTTCCTAAGCCGGACTTGTTCTAGCGCCGTAGAATAGTCTTTTTCATAAGAGATCTGGCCGAATGCAGTGAAACTTGAAAATAAGATCAGTAAAGAAAGAAAACGTCTTTTCATTTGGGTAGGGGGATATAATTGGTCGAACTCAAATATATCATTTACAAACCAGATTACTCATACTTCAATGCGTCAACAGTATTTGCAATTGCAATTTTGAAGTTGAGCTTAAACATAGACATACATTTTCTTCATTTCAGCGAATGTAGTGCCATCTTCAAATTAAGAGCCTATACTATTCAAAAACAAGTTTAAAAGCTAAATTCACACAACAACTGTTCGGTTATGAACAACAATTGTGCGGTAACGAACATTATGGAATCAAAAACATTCCTAGATATTGGCTGATACTTCTTTCTTTTCGGTCTTCAGTGATGAAACCTAGATACATGTGAACCTCTGCTCCTGGGAGGTACTCCCCCAATTCCAATGTTGCCATTCCTGTTGATCTTTTTGCCAATGCGATGTCGTAAATGGCTGAGTGGTCGTTTATATCATAGGCCACCGCGATTGCGCGGTCATTATTGGCGAAGGGCCCCTCTTTATCCCAGCTGAAAAGCACATTTTTTTCTGCCGTGATCTCTGCCTTCAGCCCCGTCCCAGCGTAAAGCTTACCATGACTTATACACGCCAGGGCCGGGTCTACATAGTAGAATGGGTCCAGGCCATGAACCGCGTTACAACTGATAAAGGATTTGGCGCCATTAAAACCATGGCAATTTAATTTGTAGCCCTCAAAACCAACTCTCAAAACCTCTGTTAATGGCTGTAGCCACGTTTGCGAAGTCTTAAATTTCCATCTGTTTGCTTCTTCTTTTTTTGTGGGTTTACTTGATCGAAATTCGGGCACGCCCCTCATGATATCTTGGTCCATCAGTCTATAGCCAACTACGGCTCCTGCTTTTCCTTTGAATCCTCCGAGGATTCCTTTTTTAATTATTGCCATTGAGGTTATATTTGGTTAAAGGTAAAATAGTAATAGGCTTTTAGGTAACCGGTAGATAAAGTGGATTTAAATAGGAGTTAACAAACATATGACAGGGGCAACCTCCCTGTTAAGTCCCTGTTACCTCCCTGCTATGTCCCTGTCATCTGCTGGTCACTTAAGACCAAATCCCGAAGCTGCCTGCTTATAGATTAACTTCTGATTTATTTTTACTAAATCTAAAGTTAAATATAATTAATCATTTATTTTTATTTGTTCAATATTAAGATTCATATCCTCACATATAAGCACATTCAACTAGATTTCCTATCTTAGGTTTTTTAAAAATCACGCTCCATGAATGCCAGTCCACTCATACAGATACGTAAGCTTTCTAAATCATATGGTACCAAACTGGTGCTTAAGGAGCTCAACCTAGACATCTATCCCGGCCAGGTTATCGGCTATATTGGCCCAAATGGGGCAGGTAAGTCTACAACAGTTAAAATCCTTACCGGCTTAATACCCGACTTCGCAGGTGAGGTAATAATCAATGGCTTAAGCATGGCAGATCATCCTCAGGAAATTAAGAAGTTGATTGGCTATGTTCCAGAAAATGCGGAAATCTATGATGTGCTTAGTCCGGCAGAATACCTTGACTTCATTGGTAAACTTTATGGAATGGAGGAAGTATTGCTGCAGGAAAGGGCGCGAAAGCTGCTTGCTGCATTCGGTCTGGGTGCAGTGGTAGACGATCGAATGGACACCTTTTCTAAAGGAATGAGGCAAAAGGTGTTATTAATCGCAGGGATTATCCATGATCCGAAAATCATTGTATTGGATGAGCCGCTTTCCGGTTTAGATGCCAACGCAGTAATCATGATAAAGGAGCTAATTATCAGGCTTTCAAACGAAGGGAAAACGATATTTTACTGTTCTCACATGATGGATGTTGTAGAGAAGGTTTCAGATAGGATTTTGCTGATCAACAAAGGTGAGATCATTGCCGACGGATCGTTCGAGTCGCTAAAACAGAATCATAGCGATACTTTGGAGCGTATTTTTTCAAAATTAACTGGTAGGGAAAACCAGGCGAGTGAGACTGATGCGATCATTAATGCCTTCAGTTAAGTGCGGATATGAATAAGATATGTTTAATGTTCATTACCTTTTTAAATCCTGTGTTGGCGCGCATGGGGGTTAATACCGCTCAATTGCATGTAATCCTGAATATTAAGCTTAAGGTGGATAACCGCAGACCTAGCGGTCTATTTGCAGGGAGAAGCAATACCAAACAGATGTCTGATAACTCCAGGCAATGGCTAACTACCTTGGTTACCATCATGATAGGTGTTTTTATTGGTCTAATTTTGTTTGTGAGTAAAGGCCCTTACATAGCGCAGTCGTTGTATTTTGTGATCTTCATGGTAATGCTTTCGCTTACGCTCATCTCAGATTTCACCAATGTACTCATTGATGTGAAAGACCAATATATTCTGGTGCCTCGACCGGTTGACGACCGTACCCTGGCTGTTTCCCGCATCTTGCACATCAGTATTTATGTGTTGAAGGTTGCCTTGCTGCAAGGGTTGCCCGGGATAATCATGATGGGCTTCATTGACGGAGTACTCGCTATACCCTTGTTTTTCTTACAAATTCTGGAAGCTACTTTTCTGAGCATTCTGCTAGTCAATATTGTTTATCTGGTGCTGATGAAGATCGTTAGTCCGCAGAAGTTTAAAGACATCATCAGCTATTTTCAAATCGGTTTCTCGATCGTGATTTTTGCCACTTACTATTTAATTCCGAAATTGATTAATCTTTCAGATCTTAAAAACATTAGCTTGATCAGTCATTGGTGGGCCTATTTACTACCCCCGGTTTGGATCAGTGCATTAAACGAGTTGGTTTTTCATGCAAGCAGGGCGACATCTGTCACTGCAATTTTGGCTTTCGTTGGACTTATTTTTCCGGTGTTTGGACTCTGGTTCGTAGCTAAGGTATTGGCACCAGGGTTCAACAGAAGCTTATCTGTTTTGGCAACTTCAGAAGGCAATAACGATTCTGTAATCAACAAGGCTAATGCAGGTAAATTCAATTTCGCCAACAAGATTTCTAATTTTCTGATCAAAGATCCGGTAGAGAACGCCGGCTTTCGCATTACTGCCAAGCTTGCTTCCAGAACGAGAGAGTTCAAGATGAAGGTATACCCTGCATTCGCTTATGTGCCCATTTACTTTTTGTATTTCGCGCTTAGTGGCAAAGCTGAAGGGAGTTTAAGCAAATGGCAGAAGTTACAATCTGGCCATAACTATGTGTTTCTGATCTATTTGTGCACGTTCGTGCTGACGACAGTACTGACCAATATCACGATGTCTGATAAGTATAAATCGTCTTGGGTGTACTATGTTTTGCCT
>JACMPF010000084.1 GCA_014377665.1 Pedobacter sp. | reverse complement strand
GCTAAAATTCAAATGCAGGATGCTGAATATATGAATCGAAAGAGGAAGGATCAGGAAGAGGTTGAGGAACCATTATATACTGAAGATGATGTTGTGAAAACAATGAGTCAATTTAAGGTGATAAATTATAATGAAGACTTCAAAATAGACAATCAGATAACCTTGCACCTTACTGATGCTGGGCACATACTTGGAAGTGCTGCCGTACATTTAACAATCAATGAAGAGGCGGAAGAAACTCGCATTACTTTTAGCGGCGATGTTGGCCGCTACGGTGACCTTTTATTAAAAGATCCACAACCCTTCGATCAGGCTGATTATGTTATTATTGAGTCTACTTATGGAGATTCTCTTCACAAAGATCTAGATCCTATTGAAGATGTGCTCCTTAGTATTATCAACAATACCTGCCTGGAAAAAAAAGGGAAAGTCATTATTCCTGCCTTCAGCGTTGGTAGAACCCAAGAGCTATTATATGCATTAAACGGACTGGAGCTTAAGCACAGACTGCTAGATGTTCCGATATATGTAGACAGTCCTCTTTCCATTAAAGCCACCGAAATTCTACGAAATCACCCTGAAGTTTACAATAGTGAAGTTCAAAATGTGTTGAAAATTGACAAAGACATTTTCAACTTCAAAGGGCTAACGTTCATTGAAAGTGCAGAAGAGTCTAAAGCACTAAACAATGACCCTAGACCCTGCGTAATCATCTCAGCTTCGGGAATGGCAGAAGGAGGTAGGATTAGGCATCACATTAAAAACAACATCGGGAATAAGAAGAATACCATTTTGATGGTTGGATATGCAGAGCCGAGATCCCTTGGCGGTAAGCTCTTGGCAGGTAAAAAATCTGTGCGGATTTTTAGAGAAGATCTTGACGTTGTAGCCGAAGTGGCTTCTATCAAATCTATGAGTGCTCATGGCGACTACGAAGACTTGCTTCGCTTTTTGGCTTGCCAGGACCCTGAAAAAGTCAAGCAGTTATTTCTCGTCCACGGAGAATATGAGGTGCAGCAGAACTTTGCCGTTAAGCTCAGAGAAAAAGGCTTTAAGCACATTGAAATTCCGGAGTACCATCAGGAGTTTGAAATATAAATTATCTTTGCTTTCATGGATGTTTTCGGTGAAGCCTTAAAAGATCAGTTTTCAAAGCCACCTTCAGAAACACTCTGGGTACATAACAATTACGATGAACCGGAAGAAATGCCGGTTGACGTTTACTTTCGCGATGAACGCGAGATGCCCGACCTGGAACTGAAAGCGCTATCGTTATGTAGGGGGAAAGTACTTGATGTAGGAGCTGGTGTAGGTAGCCATGCGCTCATATTACAAAGCAGAGGATTTGATGTTGTAGGCATGGATATTTCTGCTTCGGCTGTAACCATCATGAAGCAGCGCGGACTTAAAAAAGCAATCGAAGGTAACATTATCAAATACAGCGGCGACACATATGACACCTTGCTTTTCATGATGAACGGTATCGGATTGACTGGAACAATCTCCGGCTTAACGTCTTTTCTTAAATCGGTAAAATCATTACTTAAGCCTGATGGACAGCTCATATTCGACAGCTCAGATTTATCGTATCTATACCAGGAAGTGGCTTTTCCAGCAAAAGGCTACTATGGCGAAGTAAGTTTCAGGTACGAGTATAAAAGCGTTAAAGGAGCGTGGTTTAAATGGATATACGTTGACCAGCAGACACTAAAAAGCCTCGCTAAAAAGCAAGGCTGGATTGTTGAAATCGCATTTGAAGACGATCAGGATCAGTACTTAGCTAAGCTCTCTCTTCCCAAATAACTGCAATATTGATGATGGTCTGAACTGCCTTTTCCATATCCTGTACTGAAGCCCATTCCTGTTTACCGTGAAACGCGTGTTCGCCCGCAAAAATATTAGGACAAGGCAACCCCATGAACGACAACCTCGAACCATCAGTTCCGCCGCGAATACTTTGACGTTTCGGTTTAATACCGGCGCGCTCGATTGCCTGCACCCCTATTTCCATAATCTCAGGGTGTTGATCCAAGACTTTCTTCATGTTTCTATATTGTTCCGTGATCTTAAGTTCGTAAGTTGAGTTAGGGAAGTCTTCGATAATATTCTGCACTGTAGCATCGAGGAATTCGCCATTGGCCTGTAACTGTTCGTCATCAAAGGCTCTGATAATAAACCTCGCTTCTGCCTGTTCCACACTACCGAACAAACTAACCGGATGTATAAACCCTTCTCTATCTTCCGTAGACTCTGGAGAAAGGCAATCAGTAGGTAAGGCACTGATTACATCTGAAAGTATCTTGATCGCACTTTCCATTTTATCTTTGGCAAAGCCAGGATGCGTACTTACGCCATTAATTGTCAAAAGAGCTCCATCAGCAGAGAAGGTCTCATCTTCTATGGAACCCAAAGTTTCACCGTCTACCGTATAGGCGAAATCAGCACCTAGCTTTTTGAGATCCACTTTATCTACCCCTCTTCCAATTTCTTCATCTGGGGTAAAAAGAATCTTTATGGTTCCATGTTTTACCTCAGGATTAGCCATCAGAAAAGCAGCGGCTTCCATGATTTCGGTCAGCCCAGATTTATTATCTGCACCTAGAAGAGTAGTGCCACTGGCGGTAAAAATATCATTGCCGATTTGATCTTTAAGATCAGGATGATCAATCATTTTCAAAATAATGGTATTGTCATCCGGCAATACTAGATCTTGTCCCTGATAATTGCTATGAATAATTGGCTTAACATGCTGTCCACTACAATCCGGAGACGTATCCATATGGGAGCAGAAGCAAATAACGGGAACGGTTTTGTTTGAATTTGAGGGAATTGTAGCATATACATAGCCATATTCATCCAGATGCGCATCCTTAATTTCAAGGTTTAGCAGTTCTTCAACCAATACCTTACCAAGGTCTTTTTGCTTGGCTGTGGAAGGAATAGCGTTTGATAGCGGGTCAGATTGTGTATCAATCTGTACGTACTTGATGAAGCGTTGTTGGAGGGAATTAGTTTTATTTTGATAATTTAGCATAGTCTCGTAAAAAAGCAAAGTTATATAAAGATCCATGAAAAAAGTCAGCACTCTATTTATTGCCTTATTGCTTTGCACAAACGTTATGGCACAATCCAACTTTTATAAATTAAGTATCGGAGGTGGTATTGGCTATACCCATTCCTTTACCGATGTTCAGAAGCATGACTTCGATCTGGCTGGATACGGGACGCTGGACTATCATTTTACACCATTTTTTAGCTTCGGTGGCGAATTGCAAAAGGGCCAGATTGTTGGGGGAAGCGTTCAAACAGATCCTTATGAGCGGCAATTTGTAAACTCCTATACCTCCGCCACTGTAAAAGGGAAATTAGCGCTAGGTGCGTTTATAGATTATAACAGGAGCTCATTCTCAAATTTTGCTAAGAATTTGTATGTTGGCGCTGGAGCGGGTGTAATT
>JACMPF010000083.1 GCA_014377665.1 Pedobacter sp. | reverse complement strand
AGACAGCAGTTCCTTCGTCAATTTTGGCGCAACAACACAAAGCCAGGAAAGTAAAGGCAATGTCTTCACCAACATACCAAACAACACTTTTCAATCAAAGCCTTACCATTCTTTAGGTAACCTGTTCAGCGTACATAGCCTTAATCCTACAGTGGAAGATGAGTACAAAGGCGGACTCCAATTGGTTTCAAACAACCTGCTTAATACTTTTGACTCTTTCGCTGGTGTTGACTACCATCGAGATCTCAATCGCTTTGAATACAGCACCGGCTTTTATTTAAAGGCTTTTTATCCAATACTTTCTGCAACCTATCGAAATCGGCCCAGAAGAAATTTTTACACACAAAACAAAGTAGTCAAACAGGGCGACTGGAGAGAAAACAATGTACAACTCCAAGCATCCTTACCATTAACTGTAAACTCATTTAATGATTCTTACAGCTTTTCGCTCAATACGCTCAGCAGCTATACCCAACGTTACCAACTGGAAAACCTCCCATCCAACTTCATAAAGAGCTTAAATTTTCCCATGGAGTACAACGTTTCCTTTAGCCACAGCACCCGCCAAGCAGAGCGAGATATTGCGCCACGGTGGGCCCAGATACTAAGAGTAAGTTACCTCCATCAGCCGTTCGAAAATAACCTTATGGGAGGGCTTTTCGCTGCCGAAGGGTACCTATACTTCCCAGGTCTTGCCAGAAATCATTCCTTCCTGGCAAACTTCAATTATCAAAACTCATGGGGAATCAGGCGTTTTGACAGAGAGATTAACTCCGTGTACGGCTACAACAATATCTTAGCGAAAA
Organism: Pedobacter sp.; assembly: GCA_014377665.1. Classification (GTDB taxonomy): domain Bacteria; phylum Bacteroidota; class Bacteroidia; order Sphingobacteriales; family Sphingobacteriaceae; genus Pedobacter. Next base: position 3,982 of record JACMPF010000083.1, on the reverse strand, counting down.
GCAAACTCGAGAACACTTTGCTCTTCAATTACCGCTTTCCTATCGTTTTTCCTGATTGGGAAATCGGCCCATTGGCTTACGTGAGAAACTTAAGAGCAAGCCTATTTTGCCACTATGAGAACATTGGTACAGAAACAAATTTATCCGAACCTAAAACATATGGCTTCGAATTGCGTAGTAACATGAACGTACTCCGTTACCAGCCTAATATTGAGCTAGGAGGAAGGGTCGTATTCGTAAATAAAATATACAATCAGAATCCTATATTGGAACTAATATTAAATTACAGCTTTTAACCGCAAATCATGAGCGCAAAAACCATTTCCATAGTCATTCTTACAGCAATAATAATGATCTTTCTAATGCTGAATACTGACGCCGTAGAATTCAATTTTATATTTGTTAAAGCAGAGGTGTCTAAATTAGTAATCGTAGGTGTATGCACGTTTATAGGCTTTGCCATTGGATACTGGGCAGCGAAACCTAAGACAACTCTTACAACTTATGATAAGGATGGTCCCCAAGATAACCCTGAGGACCGTAGAAATGAGTTGAGCGATGAAGACCGCGATTATATCAGCTAGACTAACTGAGTGCTTGAGATATATCCTTCAGGATATCATCAACATGCTCCAAACCAATAGATAAGCGGATCGTTCCTTGTTCAATACCAACCTCTAATCGTTGCTCTTCAGTTAGTTTTGAATGTGTACTCGTCGCTGGATGTGTCGCTATTGACCTTGTATCACCAAGATTAGCAGAAATGGAGAACATTTTAAGCTTATCCATGAACGCACTTGCAGCGTCAACCCCGCCATGAATTACCATCGTAACTATACCGCCACCTTGCTTCATTTGCTTCTTAGCGATCTCGTATTGAGGATGGGATTTTAAAAATGGATACCTCACCATCTTAACAGTTGGCTGAGCTTCCAGAAATTCTGCTACTTTCAACGCATTTTCACAGTGCCTGTCCATTCTCACCGCTAAAGTCTCCAAACTTTTAGAAAGCAACCAAGCGTTAAATGGCGACATCGCAGGGCCACTATGTCTTGCGAATCCTTCAATCTCTTTCATTAACTTTTTGGATCCCAGAATTATACCTCCTAAAGTACGACCTTGTCCGTCAATAAACTTCGTAGCTGAGTGTATTGAAATATCAGCACCTAGTTTTATCGGTTGCTGTAAATAGGGTGTCGCGAAACAATTGTCGACCACCACCAAAATATTACGCTTATGAGCAAGGTTTACCAACCATTCTAAGTCGATAATATCGATTCCAGGATTAGATGGCGTCTCCACAAATATCATTTTTGTATTTTCGTTGATACCATTTTCCCATTGCTCAGGCTTATCAAGATCTGCGTAAGAATAGGTAATCCCCCATTTAGGAAAGATGTTATTTAGCAACTGGTGTGTGGAACCGAAGACAGAGCGACTAGACAACACGTGATCGCCGGAAGCCAGAAAAGTCATGAAAGTTGTAAAAATAGCAGCCATACCGCTCGAAGTTGCCCAACCCGACTCAGCACCTTCTAGAACAGACATTTTATTAATTAACTCATCTGTGTTGGGGTTGGCGTAGCGACTGTATACATTTCCCTCTTTTTCATTTGCGAACAGGGCCCGCATTTCCTCAGCGTCATCAAATTTGTAGCTGGAAGTTAAGTATAATGGCACAGAATGCTCTTTATACTGGCTTCTCTCAATTTGCAAACGTATGGCTAGGGTTTCAAAATTATCTTCTTGCATGATCGGTAACGGGTATCTTATTTTTTAGTTATGAATGGTATAAGTAAAGTTCAAAGTTGCGGAGCGACCAAGAATATTTGATACCGAGCAGTATTTATCAAAAGTCAGCGCCAAAGCACGTTCTACTTTTTGCATGTTTAATTCTCCGTAAAGATCGAAATGAATGTCGATTACATCAAATATCGGCGGCATCTCTTCATCTTTTCTTGTTGCATTGATTTTTATCTTGATGTCATTTAAGGGCTCTTTTTGTTTACTGAGCACATTTACCACATCAATTCCACTACAGCCACCAAGTCCAACAAGCAGCATTTCCATCGGACGAAACCCCTTTCCTTCACCGCCTATTGCCTCTTTAGCATCTAGCTCGACTTTAAACCCTGTCCCGTTCTCCGCCTCGAAGTTAAATTTGCCGCTTTTTCGTATTAGATTTATCTCCATTTTACAGTTCGTTCAATATATTTTAAATTCTTTAATTGCAAATATCATAAGGCGTCAATATCCAAAAACTAAAGTTTAACATCCATAAAAAACCTTATTCTCTCGCTCCAATGCTTCCAATTTTACCTTCCCTGCAAATATCCCAAAAACCGACGACCCGCTGCCACTCATGAGCGCAAATATTGCCCCACTGTGATACAAATCCCTCTTCACTTTTTCTATCTGCGGATATTTCTTAAAAATAGTCGTCTCAAAATCATTGAAAATATAAGACTTCCAATCATCAAGCGGCAAATGTATCAAATCTTTAACTGAACTTGAAGGAACAGAAGGGATAATTCCTCGGTAGGCATCAGCGGTGGAAACCTGAACATGCGGCTGAACCAAAACGATTTCATACGCAGAAAGATTAAGTTCAACAGGAGAAAACTCGTCGCCCTTACCTTCGGCATTCACCGGCTTATTCCTTATAAAAAACGCACAATCTGCACCCAAAGGCCGAACATAATCTTCCATCTCCAAAATAGACAAACCCAAAGAAAATTTATCATTAAGTAACTTGACAAGAAAAGCAGCGTCAGACGAACCCCCTCCTAAACCTGCCCCGATCGGGATATTCTTCAATAAAGTTATCTGTTGCGAGGGAATATCAAAGTCCTTTTTCAGCGCGTGGTAAGCCTTTAAACATAAATTATCCGCAGCATCGCCCGGAATACTAATTCCTGACGAAACAAAAGAGGTAACAGGAGCATCCGTAATCTCAACAACGTCATTGATTTTTAAAGGATAAAATACAGTTTCCAAGTTGTGGTAGCCATCAGCCCTCTTCTCTGTAACTTGTAACCCAAGATTTATTTTAGCGTTTGCAAAAGCAAGCATGTGAAACAATTTTGAAAAGCAAACTTACGAAAAAGCACCCTAAAGCTAAAAGGGGCAAATGCATACACCCCCGTAATGAAATATTAGGGAGGAATCTATGATGTAGACAGCGTGACGTTCCTTGATGTGAATGAAGCTGCTATCCATCATTATCGCTATACCAAGGAAGAATTTATGAATCTCACCATTACTGAGATTAGCCCAACTGAAGATCTTTGTTCTTTTGTGGAGATCCTGAAGTGTAGAACCTCCTAATATATCAGCATACGCTACTAAATCTAAATTCAGCTGATAGCTTGCAGACCAACCAGCCCCATGCCAGCGGCAGCAATTTTGCTTTACACATTCAACAATTTTAACTAATTTTGTTGTATACAAAAAGCAATATGGATAATCTCTTTCAGAAGTCTTACTTAAAGATTAATAATACGAGCCTTGTTTATGATACTTCAGTATGCCACGCAATCTCTACCATCAAATCACCAAACACTTTACACCAATCTCGATAGTTTATACTTTACTGGGAATACATTGATCGGACTCGTAGAAAAATTTGCCTCCCAAAGAGATTTGAAAGTTTTATCAGTTGCGTTTGGGGCACGATCTGCTTTGTATAGATTTACAGCATCCCCAAACATTTCTAAATCGCATATGCTTTTGAATCTTTTTGATCATTATGATGTTGAATTACAGCTATTTAATCTTTATATTCATAGGCATTGTAGATAGCTGCACTATCAGCCTTATATCCATCATAGGCATATCTTCCTGTATACCGTAGATTTTTAAAGAGATTCCTTTAACAAGTCGTCTATGATTTTAGTGAAAAAATTGTCTTTTGATTCTATAGACTCCGGAACCCCTTTTAAACTTATAGGATAATTAGCTTGGATGTACCTTAACACACCTT
>JACMPF010000082.1 GCA_014377665.1 Pedobacter sp. | reverse complement strand
GAAAATGAGTATTGCAAAGATTCCGCCATAGCATTTAAAGAACCTGCCAGAATACCTAAGCCATCTTTTTCCTTCTCATCCAATCTAATTTGGTAGTCGCCTTCAGAAATTCTTCCCGCAATATCTCTGATAACATCTATCCTATTGTCTATCTCTTGATTCTTATCCTGTAACTCTTTTTGCAGTCTCATTCGTACGGTAAAATCTGAGGAGACCTTTCTGTAAAAGAACATGGTAATTAAGACTGCCAATGCCGCAGCGATGAGAATTAAAGTCGGCGTATAAGCAGCTATTTTATTGAGTTTTTTTGTTCTCAAAGAAAAGAGACGCTGCTCTTCCACTTGCATTTTCTTTATGATATTCCGGGCATCATCCATGAAAGCTTTTCCTTTCAACAATTCAGACAGACTAACGACGCCCCCTAAACCCTTTATCTTGATCGTTTTATCGATAATGGAAAGCCTGTTGCGAACAATATCTTGCAAAAGCTTCGTATTTGCCTGCTGAAATGGGTTGTCAACTGTTTCAAGTAATACCAAATTTAGCAACTCATTTTCATGATCTTCTGCCCCATTGTAAGGTGCTAAAAAACCTTTGTCACCAGTCAAAAGGTATCCCCGTTGGCCGGTTTCTGCATCCTTTAGTGTGGAAATAACACCATCAAGGCTAGACATTACCCTATTACTATGGGATACTAGGTCAGCACTTTTTATCAAGTTTTGTATACTGATGAATGAAGCAAATGAGGTAACAAACAATATCAGTAAGGAAAGGCCCAATCCAATCCTAAGGTTATTTTTTAATGATGAATTCATATTAGGTTATGATCTATTCTTGTTCAGGTCCTGCGTTTACAGGTAATTCAAAGTAAAATTCTGAGCCCGCTCCCGACTGACTCTTCACGCCGATTTCGCCACAATGTCTTCTGATAATTTCTGCAGAAATGTATAAGCCAATGCCAAGACCCTGGAAATGTATCGCGGTCTCTTCCACTCTATAAAATTTATCAAAAACGTGTCTTTGCATTTCTGGCTCGATGCCAATACCAAAATCACGAACACCCAAATAAATCCTTTCACCTAAAGCCTCAAGGTTTATATATACCTCATTAGTACCCGGAGAATATTTAATGGCATTTGTTAGAAAATTAATTACCACCTGCTCGATACGTGCTTCATCAGCATAAATTTCCCTTTCCACGGAGCCTTTTCTAAGAATCCTAAAATCAGGATTAGATTGATGAATGATCTCGATGACACTATCAAGCATTTCATTAATATTGAAAAACTTCTTATTAAATTTAAGCTTCCCACTTTCTATTTTGGATATGTCTAGCAAATCAGCGATGAGGTCGTTCAGCTTCTCCATCTGTATTTGCGCTTTAACCAAGTGCGTTTTTACAGTTGCTATATCTCCACGGTCAAGGTTTCTTTCCAAAAGTTGCATGTAACCCTTCACACTTGTTAAGGGTGTTTTCAGCTCATGACTAGCTATACTAATGAATTCATCTTTCTTACGTTCCGCCTGCTTTCTAAACTCTATCTCTTTCAACAACTCTTTCTGGACCTCAATGAGTTTCCTGCTTTGCTCGTAAATCCTATAAAAGGTTTTTACTTTTAACAGTAAGATATCCATATCCACAGGCTTCGTGATATAATCTAGACCTCCTGAGGAATATCCTTTGGTGATAAATTTGTTTTCTGTGTTGACCGCTGATAGAAATATAATCGCAGTTTCCTTCGCTTTACTATAACCTGATATCGCTTCGGCTACCTCAAAGCCATCCATTCCAGGCATTTGCACATCTAGAATAATTAAAACATATTCGTTTCTAAGTACTTTTTTTAATGCTTCTTCACCAGAGGAAGCTGTATCAACTTCAAAGTTATGCCGCTCGAGAACCTTCTTCAACGATATGATGTTTTCGGGGGTATCATCTACTATTAATATCATTCTTGAGAATAAATAAGAAATTTAAAGTTATACAACTCCCAGGAATATTTAGGTAAAAATCCATATCATGTCAAAATCTTTCCACTAGAATATTATAAGTCGTTGGCACTAAAGGTATCACCTTGTTTAAAGTCACCAGTCTCAAATCCTTTTTTAAACCAGTACATTCTTTGTGCAGATGTTCCATGTGTAAAAGCATCAGGCACGACCTCTCCTTGCGCTTGCTTTTGTAATTTATCGTCCCCAATCGCATTTGCAGCATTAAGCGCTTCTTCAATATCACCCTCCTCCAAACGGAAGTCCTTTAGATTTTGAGCGTGATGCGCCCACATACCCGCTAAAAAATCAGCTTGCAACTCCAATTTTACTGACAACTTATTATACTCTGTTTCGCTTACTTGTCCACGAGCTTGGTCCAGCTTAGCAGAAATCCCTAATAAGTTTTGTACATGATGACCTACCTCATGAGCAATAACATAGGCTTGAGCAAAATCGCCTGAAGCACCAAAACGATCCTTTAGCTCCTTGTAGAACGATAAATCAATGTAAATTCTTTTGTCTCCCGGACAATAGAACGGACCTACTGCAGCACTTGCTCCACCACAGGCAGACTGAACATAATCTGTAAATAAGGTAAGTTTTTCAGGCTCTTGATAGGTGGAGCCCATTTCACGAAATTGTATTTCCCAGACTTGATTAGTAGATTCGAAAACTCCATCAACGAATTTTCCTTCTGCATCAGTAGGATCACCTGTCTTACCTTCTACTACAGCCCCCTGTCCAGCAGGAATTTGACTGACTAGTCCTGTTAAGTCCTGACCAAAGATTAACCCTAATATTACTACAATAATTCCGATACCACCGCCAACTGCACCGCCACTCATGCCGCGTCTATCGTCAATATTACCACTTCCTTTACCGAACCATTGCATATAATCTGTTTAAAAGTACAACAATTGGGGATCCCAATTGTTGTACCAAACTGATCATTTTTAGCGTATTAATTAAAAGCAATTGTAGCAGCCTTAATTCTTTCTTGAATTTCTGTAGCTCCTAATGCAAGTGCTATATCAAAAACGCCGGGACCAAATTTACCCCCAACAAGCATTATTCGAAAAGGAAGCATCAACTCTCCTGGCTTAAAGCCATGATCTACAGCCATCTCTTTAAACTTTTGCTCTTGTTGTAACGCGTCTAAACTCATATCAAACAATGCCGAATAAGCCTCGAAGAACGCGGCTTTCTCCGCAGTCCATTTTGGTTTAACGGCATCTACATCAAATTTCTCAGGAGCAGCAAAAAAGTATCCCGCTTGCAACACAAAATCAGTAAGCAGATTGCAACGGTCTTTAATTAGGTCAATAACTTTCAACAGGTAGGCATCATCATGGACAGCCATCCCTTCAGTAGCAAAGATTTCCTTTACTTCAGGCATTAACAGATTGGCCGCTGTATTTTTTATCCACGCATGGTTATACCATTTTGCTTTTTCAAAATCAAACTTCGCCCCTGCTTTGCTTACACGTTCAACAGAGAACTTTTCTATGAGCTCCGGCAAAGAAAACAGTTCCTCATCAGAGCCGTCATTCCATCCCAGCATTGCCAAGAGGTTTACGAAAGCCTCAGGCATAAAGCCGAGTTCCTTGAATCCTTTTGTGAGGTCTCCTGTTTTAGGGTCCGTCCAGTTCTGAGCGTAAACTGGAAATCCTAAACGATCTCCATCACGCTTGCTCAACTTTCCATTTCCATCAGGCTTAAGAATTAACGGAAGGTGAACCCATTGTGGCATCTCATCTTCCCAGCCCAAATATCTCCAAAGTAAAATATGTATTGGTGCCGATGGCAACCATTCCTCACCCCTAAAAATATGGCTTATCTCCATAGCCTTGTCATCAGCTACAACAGCCAGGTGATAGGTAGGCATTCCATCTGCCTTTAGTAACACTTTATCGTCGACTAGGTTGGTGTCAAAGCTTACATGTCCCCTTATCAAATCTGTAAAAGAGACCAGTTCATCTGCTGGCATTTTTATACGGATTACATGCGGTGTATTTGAAGAAAGCAATGCCTCAACCTCGGCTGAAGGCAATGTTAAAGAGTTGCGCATGCCGTCCCTTGTAGATAGTCCATAGGTGAAGTTTGAGACTTCCTTACGCTTTGCGTCAAGCTCTTCTGGAGTGTCAAAAGCATAATAAGCATAGCCATCTGCAATGAGCTGATCTGCATACTGCTTATACGTCGCTTTTCTCTCACTTTGGCGATACGGCCCAAAGTCGCCACCTGTCTGAGGACTCTCATCTGGTGATATGCCACACCATTTCAGACAAGAAACTATATATTCTTCAGCACCTTCCACAAACCTGGTTTGATCCGTATCCTCTACTCGAAGAATAAAAGTGCCATTGTGCTGTTTAGCAAATAAATAATTGAACAACGCCGTACGGACCCCGCCAAGGTGCAGGCCGCCTGTCGGACTAGGGGCAAATCTTACTCTTACTTTCTTTTCCATATTACTGCCTGCAAAGATATATTTTTGTAATTTGCCTACATAATCTATGAATCCTTACGAGAAAAAGCGGCGTTGGAAGTTCTTTCTATTGGTATTTGCTATCGTAATAGGTGGTGCTTCAGTTTTTTACAGTGACTTTTTTGTTAAGAAAATGGAGCGTGAAGAGCGACTTCAATTTCAATTATACGTAAAGGTTACGGAGCAAAGGCTACTAATGTACGACGATGACAGGTACACTGGTTTGGTCGACTTGATCACATCGAACAACAAGCTTCCCGTGATATTAACCGATGACAAGGGGGAATTCGTAGGCTATCAAGGCTTGGACTCTACCAAAACCTATTATAACGTTGAAAAGAAACAGGGAATAGCCTATGACCCCGGGTACTTTCGGCGGGAATTAAGGGCGATGAAAAAACAACACCCTCCCATCCCTATAAATGGTCTTGGTGCAGAGGGACGCAAGTATTATATTTACCACAGGGATTCTCCTACTTTAACTCAGCTTCGCTATTTTCCATATATACAACTCGGGGTCATTGCTTTGTTCCTTTTAACTGCTTATGTAGCATTTAGTTCTGCACGAAAAGCAGAGCAAGACCAGGTTTGGGTGGGGATGGCGAAAGAAACGGCGCATCAACTGGGAACGCCAATCTCCTCACTAATGGCCTGGGTGGAATTGATGGCTATACGTTTTAATGCCGAAGACGACCCGCTAATTGCCGAGATGCAGAACGACATTAAAAGACTCGAAGTGATTACTGATCGTTTCTCAAAAATAGGATCCAAGCCAATTCTGGAAGATCATGTAGTATTTACCGTGATCCACAATTTCGTAGAGTACTTTAGGTTGAGAACTTCAGATAAAGTCATCTTTAATATTACCGGTGACGAGCAGGTTAGGGCATTGTTAAATGTGCCACTGTTTGATTGGGTAACCGAAAATTTATTGAAAAATGCTGCCAATGCGATTGAGAATGAAGGAAAAATTACTATCAACATTATAGAAAATCTAGCCAAAGAAGAAGTTTTTATAGATGTAACTGATACCGGAAAAGGCATTGCCAGATCTAAGTTCGATGCAGTATTTCAGCCGGGATATACCACAAGAAAAAGGGGCTGGGGCCTCGGCCTTTCTTTAACTAAAAGAATTATTGACAACTACCATCGCGGAGAAATCTTCGTTAAAGAATCTGAATTGGGTAAGGGAACAACTTTCCGTATTGTACTTAAAAGTAGCATAACTTATGAACCGACCACAAGTTGACGAATACCCCGCTTGGGGTGAGACCTACATTAAATTAGTAGATAGTGATGTGCTGGAGATCCTGGAAAAGCAAGTTGCAGACTTTTCTGATTTTATAAATAGCCTTTTTGATATCGCTGACTATGCATATGCGCCAGGAAAGTGGACGATAAAGGAGTTGATCGGCCATATCATAGATACAGAGAGAATACTAATCTACCGCCTTACCTCTTTTGCAAGGGGGGAAAAGCAAGCATTGCCAGGTTTTGAGGAAGATGAGTATGTTGCCAGTGCGCATTTTTCTGACCGAAGCTTACAAAGCTTCTCCAAAGAATTTGAACTATTAAGACAGGCAAACCTCTATTTAATTCGTTCCCTTAATGACAAAGACCTTGCTGCTTCTGGAACAGCATCTGGTCGGCAAATAACGGTAAAAGCAATAGTTTACATTCTTGCGGGACATATTATGCACCATACCGCTACAATTAAAGATCGATATTTACATTAAAGCATCACTACACCTCTTGTTCGATAAATAAAGATAATATAACATATATTGCAATAATTATCAGCAAATAAAATAAATCAATATCTTTGGAGCCTAAGTATTTACATAATGACTGAACAGGAAAAAAACAACAGCTTTAATTGGATTTATTACGTTTTAGGCCTATTTTTTGGAATTTTAACCACTTCTGCCATCACATTAAGCTTCGGATGGTTGCTATTTGGTGGACTTTTAGGTTTCATGTTCGGCGCTATATTCTTGAATTCAATAGTTAAGGACCGTCAATATTAATCAAATTAAACCTTTATAAAATGAAAAAATTAACCTTACTGGCATTCTTTGCCCTAATTACCTTTGCGGTTAACGCTCAGGACGTGAAATTTCCAGGTTT
>JACMPF010000081.1 GCA_014377665.1 Pedobacter sp. | reverse complement strand
GAATCAAGGCAATCCGGCAAATGAAAGCTTTAAATGCTTAATCTTGAGAGATATGTTGGGAAACAAATTATTAAAGCTACAGGCTGAAATAGATTCAGTTTATGTGGAAGAGGCCCAGGTCGATGATGAAGTTGATAAGAGGATGCGTATGCAAATCCAACGTGCTGGAGGACAAGAACGTTTGGAGCAGTTCTTAAATCGTTCAGTATTACAGTACAAAGACGAGATCAGACCTGAAATTAAGGAGCAGATGATTTCTCAAAAGATGCAGGCAAAAATCACCCAAGGTGTAAGTATCACTCCTCTTGAGGTTAAAAAATACTTTGATTCATATCCAAAAGATAGCTTACCTGATATCCCAACTGAATTTGAGGTAGGGGAAATTGTGCTACATCCTAAACTTACAAAGGCGGAGAAACAAAGATTTTACGATAAGATTGATGCTTTTAGATTGAGGATCAAAAGTGGAGAGGATTTTGGATTCCTGGCCAAATCTTACTCAGAAGACCCAGGTTCAGCACCCGATGGTGGAGACCTTGGTTTCTTTGACCGTACCAAAATGTTTAAAGAATTTACGGCTTGGGCCTTTAAATTAAAACCAGGGGAGGTATCACCTGTATTTGAAACTGAAGCAGGGTATCACATTCTTCAGGTAATTGAACGTAGGGGTGAACAAGTTCAGGCGCGTCATATATTGGTAAGGCCTAAAAATACCCCAGAGAGTCTGGAACGCATAAAGTTACAGGCTGATACCATATACAAAAACCTGATGGACAAGAAAATTCCTTTTGCTTTTGCTGCATCGCAATACTCGGATAATAAGGACTCTCAATACAACGGCGGGATGATATTATATGCGGATAGGGTTACAGCAAGAACGACCTTTATCCCAGCTGACAAACTTGACCCAGCAGTATTCCTTGTCGCTGATACCATGAAAGTAGGCGGATTTTCTAAACCAGTTGCATTCACTAATCCTGATGATGGAAAAGAAGGCTACAAAATTCTTTATCTAAAATCTAAAGTTGCTCCCCATAAAGGAAGTTTAGAACAGGATTATGCCAAATTTAAAGAAAGAGCTCAGGAAGATAAGGTAAATAGAATCATGAGCGAATGGTTTGAAAAGAGAAGAGAAAATACTTACATTAGGATAGATAGCGAATACGGTACTTGTGACGAACTTAAGGTTTGGCAAAAGGAAGCTACTGCTAAAAACTAATCGATGTATGCAATTTGAGAATGATATTAAAGCAGTAGACGCCCTTCATGAGGCATTCAAAAACATCAGTTCTGAAATAGGCAAAATTGTTATTGGACAGGATGGAGTGATCAAATCTGTACTAATATCTATTTTCAGTAACGGGCATTGCTTATTGGTAGGCGTACCAGGACTTGCAAAAACCTTACTGGTTCAAACGGTAGCAGACGTAATGGATCTAAACTTTAATAGAATCCAATTCACTCCTGATTTGATGCCAAGCGATATTATAGGAGCAGAGATCTTGGCGGAAGATAGAAGTTTCAAGTTCATTCCAGGCCCTATATTTTCTAATATTATCTTAGCAGACGAGATCAATAGGACACCTCCAAAAACTCAGGCAGCCCTACTTGAAGCGATGCAGGAGAAGGCTATTACCACTGCCGGCTTGCGACACGTACTTCCCAACCCATTCTTTGTGCTTGCCACGCAAAATCCTATTGAACAAGAAGGAACTTATCCCCTGCCTGAAGCACAATTGGACCGGTTCATGTTTAACATCCATTTGGGGTATCCATCTTTCGAAGACGAGCTGACCATCGTGAAAAATACAACCAGCAACAGAACTGTCGAGTTGAAAAAGATCATTAATGCCGCTCAGATTCAATACTTTCAAAAACTGATCAGAAATATCCCTATTACAGATAATGTAGTCGAATATGCTGTTAAGTTAGTTGGCAAAACCAGACCTAATTCAGCTCTAGCTACAGAATACGTGAACAAATATATAAGTTGGGGAGCAGGTCCAAGAGCGTCACAATTTCTTGTTGTAGGGGCTAAATGTCATGCGGCGATTACCGGAAAATATTCACCCGACATAGAAGATGTTCAGGCTGTTGCAGCGTCAATTCTGCGCCACCGTATAGTTCTCAATTACAGAGCTGAAGCAGAAGGTTTATCGATTGAGCACATTCTCAAAAAGCTATTTTAGTATTATTCTTCCTTTACTTTCTGATAAATATTTGGATAATCAGTTACTATTCCATCTACGCCCAAAGAGATCAAATCTTTCATATCCTTGACCGTGTTTACGGTCCAGGGAATGATCTTAACTCCTGCCTCATGGCAACGATCCACTAAACCTTTACCTACTAAAGTCGCTGTTGGACTATAAACTGTTGGCTTAAAACCCAATTCTTCAATATTCTGCACGAAGTCAACCTTTTCATCGACCATCAAAGAGGTCTTAATCTTCGGATAGTGCTCGTGAAGATATTGGAGCGTTCTTCTATCGATGGACTGTATTGTTACCCGTTTTGCTAGCTTATATTTATTGACTACCGCCATAATGAGCTCTACGAATTCCTCAGCTTCTGGTTGGAATATATTATCTCCCTTTGGAATCGTCTTTGTTTCAATGCTGTATTCTGGCTTCGGAAGCTTGTTTGTCTTTACATAATCTTCCACAGCAACGATCGTCTCTTCTAATAAAGGTTTATAAGCAGGGTATTTCTGCTGATAAGGAAACCTGTTGTGAACCTTCAGACCAACATCGAACTTTTTAACTTCTTCATAATCCATTTTATAAATATTGAAAGTCTTTTGATTCTTCAATGTGATTGGCTTACCATTTGGCTGTGTGCTAAACTCATGATTAAAGTATGGTTCTTGAGATAACACTACCATCTTATCTTTAGAAATAACAGCATTCATTGTTAATGTGGTCACCCCGAGTTCCAATGCCCTTAACATTCCGGTAATGGTGTTTTCAGGCATTATTCCTCTTGCACCGCGATTCCCTTGCAGATCAAACTTCTGAGCAGAACCTGTTAGCGACCCCAGGAGTATCAATACAAGAAACAGATAACCTCTCATACTAGCGTTCTGCTGGCGCAAATATTACGGATATCAGGTTCCACATCGCATCAGGCTGACGCTCGTAAACAAATACATAATTAAAGCTTTCTCTTAAGTCTGCTTTATAATCAATTGCTGCAACACCATAAGAATAAGCCAAATCACCCCCATCAGCCTTAACAACCTTTGTTCTTTTTAAAGAAACTCTTGCAAACATACTATTGAAAAAGGCAACAACCTTGTCCTTACCAATAATCGGCTCATAGCCGGGGAACAATACCCTCACATCATGGTTAACAAAACCTGCAAATGCAGAAACACCATGCGTCTTTAACAATGTATTCAACGTTTCTTCAGTAGTCCCGATGATCTCAGCTCCTGTTTGTCTTTGTTTATCATTAAGAAACTTAGGCTTATAAAAATCTTTCGGCTCAATAAATTGAGTGATAACCTTATTTAAAGGCTTATTATGTGAAACGCCAAGATCAAGAGCCAGCTCCCATCTACCATTTACTGCCTTCCAAATAGAAAAATATTGGCCGTATTCTTTGCCAGCTACCGTGAAGGGCCCTGTAGTAAATCCGAAGTCACCACTTCTTGATACTTTGGCATATACCGGGTTCCATACCACATCAGTAGATTCTGGTTGTGCCCCATAGAAGGTTTTTGCATTTACAGGATTAGGCCTAAACACCAAGGCATCGCTAGCAGAAAACGTAGTGTATGCAGTTTTTGAACCGTTCTTGGTCAGGCTTTCTGCAAACTCCAGCTCAGCCTTAACTAATGATTTTGTTGTGCCGTCAGATTTCTGAGCATAAGCACCTAGAGTAATTAAGGAAGCAATAACAGTATAAAGGAATTTTATTGTCATAATTGTGTTGGTTAACAGGACAAATATAGGGTTTTCAGCATTAGATTTTATTCCAGGTCGTACCTTCCTTGCTATCTTTAAGCAGGATACCCATCTCATGTAAGCCGATTCTAATTTTATCAGAAGTTGCGTAATCTTTGTTTTCTTTGGCAGATTTACGAATATCAATTACCAAATCTAGAACTGAGTTAAGTTCAGTATTTGCGCTATCTTCATCTTTAAGCCCAAAGATATCAAACACGAAATCATT
>JACMPF010000080.1 GCA_014377665.1 Pedobacter sp. | reverse complement strand
TGAAAAGGACCTAAAACCAACTCCTCTCCCTTCACAAGATAAAAGCCTACCCAAAACCAGTTGAACTGCTCCTTCAAAGCGGCTGAAATATTGGCTAAGTTAGCTATCTGATCAGTTTCACCTGTTATTAAACCTTTGATTTGAGGTAGTAAGCTCTGATATTTCTCTTCTTTACTTACGCTATTTATGATGGTTAGATCTTCCGCCATTGTTCTTATGATATCATTCAAAAATATGTATTTTTGTGACTTTTATAGTCATAATAATCACACAGATGAACAAGAAAACCTTAGTCATAACTTCACTTCTAACCCTCGGAATCATACAGTCGGCATATAAACCCTGGGAAGAAGGTATGTTTCCATTGAGCGAAATTCATAAGGTTGATCTTAAGAAGGCTGGGCTAAAGATTGATCAAAATGAGATTTATAATCCCAATGGGATAAGCCTGATAGATGCACTCGTAAACGTAGGTGGCTGCACCGGATCCTTTATTTCGAATGAAGGCTTGATTATTACCAATCATCACTGCGCGTTTAGTGCTGTTCAACAAGCCAGTACACCAGAGCATGATTACCTCAATAATGGGTTTGTAGCGAACTCAAAAGAAAAAGAGATCGAAGCAAAAGGCCTTACCTGTCGGATTACAGACAGCTATGAGGATGTTTCAGACAAAATCCTTGGAGCCATTGCTCAGATTGAAGACCCGGCTTCCAGGTTAAAAGTGATCAACGATGCCATGAAAAATCTGGCACTTGATGCGGAGAAAAAACAACCAGGCATTAAAGCAGAGGTGTCGGAGATGTTTATTGGAAGAACATACGTGCTATTTAAATATAAGACCATTCAGGACGTAAGGTTAGTTTACGTTCCAAACCGACAAATTGGTGAATTTGGAGGCGAGACAGACAATTGGGTATGGCCACGTCATACTGGTGATTTTTCCTTCATGCGTGCTTATGTAGCGCCAGATGGATCGCCAGCAAAATACTCCAAAGACAATGTGCCTTATAGCCCGAGAAAGTTCCTTAAAGTCAATGCCAAGGGAACAAATGAGGAAGACTTTGTTTTTATACTTGGTTATCCTGGCAGAACGTTTAGACACAGACCCGCGGCGTTTATCGAATATCAACAAAAGTACCTCTTACCCTACGTATCCGATCTTTATCAATTTCAAAATACCACAATGGAAGATGTTGGTAAGAAAGGTAAAGCTACAGAGATTAAGCTGGCAACCAGAATCAAACGAAATGCGAATACCTTAAAGAACTATCAGGGAAAACTTCAGGGCTTAAAAGGAATAGACCTTGTGGGACAGAAAAAAATAGAAGATACTGATCTTGATGCTTTTATAAACAACAATGTGGATATGAAAGCGAGCTATGGATCCTTGATGACAGACATCGATAACCTTTACAAACTGATCAATGGCGACGCTAAAAGAGACCTTTGGTTTGCCCAGATATACACTTCAACCAATCTGCTTAACATTGCCAGAACAATCAATTCCTTTAAAGCCACTTTGGATGCTCAACCCATAGCAGATAAACAAAGGTACTTCGATGAAAACGTTACAAAACTAAAGACTGAGTTGTCTGCAATGTACAACAATTACGAAATAGATGTAGACCGACGAATTTTTAAGAGAATGTTAACTGACGCAGCAGCATTCGATGTCAACCAAAAAGTGAATGCCGTTAACAAAATAACCAGTAAGGGCAGCAGTACAACCGATATAATTGACCAATATATCGATAATACCTTTGGACTCACTAAGCTGAAAGACCAGGATTATGTCCTTGATAAGCTATTAGCATCCCTGAAAGCGTTGAATATGTATAATGATGGCCTATTACTATTTGAAAAAGATCTATCAACGCAAATTGCTGCTATCAAACCCGAGAAAGACCGTCGCGAGGGAACCTTAAACAAATTAATGGGTAACTATGTAAATGTTAAAGAAAAGTTCCTGAAAAAAGATTTTATTCCTGACGCAAATAGTACGCTCCGCCTAACCTACGGTTACGTTCGTGGATACTGGCCAGCTGACGCAACCTATATGAAGCCTTACACCACCATTAAAGGGATTCTAGAAAAAGGCGCGACTGGAAATCCTGATTTTGGATACCCTGCCGCAGTTCAAAGCTTGTGGAATGCTAAGGATTTCGGCCCTTACGTAAAAAAAGATTTGGATGATGTGCCGGTTTCATTTCTTTACAATATGGACACGACTGGTGGAAACTCCGGTTCTCCTATTATGAATGCTTATGGAGAACTGGTAGGGGTTAACTTTGACAGAGCCTATGGCGCAACAATTAACGATTACGCCTGGAATGAAAGTTACAGCCGATCAATTGGTGTAGACATTCGATATGTACTTTGGGTGGCGTCAAAAATTGACAAAGCCGATTTTTTAATCCGTGAAATTGGAGTAAACTAATTTATTAAACTATGAGAGTTATTGCAGAATTACCCCACCCTGAATGTAAGATTACCTTATTTAATATGAACCAAAAGTATATTGTAAAATTTGAGCAGGGAACACTTGAACAGAGTTATAAACTATCTGAATTGGATCTCAGTGGGGGAGGCGCGAACGAGATTTTTGAGCTTCTTGACGAAGCCTTTATTGGTACAGTAATTGAACGGTTCAAGTCCATGAGGAGCGATTTTTCTGCTGCTTACAACAGGGCGCAATATTAGTGATTATTCACTTTAGTTAAATTGTATAATTAGCTCTATGACTGATACTTTAAATATAATACAAAATTTAATTTTGTCTTTTACCTATAACCTACCTCAAGAAATGTAATATGTCTAAACAAAATGTTAATATGATATTAATAATGCTTTTGATTAACAATGCTTTAAATATTTATACAATATAATATTTTGACCTCAAAAACCACCAAATATATGAGAAGTTTCGCCTTTGTCCTACTGATTTTCATAGGTTCATTATTCATCTCCGCTTGTAGTAAAATTGATGACCAGACAGAAATGAATATTACCATTGGTCCATCAGCAACTGCCTACAATATACCAATTATTACCAGTCTCGACACTAGCCAAATCATCGCAATCATACCTGTGAATTTAAATCTGGACTCAATGATTCGGATTCAAAATAAACGGTTCGCGTCAACCAATATTAAGAACATCCGACTTAATAGTCTTGAATTGAATATCACGGATACCGCAGCTAATGTTACGTTTGATAATTTCGAAAATATAAGAATGACTATTCAGGGAAATGGTGAATCGTCTAATCTATTAGCATCTTCAAACCCGAGTGATTCCAAAGTAAAAACATTAAACATTCCAGTTACAGCTACGGTAAATGACCTGAAGACATTGGTTAAAGGTGGCACGATAAACTATGTCTTAAGAGGTAAACTTAGGAGGGCGACTACCAAAATCTATGCTATTACTGCGACTACAACTTTTCGCGTCGCACTCGAACTTTGATAAATAGCTAATATTTACTATCTTTGCATAAACCGGGATAACTTTCATTCACCACTATCCCCTATTTCGCCAGATCATTCCATTGATTGGCTTCACTTAAACAAATATATATGGCTAAATCTCAGGCAACCTTCATGAAGAAGCAACTGGAAAAAAATAGACAAAAGAAAAAAGAAGATAAAGAACAGCGTAAACAAGAACGTCAGCAGAATTCTTCAGGAGGAGATTTGGAAAGCATGATGGCATACGTGAATGAGTTTGGAGAGATCGTTTCCACACCTCCAGAGAAACCAGCGGCACGCCCAATTACTCCGCCTGCACGCCCCAGCACTAATAAGGAAAGAGAATAATAAAATATTCTCTTTTTTGATTAGGCAATATCCATGGTCTAAACATGGTCATTTCCTCATTGCCTTTTCCCAAATCACAGACTGATTTCCTTTGAAATATCTGATCAAGCCAGCAAATACTGCATAGTTCATCATACAAAAGTAGTAGGGTATAAAAAGAAGCTTTATCCTAACTTTTTTAGCTTCTAAGATTTTACCCAGATACGCTGAAAAGTAAAATAATACTTGAGCAATTAAGATAAAGTTGTAGATAAAATCTGCCGCCTTTAAAACAATAAAAATATTTAATAGAAAAGCGAGAATCATAAGAAATGGCGTAATCGTCCATCGCAATACCCTATGGCTGATATATTGAAAACTTAACACTGGGAATTTAAACGGATTAAGAAGTGACTTCAACCAAATGATAGATTGCATGCCTCCTGCAGCGATGCGTATTTTTCTTTTTAGCTCCTCTCCTACATTGGCAGATGAACTCTCTTGAGCAAATGCTTCAGGTTCATAAACAATCACAAATCCTTTTTCAGCAATTTTCATTGAGATCATGAAATCATCTAATACGCTATTAGATGGCACAGGCTCATATTGGTCTTTACGTACGCTGAACAGCTCCCCTGCCGCACCAACCACAGAATAAAGTTCAGAATCCCAAGCTTTCAATTTAGATTCATACTTCCAATAGAAACCTTCACCCGCAGTTGCATCTGCAGATTCTTCAATCATAACCCTTTTCTCCCCAGCCACTGCTCCCACTGTTGGATCTGCGTAATGCCTGCACATTAGCACCAAAGCATCAACATTTAAAAAGGTATTGGCATCAGTAAATACGACTAATTCTGTTTCCACCTCGAGCATAGATCTATGGACTGCAGAAATTTTTCCTAAGCGGGCAGGAGAATGCAAAAGCTTGATCTCAGGATATCTCGACACAATCTCAGGAGTACTATCAGTTGAGCCATCCGTGACGAATATTAGTTTCAATTTTCCCTCAGGATAATTCAGCGCCAGCGTGTTTCTAATCTTTTCCGCTATAAAGTCAGCCTCATTGTAAGCGGCTACTATTATGGTGCAGGAAGGAAGTTCCTCAAAGGTGTATAGTCGCTTCTTTGGGGGATTGATTAGCCGCTTAATCTTTATCAAAATATAAAGAAGAATACCATAACCAAAGAATGTGTAGAAAATTAAAAAAAGCGCGACCCAGAAGGTGATGATCATAACTATTTTATAAAGTAGCCCAAATTTTTACTCGTAGTTTTGTTTGTGATGTTCCAGGATATCGCTTTGAGAAGAATGCTTATATACGAACTGTTCCCTTCAGAAATATATTTGATGAGGTTTCTTGGTGTTACAAAGCAAATGAAGTAGACCCAGAAAAATGATTTTTGCATAGCTGTACCATTTCTGCGAATAAAAAGAATTCTGTTCCTATTCATAAAAAACTCCTTTAAAGCGCTCTTCTTACCCACCGACATTGATTCTTTATGGTAGATCAATGCATTTGTATTTACCCAAATTTTAAAACCTGCGCGTTTTATTTGCTCACACCAATCCATTTCTTCGTAATATAAAAAAAAGTTTTCGGCCATATTACCTACGGCTTTCAAGGCCGATCGTCTGATCATCATGGCAGCGCCATGCACGAACCCAGTCTCAGCAACTATATTATTAAACTGTCCACGATCTGTTTCGAATTGTCCAATGCACTCATTTCTGCAGGTGTAATAATTCATTGGGGTAAAGCCTGCATATTGTATGATCTCCTTTTTATCAAAGTAGTTTATCTGAGGAGAAATGATTCCAATACTGCGGTTCGCATCCATTGTTTCAGTGAGTGTTTCCAGTAATCCAGAACTAAATTCTGTATCGTTATTTACTAGGAATAAATATTCACCTTTTGCGGATTTTATGCCCAAATTATTACCACCGGCAAATCCAAGATTTTTCTCAGATCGAATGTAAAGCACATGAAGGTTCGTATTTTTAAATTCTTCTCCAAGATCTTCTTTACTCCCATTGTCCACTACGATAACTTCCAGATTGGCTTTAGGATAGCATTCGTAAATGGATTTAAGTAGGTCTAAAGTGGCTTGAGGCTGATTAAAATTTACTGTTATAATTGATATTAAAGCCATTTTAAAAACCTAACTTGTATTAAGAATGATGAAAGTAGTATATTTTGCCTAACAAAACCAAATTAACAGAAGAAATTACCCAGTTTGAAAGCCTAGAGGACAATAATAAACCCCTACTTGACAAGCTGGAAGAATTTATCGCTTTATTAGATAAGAGTGATCTGGACTCAGAAAACATCAAGGAAATTAAGGGTAGGCTAAATAAGAGTCTGGATCAAAAGATTGATGGAAAGGCGCTGATTAAAGAAGTAAGAGAGGTCTCTCTGTCTGGTCTGGATAAAATGGACCAGCTCGACAAGCTCGAATTACTACTCAACAATAGCCATTTTAATTCTTCAGATGCCAAAAAACTCAATATAAAGTTGGGTATCAGCCGCGCTATAAAGGGATTTATTGGCCTGTTATTTGTAACTCTAGGTTTTGCAATGATCATCATGCCTGCGCCACCGTATTTTGAGATGTTTACAATTTTCTATTTCAACCCTAATGACGGCGTCACATTAATGGATTTGATCTCTTTGATCATCGTTGCGGTAGGGATATATATTATGATTAATGCGATACTAAATTTAAAAACTGATGAATAGGATCATCTTACTAGTGGATGACGATATTTTTCAATTGCGTCTCTTTGAAAAATTGCTAACTTCAAATGGCTATAACTGCAAGATTGCACTTTCTGTAGATGAGGCAGAATCAATTCTACAATCTGAAACTCCAGACTTAATCGTTTCAGACTATGAAATGCCAGGTAAAGATGGATTTGAGTTTAGGCGCCGACTTTTAAAGGAAGATTCCTTTAAGAATATTCCCTTCCTTTTCCTCACCTCCGTCAATGATAAAGACAATGTGCAGCAGGGATTAGATTTAAAAGCAATTGATTACATCGCTAAAAACACCCCTCCTTCTCATATTCTTTCCAAAATAGATAACCTTCTACAAGCGGTAAGAGAACATTATGAACGTTCATTAAGCGAAATCAAAGGAATCGCTGAACGTTTAAACTTACGTAATATTCCAAAAAAAGCACCGGAACTTAAGCAATTTAAAATAGATTACTTTAACCAATCCTTTCAAAACCAGCCTGGTGGTGACTTTATAGATTTTATTCAAACAAATGAGCGGTATACATTCGTCATTCTTGGGGATGTGATGGGTAAGAAATGGGGAGCCTGGTTTTTTTCATTTAGTTTTTTAAGCTACATCCGTTCGGCAATTCGGCTGTGTGTTTATGATGAAAACTATTCACTTTCAGAGATTCTCAATAAACTAAACAGGGTTATTCATGACGATGAGTTATTGAGCGATATATTTTCCACGCTTAGCATTGTGCTGTTAGATGATGAGTTGGGAACGGTCATGTACGCTGGAGCCGGAGACCTTCCTATTCTCAAATTTGAAGAAGAGACTATGGAATTACACCAGTTTAAATCTGATGGAATATTATTAGGCTTTTCAGAATTTGGTGATTACAATGAGATGGAGATAAAGCTCGATGTAGATGAGGAGCTATATATGATATCAGACGGCATGATTGATTTCGAGTTAAACGGCAAAAAGAAATCAGACATTAACTTATTTAAAGAAAAATTGTTCAACTTTAAGCAGAATAAAGAGCGTATCCAAACTATTAAGGATCGTCTCTTTGATAAACATGTTTCACAGGTTGATGATTGCAGCATCATCATCATAAAGAAGGTTTAAATGAACGTAAAAAAACAGAACATCGATGATCTGGTGTTGCTAACGATTGTTGATAAGGACGCCAATCTTACAAAATCGGAAAACTTTAAAGAAATTGTTTTTAAAGAGATCGAATCCGGAACAAGGAAATTGATTATCTCTTTTGAGCACGTGGAATATCTGGACAGCTCGTTTCTTGGAGCCTTGGTTGCCATACTTAAAAATCTTGTTCCAAAAAACGGCAGGTTAATACTGATAGAGTTAGATAATGACATCAGGAATCTGTTTGAACTAACCCGTCTGGATAAAATATTCGAATTGAAGAATTCTTTGGAAACGGCTATCGAGGATTTCAAATGAACATGTTTCCAATTACGATAAACCTGGATATCCCGAATGATCCCGAAAAGATTTACGAGTACACAAAAAATGTACTCGCAAGTATTTTAGAGCATATTGCATTAGACCTGGGCTATCAAAGAAGAATAAAATTGATCCTTATTGAATTGATAACGAATTCGATTAAGCATAGCACTGAAGCAACCACCTCAATTCAGCTACTTATCGATCAGCCCCATCTCAGCATCCAAAAAATAGAAAAAGGGCTGAAGATTGCTTTCAGCGCAAGTTCTCCACAACTACCTTTTGAAGATGTAGAAAGCATTCTAAACATCAGTTTTTCTGAGTCTAATAGGCATAACATTCAGCCTCTTGGAGAATATAAATTCAAATTCCTGAAACCCGATCCTGAAGAAAAGCCAGACATGGAACAAATGCCTGAGCATTTCGGACTTTACATCATCACGCTAGCTTCAGATAGCTTTATATATCAATATGATCCCGAACTAAGGGAAAATACCTATATCGT
>JACMPF010000079.1 GCA_014377665.1 Pedobacter sp. | reverse complement strand
TTTGTATTTAATGCTTAGGTCCAAGAATAAGGTGATGGAACAACCAATTTAAGACTAGTATTTTATTTTAAAGTGCTCTTTGACCTGGCCTTTTCTAAAAAATACCAGGCCTATCCAAAACAAATCAACAGTAACGCTAACCTGGGGGTTGGCTTTAATCTCCTCCCAGGCCTCCTTCATCCCCTCACTCCAATAGATATCATCAAAAATCAACAACGAGCCCTCATGAACCTTGGGTAAGCACCAGTTAAAATAGTTAAGAGTTGCATCTTTACGGTGGTTACCGTCTACATAGACGAAATCAAGTTGAGGTTGTTCCGCAATAATTTCAGGCAGTAGCAAATCAAAATTTCCAACCTGCAATTCTACATTTTCCAAATCTAACTGTCGGAAGTTGTTATAGGCAACTTTTGCGGTCTCCGGACAACCTTCAATAGTGATTATATCTGCATCAGGACATGCCTTGGATAAATATGCGGTTGTAATCCCTAAGCATGTACCTAATTCAATAATGCTCTTAGGATCATTATTTTTCGCTAGTCGATAAATCAATTGAGCAAGCGACGGACTCTTTAAGGCATTCTTAGCAATCTGACGAACCTTCTTCTTATTATTTTTATTTAGATGCGATCCCGCCCCTAAGTCGGTGACTTTGACTATGGAATCGTCATTCAAAAGTTTTTTTCGTTGAGCCTCAATACTTTTATAGTCATCTTTAGACTTAAAATCGTAAATTACCTCATCAGTCAACTTATAAACGAACGGAGAGTGAGTTCCATGCCTACTTTTTGAACTGAGGCGATGCTTAATGTAATCGCTAATGAAACTAAAAACCATAATCGCAAAAATAGGGATTCATAATTGGATGTTTAATGGAAAACGTTAAAGAAATAAATGCGCTAGTGAAACTTCTTGATGATCCTGATCAGGAAGTTTTCCAGCATGTGGAAGAGAAGCTATTAGAATACGGTAATGAGGTTGTTGACTTTTTAGAAAACACATGGGAACATTCGTTAGATGCATTGCTACAACAAAGAATTGAAAATATTGTTCATAAGATTCAATTCAATAGCGTAAAAGAAGATTTGAACCTTTGGTACCAAAGTGGAGCTTTTGATTTGCTTCAAGGGGCTTTAGTGATCAACCGTTACCAATACCCCGATCTAAATGAAGAAAAGATTATCCTGCAAATGGAGGAGATCAAACGTGAGATATGGCTGGGTTTGCAATATGAGATGAGTTCTATTGAGAAAATAAAACTCATTAATCACATCTTCTACAATGTATATGGCTTTGGAGGGAATACTAAGAATCATTTGGACCCGCAAAACTCATTTATCAGCCAAGTGATGGAAAGCAAAAAAGGAAATCAAATTTCCCTGGCTATCATCTATTCTACGCTGGCACAAAAGCTTGACATCCCGGTATATGGCGTTAACTTACCACAGCATTTCATTCTTGGATACATCGATGAGAGCAAACGAGAAGAGCATGAATTTGGTGTGCTATTTTATATCAACGCATTTAATAAGGGTGCAATCTTTGGAAAGCATGATGTAGACCAGTTCCTTCGTCAGCTTAATCTTGACTCCCAGCCAGGATTTTATGCGCCCTGCAGCAACGTAGAAATCATAAGACGTGTAATTAGAAACCTGATTTCCGCGTATGAAAATGCAGGAGCTAAAGAAAAGGTAGATGAACTGAAAAAGCTTCAGGAAATTTTGGTAAACCCCGACCTATAAAAATTTGTTAGATTTCATCCAATTATGAAGTCGTTCAAACCAATCGTCTGTTGTGGTCTTGTTATTCAATCCAAAACCATGTCCACCAGCCTGGTAAATGTGCATCTCCCCTTTAACCTTGTGTTCTACTAATGCCGCATTGAAATCCATACTGTTCTGAACAGGAACTGCACCATCATCATTTGCATGCACTAAAAATGTAGGAGGCGTATCTGCTGTAACATGTTTTTCATTAGAGAAATATTCTTTCTGTGCATCTGTAGGGTTAGGGCCTATTAGGTTAGCCATTGAGCCTCCATGGGTATATTTACCGAAAGTAATCACAGGATATGCCAAAATAGAGAAGTCAGGACGAAGACTAATTTTCTCCTTATTCTCTATTTTAACATCGTTGTAATGCACAGTTAGCGTAGAGGCAAGGTGCCCACCTGCGGAAAAGCCCATGATACCAATCTTCTTAGGATCAACGCCCCATTTTGCAGCATCCTTTCTTACCAGATACATCGCTTGTTCTGCATCCATCAAAGGCCCAAAGGATTTGTCGACCATTATGGCATCACTTGGCAATCTATATTTTAACACAAAAGCTGTAACTCCGTAGTCATTGAAACGCTTTGCGATATTAAAACCCTCGTGATCGATAGCTAGAATTCCATAGCCACCACCCGGGCAAATAATTACAGCGGCTCCAGTAGCTTTACCCTTCTCAGGTTGGTAGACAATCATGGTAGGTTCGCTTACTTTCGATGTTCGGGTAATCTTATCTTCACCTAGCGGCGATTCTTCCTTATAATCAGACGGCGCTGGCTTAGAGCCAGGGATAATGCCTTTATAAAGTTTTATAACTTCTTGTCCTTTAACCGTGTTGAACAAACAAATTACCATAAACAATGCGATGTAGTGTTTCATATTTAGAATTCCATTAAGTATGCTTTTAAAAAATCATTGATATCACCATCAAGAACAGCTTGTGGGTTAGATGTTTGGAAGTTAGTTCGGTGGTCTTTTACCCTTCTATCATCTAGCACGTAACTCCTGATTTGTGATCCCCATTCAATCTTCTTCTTATTTCCCTCCACCAGTGCAGATGCTTCCATACGCTTACGCATTTCCGCCTCATACAATTGGGATTTTAGTAGCCGAATTGCATTTTCCTTATTCTGCAATTGTGAACGGGATTCCTGGTTTTTAATCACAATACCTGACGGCTTGTGATATAAACGAACTGCGGTCTCCACCTTATTCACATTTTGACCACCTGCACCACCTGAACGGAAAGTCTCAAATTCAATCTCCGAATCTTTAACTTCTATTTCGATGGTATCGTCAACAAGCGGGTAAACGTATACTGATGCAAAAGAGGTATGCCTGCGGGCGTTAGAGTCAAATGGTGATATCCTCACCAAACGGTGTACGCCGTTCTCCCCCTTCAAATACCCGTAAGCGAATGCGCCTACAAACTGGATCGTTACAGATTTAACACCGGCAACTTCCCCTTCCTGGGAATCTTGCTCTGTAATTTTGTAACCGTTCTTTTCACCCCACATCATGTACATCCGCATGAGCATATAAGCCCAATCGCAACTTTCTGTACCCCCAGCCCCTGCGGTAATCTGCATTACAGCGGGCAATTGGTCCTCTTTGTTTTTTAGCATGTTTTTAAGCTCCAGAGTCTCTACAGCTTCCTTACAAAGGTCAAACTGCTCTTGCATCTCTTCCGTGGAGGCATCACCTCCCTGGAAAAAGTCAAATAGCACTTGTGTATCTTCCAGTAACCCATTGGCTTCCTGCCAGGCATCAGTCCACACTTTCTTAGAATTGATCTGCGCGATGTGTTGTTCTGCTTTCTTGGGATCGTCCCAAAAGTTGGGCTGCAGTGTCATTTGCTGCTCAACATATATGTCTTCTAAACGCGTTTCGACGTCAAAGATGCCTCCTCAGCGACGTTATTCTGTCCCTTAAATCCTGAATTTGTTCTTTTGTCATAATCGCAAACTTACCTAAAATTGTTAATTATATCCGATAGAAAGAAATGGCATGTGTTACTTCTTCATTACCATAAAATCGATAGCCAGATTACAAAGGGCGTTTACACCAAGCGTAAAGCCACTCTCGTCAATAAAGAAATCTGGCGTATGGTGTGAAGGTGCCTTAACAGGATCCCCATTTTTGGGCATCCCTCCTAGGAAGATGAATAAGCCGGGAACCTTCTCCTGATAAAAAGAGAAGTCTTCAGCTCCTGTAACAGGTGGCTTTAGTTTTACATGCTCCCTCCCAGCACTCGCCTGTAAACTCGGCAACATCTTTTCTGTGAGCGATACATCATTGAACGTTACCGGATAATGTGCGCTGTAAGGGATGATGACCTCTGCTTTACCTCCGCCAGCTTCGGCAGTTTTGGTTGCAATGGTCTTAACGCGTTCGATAAACATCGCCTCGTCTTCTTTGCTAAAGTTCCGGATGGTTCCCAACATTTCTACCTTCTCGGGTATGATGTTAGACCTTATACCTCCGTTAATAGACCCGATGGTCACCACACCAGGATTTTCAGTAACATTCAGATTCCTGCTAACGATTGTCTGCAGGTTATTTACAATTTGAGAGGAGATGACAATTGGGTCAATACTACTCCATGGATAAGCACCATGCGCTTGTCTGCCAGTAACAATAATTTTCATGTCGTTAACTGCTGCCATTGTTCCCCCGGGACGATAAGTTATATCGCCCACCGGAGTTTGCGAATTAATATGCAATCCGAACACTGCATCAACATTCGGATTCTGTAATACTCCTTCCTTTACCATCAACTCGGCACCACCTTCCTCCCCAACAGGTGCGCCTTCTTCTGCGGGCTGAAAAATAAACTTGACAGTACCCGGAATGTCTTTTTTCATGGAAGCCAACACTTCAGCTACTCCCATCAAAATGGCTACGTGTGTATCATGCCCACAAGCATGCATTACCCCAACTTCCTGACCATTATAAGTAGTTTTGACTTTCGATGCAAAAGGCAAGTCCACCCGTTCTGTAACTGGCAGGCCATCCATATCAGCTCTTAGTGCGACAACCGGACCAGGCTTTCCGCCCTTCAATATCCCTACCACTCCTGTCTTGGCGACACCTGTTTTCACTTCAATACCTAATGACTGAAGGTGCTTCGCGATGATGCCTGCAGTTCTGGTTTCATTATTTCCTAATTCAGGATGTTCATGCAAATCCCTTCGCCATGCAATTACCTTTTGCTCAATGCTTAAAGCTTTGCTTGAGATCGCTGTTCTTAAAACATTCTTTTGCGCTAAGGCATTAAATGAACTGAGCACAAACAGTATAAAGTAAAGTTTTTTCATGGATCGGTCTTTTTCTTTTAAATATAGTATTATCGACCGATGATTTCGTCGGGAGATAATATCATAATTCAATTTTAGCAAATAAAATAAACAATTACATTTACAAAAACACAAAACCATATGTTCCCAACTGTAAATTTCACAGAAACAGAAGCCTACAAATATCTTGCTGACCATTTCATCAGCATTAACGAAAAAAACTTAAAGCAACTATTCCAGGAAGACAATGCAAGATTTGAAAAATTCTCACTCTTGTTTGAGGATATCCTTGTTGACTATTCAAAAAATAGAATTGACGATACTACCATTGCACTTTTAATTCAGCTTGCGAGAGAGTGTAAGCTTGATGAGGCGATTAAAGCAATGTTTAGCGGAGAAAAAATAAATGAGACTGAAGGCAGACAGGTCCTACATGTAGCACTAAGAGCGCCAGTAAATGAAGAAATTCTAGTGGATGGCAAGAACGTTGTTAAGGATGTTCATGCAGTACTTGACAAAATGAACAAATTCTCTGAGCAGATCATTTCTGGAAACTGGAAAGGCTACACCGGGAAGGCGATCACTGATGTTGTCAACATTGGTATTGGAGGCTCAGATCTTGGTCCGGTAATGGTAACTGAAGCGCTGAAGGCGTACAAGAATCACTTGAACCTACACTTTGTATCTAACATTGACGGAACACATATTGCAGAAACATTAAAGCTGGTAGATCCAGAAACTACTTTATTTTTAGTCGCATCGAAAACTTTCACTACACAGGAGACCATGACGAATGCGAATACTGCACGTACTTGGTTTTTAGATAAAGGCGCTAAAGAAGAAGACATTGCGAAACACTTCGCGGCCTTGTCTACGAATGCAAAGGACGTTGCAGCCTTCGGTATTGATACGGAGAATATGTTTGAATTCTGGGATTGGGTTGGAGGAAGATACTCTTTGTGGAGCGCCATAGGATTGCCGATAGCCTTGAGTATTGGCTTTGACAATTTCAAACAACTGCTTGCCGGTGCACATGCTGCAGATGAACATTTCG
This sequence comes from Pedobacter sp., assembly GCA_014377665.1. Lineage (GTDB taxonomy): Bacteria > Bacteroidota > Bacteroidia > Sphingobacteriales > Sphingobacteriaceae > Pedobacter. Next base: position 46,887 of record JACMPF010000079.1, on the reverse strand, counting down.
AGAACGCAGAATTTGAGATCAACATCCCGGTAATTCTTGGTTTGATTGGCGTATGGTACATTAACTTCTTCGATGCAGAAACCCAGGCTATACTTCCATACGATCAGTATATGCACCGTTTTGCAGCCTACTTTCAACAAGGTGATATGGAAAGCAATGGTAAACATGTAGACAGGAATGGTAAGGATGTAACCTATGAAACGGGTCCAATTATTTGGGGCGAACCCGGAACTAACGGCCAGCATGCGTTTTACCAACTTATTCACCAGGGCACACGCTTAATCCCATGCGATTTCATCGCGCCAGCGCAAAGCTTGAATCCGATAGGGGAACACCACCCAATACTGTTATCTAACTTTTTTGCACAAACAGAGGCCCTAATGAATGGAAAAACCAGTGAACAAGTAGTGAAAGAATTGGAAAAAGATGGTAAATCTACTCAAGAGATTGAAAAACTAGCGCCGTTCAAGGTCTTTGAAGGTAATAGGCCGACAAACTCAATCATACTTAAAAAAATAACGCCATTTAGCCTAGGAAACTTGATCGCAATCTATGAGCACAAGATCTTTGTACAAGGCGTGATCTGGAATATATTCAGCTTTGATCAATGGGGTGTAGAGCTTGGAAAGCAATTGGCAAAAAGTATTTTACCAGAGCTGGAGGGCGATAAAGAGGTAAGGAGCCATGACGGTTCTACAAATGGGCTCATCAACCAATATAAAGCCTGGAGATAATATTGGTCTTCTGAATTTCTTTCCTAGCAACATAACCTTTTGACTTCTAATTTGTTCTCTTATTAGAAGTCAAAGAAATTCTGTATATTCACATAAACAACCACGTATTATGAAAACGCTAAAAAACATGTTATTAATTGCCGGGCTTTTCACGGCAGTTCAGGTATCAGCTCAAACTGATAAAGCCACCACGATCAGATTGGTAGAGGGTAAGAATTTCATTTTTAATGCAACAAGTGCCCAGCCAATGAATTCGGTAGAAATAAGTGCTATTTTTAGCAAAATACCTGGTGCAATGGCGGGAGCCTCAGTTCCACTACGGAGTGATGTTTATCAACTTAATGTATCCAATGATAATGTTGAAGCCTATCTTCCATACTATGGTAGGTCATATAACGCACCAAAAACCTCAAATGAGGCCGGCATAAAATTTAATACAAAAGAGTTCAGCTACAAAGCAGACAAAAAGAAAAAGGGGAATTACGTTGTTACCATTAAGCCTGCCGAAACAAAAGGAGATGTACAATCAATGACTTTGCATATCAGTGAAAAAGGTTACGCTTCTTTAAGTGTGATCAGTAACAACAGACAAACTATTAGCTACAGTGGTTTTATTAGCGACCCTGCCAAGTTAGCATCAAACTAAAATTTTTCTTTAGCGTTAGTTCTTCCTATTGAGGAACTAACGTAATTTCAAATAATTTAGGCCACTTTTTGCCAGTCACAAATAGCCGGTTATTCTTCTTATCCCAGGCAATTCCATTTAAATATTATTATTGAACGCTCTTCTTCATAGGTATCATTATTTAGGAAATAGAGTCTAACTTGGCCAAAATGCATCTTCTATATGATTTACAATATAACTGTTCCTATTCTCAAAAGTGATTGCTATAATATCAAAACGAATTTCGCCTTCATGGTTACTCTGTTCAATAAAAAAAAGGGAAGCAAACTCAAACTGCTTTTCCTTCTTCCAATCCACAAACTCTTCAGGCTGACCAAAATTGGTTGAACTTCTAGTTTTAACTTCAATAAAAACTAAAGTACCTTCCTGCTTTGCAATTAAATCTATCTCTGCTCGTTTGTGACGCCAGTTCATCTTTAAAATCTGATAACCCTTATTCTCAAGATATTCTTTAGCTATTTCTTCCCCCCTTTTTCCAAGGTCATTGTGACTTGCCACTATTTCAGTATTACAGATCCCAAGAATTTGGAAATCTCTTTCTCAACGCCTTTAATGAATGAATAACGTTGCATTAATATCTCTTGATTAACAGGATCTTCTTCTGTTTTAATCTCCTGCAAAAGCTGAAGCAACATCCTGTCTACCTTACGCTTTTTTAAATGGTAAATCCCACCGAGTATAGTCGCCTTAAGATTCACGGTTTCATCCCTCACGTAAATCTTATGCTTGTTATACCAATTGTCGCTCAACATATATGGAGAGGTAGATAACGTAATGGCGAGATCAGCAATCTCTCTTTTTTCACTTTTGATAAATTGATTTGCAACGGGCAAGTGTCCATTCTCAATTTCCTCCCGGTACGTATCAATCACTTGTTTGCATAAGGCATCTTGAAAGGTTACGTCAGATAGATTTTGCATGATAAATGAACCAATATACATATTGTCGATTTTATCCCAGTTGACAAGCTCATGGCCAAAAGCTAGAAGTAACCTCACAATTTCCTGCTCCTGAATAGAATCATCATTTGCAGATTCTTGGTTTGCAACAACAACTACAGAGGGATCTGGATTTTCGAAGAGGTTATCGGGCGGACCGTCTAAAGGCTGATTATAAGATTGCGAGGCATTGTTGGCCTTCTTAAATTTGGCAGCCCTTATTTTATTGAGTTCAGATAGTAAAATCCGCTCCTCAATCTGCAATAAACTGCTACACTCCCGGATGAATATGGAAGCTTTAATATCGTCTGGAATCTTTGAAATACTTTCCACGATATCCTTGATAATCCCAGCCCTTTTGATGGGGTCGTTGCCAGCTTCCTTTAATAGTATATTAGCTTTATAAAGAATGAAGTCCTTACGTGAATTCTCTATATAACTTTTAAAGGCAGTAGCACCCATATGGTGCATATAAGAATCAGGATCATGTCCATCTGGAAATGAAACTACCTTGACGTTCAGGCCTTCTTCAAGAATCATGTCCAAACCTCTTAATGAAGCCTTAATCCCTGCTGCATCTCCATCATAAAGAATAGTTACATTCTCCGTAAAGCGACCAATCATTCTGATCTGCTCAACTGTCAGCGAAGTTCCGGAGGAGGCAACTACATTCTCAATTCCCGCCTGATGAACAGCGAGTACGTCGGCATATCCTTCAACAAGATAGCAGTTGTCGGTATCCCTAATTGACTTTTTTGCATGAAAGAGGCCATACAATACACTCGATTTATGATAAATATCACTCTCAGGAGAGTTGACATACTTGGGAACGTTCTTATCCGTTTTTAAAGTCCTCCCACCGAATCCAATAACTCGTCCAGTGAAGTTGTGAATAGGAAACATAACCCGACCTCTAAAACGATCGTAGACCTTTCCTTTATCGTTTCTTATCGCTAGTCCAGTCTTCTCAAGATACTCTTCTTTATGGCCTGCCGCAACTGCATTTTGAATCAATGCATCCCATACATCAGGTGAATAGCCCAACTGAAACTTCTTGACAATGTCTTCTCTGAAACCACGTTCTTTAAAGTAACTAAGACCTATGGCACGGCCTTCTTCACCTGTAAGAAGTTCATTTGCGAAATAGTTAGCTGCGTATTCAGAAACAATATATAAGCTTTCCCTCGCATTCTGCAATTCAATATTCTGGGGAGACTGCACAGTCTCCTCAACTTCGATATTGTATTTGTTGGCAAGGAATTTTAATGCTTCAGGGTAGGAATATTTTTCATGATCCATAACAAAATGGACTGAGTCGCCTCCTTTACCACAGCCAAAACACTTATAGATACCCTTTGTTACCGAAACGTGGAAAGACGGGGTCTTCTCATTATGAAATGGACAATTACCAATTAGGCTGGTACCCCGCTTTTTTAAAGCTACAAAATCACCGACAACCTCCTCTATCCGGGCGGTGTCCATGATCTTGTTTATGGTATCCTGATTAATCATTAATTATATGTACAAATATTAAATTCACATAACAAAATGTTAAATGAATATGTCTTTGGTGCCTATTTTACTAGCGGCAACAACCGATCAGCTAATGTTTGGTTGCCTAATGCATTCAAATGCACACCATCGGAAGTTAATATCCCCTTTTCTTTATTGTCTGGATTATTCGCAGCATCATATTCTTTAAAGATTGTTCTCAAATCACATATAGGCAAATTATTCTTGGTAGCAAGCTCGCGGATTGCTCCTGAGTATTTGTCAAGATCAGCATCCATTTCATTCGCGCCATCTTTCTTTTCACCGATAACTGCAGGTGTGCACAAAACTACTTTGGCACCATTGTTCTGAATCTTTGTAATCAGACCTTGGTAGAACTTAGAAAACTTATCATAATCAGTACCAGTTTTGCTCAACGCTTTATGCCAAACATCATTAACGCCAATATAGATCACCACCAGATCAGGCTTTTTTGTCAACACATCATCTTCCATCCTAAAGAACAGATCGTATACCTTATTACCCCCTATACCAGATCCGATCACTTCATACTTTGTTGGGTCCAGGGCTTTCTTTATAAGGTCCACATAACCGCCAGGCTGAACACCGGCTTGAGTAATTGAATCACCAAAAAAAATGATCCTTTTAGGCTTAAAATTCATTGCAGTTAAAAGCACGACCATCATAAATACAGATAGAAATGCCATTGGTCTAAATAACGTTTTCATTTATTAAGGTTTTAATTTTAGTTAGGCCTGCGGAGAAGCAGCGCAGTACGAAGTTAGAAAATTACTTGCCTTTTCCAAGCCGATAATCCTTGTGAACGATCAAAAAGCTGGCGCGTTCTTCCTTCTTAAAAGGGTAGTCCCAGTTACCTTGATACGTAATTTTTGTAGGCAATTTCTCTCCTCCGAAATAGCTCATCTCAATATTCATCTGCACATCAAAATCGAATACTATATTGCTGTACTTCATATCTACGTACCTACCTAAGATCGCAAAGTTTCGTTTGTCGAAGATGGTGGTCAGGGTCTTGATCATCAAACCATTTCGGGTACTGTTACTAATGTCTTTTTTTACGGCAACCTTGAATCTGTAGACAGGGATTGAATCCAGGTAGGTACCACTGTCATACGAGTAATCGTAATACTGACGCATGTTTGCGGTAAAAATCTGTGTTTTATCGCCTATGAACGGCAGTCCTTTGATTGGTCTTCCTGGGCTAAAAATCAAAGTCTTCAATTTGTCTTTATAGCTTTCGTTGGCTCCTTTTCCTTTCGCACCAGTAGTCATTGGTTCTTCAGTAACTAAATCCGAGTTGTATGGATTCATGAAAATGTAATCAAACATTTCAACAGTATACAACTGATACTTACCGTTTTTCTTGAACAATTTACCGGCATCTTCCTTTGCAAGATATTCCATCTTGTAAGGCCCATCGTTATTATGTCTGATCTTTCTATAGATCTTTCCTTCTACCTTATTCTTTTTATCGTAAGTATAAATTCGATTCTCAGCTATGAAGGTATACTTCTTCATGTTTCTGAAAGACTGATAAAAACTCTCGTCGGTTATGATGGCATTTATAAAGGTTTCTATCCCGAATTTCCTGGCGGTTATCCTTACAGTCGAGTCAAGTTCAATGGTCTTGATTGTATCGGGGTTGAAACGGTCTATCGCCTGCCCGAAACCGGGAAGAGTAAAAATAATCATCAGTCCTGAAAGAAGAAGCTTTCTCAATTTCCCAATTGTTTTAATGCGACATATGCCATCAATCCTGTCGAAACCTTTAATGCATCTTCGTCAATATCAAACTTTGGTGTATGTACAGAATACATGGTATCTTTTTCTTCATTACCCGTCCCCAACCTATAAAAACAGGCATCGGTAACCTGAGAATAATAAGCAAAATCTTCCGCAGCCATCCATATATCTAAGTCTACAACGTTATCTTTGCCTAAATAATCTTCTGCATGAGTACGGGTATTTGCGGTCAATTGTGGTTCATTAATCAGGAACGGATAACCATTCATGATTCTAAAATCACAACTTCCACCCATACTTTCGGCAATACCTTCCGCCATCTTTTTCATCAGACGTTTCGCTTCCTTTCTCCAATCCTCATTCAATGTCCTGAACGTTCCTTCCATTTTCACCTCATTTGGAATAATATTGGTAGCCCCGTTAGCCTGAACTTTGCCAAAAGAAAGTACAGATGGTAACCTCGGGTCAGCATTGCGACTAACAATCTGCTGCAGCGCAATAATAATATGGGAGGCGATTAGTACTGGATCAATATTTTGATGTGGCTGTGCGCCGTGACCACCTTTTCCATGTACAGTAACATACAGCTCATCCGTTGAGGCCATATAAATTCCGGAACGGAAACCTACTTTACCGCTTTCGATCAATGGCATTACATGTTGACCAATTATTGACTGTGGTTTTGGATTATCTAACACACCCTCTCTGATCATGATACTTGCCCCTCCAGGCAGTACTTCCTCTGCAGGTTGAAAGATCAATTTGACAGTTCCGCCAAACTCTGCTTTTAAACTATTCAGTATAAAAGCAGTACCTAATAGCGAAGAGCTATGTACATCATGTCCACAAGCATGCATGACACCCGTATTTTTAGAAGCATAAGGTTTTTCGTTTGCCTCCAATATCGGCAGGGCATCCATATCGGCGCGTAATGCGATAACTTTATCGGAAACTAAGTCCCCCTTAATCAATCCCACCACTCCAGTATTGGCCATATCTGAAAATGGTATACCCCATTCTGTCAAATGACTTTTAATATAGGCCGACGTTTCAAACTCTTTATACGAAAGTTCTGGATTCGCGTGAATGTGCTGACGAAATCCAACTACTTTCTCAAAAATTTCACCTGAAAGTGCCTGAATCTTTTCTTTATCTATCATTGTTGTAATCTAAACTAGGAGCATTTATCTTCTCTCTGAAAATGAAAAGCGTAGGGAAGGTTCCACGAAGTTCATTCATAAACTTTTGAGCGTCAAGCCTGGTTCTAAAATCACCAACCCTTAAATAATAATTGGGCTGCTTAAAGGTAATGTATGTGTTGTGAGAAGGATAGAGTCCATTAAACTTTGCTTGCTGACTAAATACCTGTCTCCGGTCTGAACCATAAAAAACCTGGACCCGGTATCCCATTTGAGCTACAATAATTCCGGGCTTAGTAATTACCCCCCCAGCGCTTGGGGCGCTGGAGGGTGTAATACTCAATTGAATTCTCTTTGCAATTAAACTATCAATTAGCGGGTCTTTCTCAATGGTTATCCTACCTCTGGTTTGCGCAAACAAACTAGCAGAAAAAAAACAACACAATAATAAAAGTCCAAACTTCATCAATAAACTACGATTTACAGACCTGCACCATGGCAGTTTTTATATTTCTTACCACTTCCACAAGGACAAGGTTCATTTCTTCCAATGGTAACTTCTTTACGAACTGGCTGCTGAGGAATCGCCTCACGGGTATCTTCCAATTCAGGCATACCGGTACTGGTAGACTGCGCGAATTCTGGCTTTGAAGTTCTGAGTCTGTTAGCAGCAGGACGTGGAGCCTGAGCTTCTCTTACATCTCCAGGATCTGTTTCTACCGGAATACCTCCTTTAAATAAGAAACTTACCACCTCTTTGTTAACTGCATTCAACATGTTCTTAAACAAATTAAAAGCCTCCATTTTATAGATAATCAAGGGGTCTTTTTGCTCATATACCGCATTCTGAACCGACTGTTTCAAATCATCCATCTCACGCAAGTGTTCCTTCCAAGTTTCATCAATTAGCGCTAGTACAATTGTTTTTTCGAAAGATTTAGTGATTTCTCTTCCTTTATTTTCAATTGCTTTCTTTAACCCCACAGGAACCTGAACGCTTCTGATACCATCAGTAAAAGGAACCAGGATCTGCTCTATCTGCTCACCTCTTTCATCATATACTTGTACCAAAACTGGCATCGCCTGATTTATGATTGCATCAGATTTTCTTGCATAAAATGCAGTGACCTCATCAAACAATTTGTCTGTTAGGGTATGTATATTTCTTGAGGCAAATTCAGCTTCATCTATGGTTGTATCTGCAGAGAAGTTTTTGATAACTTCCAGCTTAAAGCCTTCATAATTTCCTGCTTCTTTATATTCTGTAACGATATCCTCAGCAACGTCAAATGCCATATTGCTCATGTCTACGTCAAGACGCTCACCAAATAATGCATTTTTGCGTTTTGCGTAGATAACCGAACGCTGTGAGTTCATCACGTCATCATACTCCAATAAACGTTTACGAATACCAAAGTTGTTCTCCTCTACTTTCTTTTGCGCACGCTCAATGGATTTGGTAATCATTGAATGCTGGATCACTTCTCCATCCTCAATACCCATTCTTACCATTACGTTAGAGATTCTCTCAGAACCAAACAACCTCATCAAGTTATCCTCTAATGAAACAAAGAATTGAGATGATCCAGGGTCACCCTGACGACCAGCACGACCACGTAACTGTCTGTCGACGCGACGAGACTCATGACGCTCTGTACCTACTATAGCTAAACCGCCGACTTCTTTAACGCCAGCACCTAACTTGATATCCGTACCACGACCGGCCATGTTAGTGGCTATAGTAACCTGTCCTGGTTGACCAGCTTCGGCAACAATATCAGCCTCTTTCTGGTGCATCTTTGCATTCAGTACGTTGTGCTTAATACCCCTGAGTTTTAGCATACGGCTTAGCAGTTCAGAAATCTCTACAGACGTAGTACCTACCAACACTGGTCGGCCTGCTTCTGTCAACTTAACTATCTCCTCTGCAACTGCATTGTATTTTTCACGTACAGTTCTGTACACATAATCCTGGTGATCTGATCTGGAAATGACACGATTCGTTGGAATCTCCACAACATCTAATTTATAGATAGACCAGAATTCGCCAGCTTCAGTAGTTGCAGTACCCGTCATACCACAAAGCTTGTGGTACATACGGAAAAAGTTTTGCAAAGTAACGGTAGCATAAGTCTGTGAAGCATCTTCTACTTTCACGTTCTCTTTCGCTTCAATTGCCTGGTGTAACCCATCAGAATAACGACGGCCATCCATGATACGGCCTGTTTGCTCATCTACGATCTTGATCTTGCCTTCATCAATGATATATTCTACATCGATCTCAAATAACGTATATGCTTTGAGTAATTGGTTTACCGAATGAATTCTTTCTGCTTTGATAGAGTAATCACGCATCAAAGCATCCTTTTGAGCAATCTTATCTTCGCTACTCAAATCAGATTTCTCAATTTCCGCAATTGAAGTGCCTACGTCTGGCAACACGAAGAAATTCGCATCTTCGCCAGACTTGGTGATTAGCTCAATACCTTTTTCGGTAAGTTCAACCTGGTTATTTTTCTCGTCAATATAGAAGAACAATTCCCCATCAACTTTAGGCATATTCTTGGACTGATCTGCCATATAATGGTTTTCAGTTTTCAACAACGTTTGTTTATTACCACCCTCACTTAAGAATTTAATCAGGGCTTTGTTTTTAGGTAAACCACGATGCGCCCGCAATAGTGCTAAGCCACCTTCTCCTTCCTCAGTTCCTGATTTGCCATCATTCATTAATTTCTTAGCTTCATTTAAGGCTCGGGTCACATATTCCCTTTGGGCAGAAACAAGTCTTTCAATACGAGGTTTAAGCTCATGGAATTCATGCTGATCTCCAAAAGGAACAGGACCTGAAATAATCAATGGGGTACGTGCATCGTCAATCAAAACTGAATCGACCTCATCCACCATCGCAAAGTGCAGCTTGCGCTGAACTAATTGATCCGGTGTTTGCGACATGTTATCCCTAAGGTAATCAAACCCAAACTCATTATTTGTTCCATAAGTGATATCAGCAAGGTAAGCATCTCTTCTTTCCTGTGAGTTCGGCTCGTGCCTATCGATACAATCAACTTTCAATCCGTGGAATTCAAACAATGGACCGTTCCACTCAGAGTCACGTCGTGCCAGGTAATCATTCACTGTTACAATGTGAACCCCTTGTCCGGCAAGAGCATTCAAGTAAGCAGGTAATGTACTTACAAGCGTCTTACCTTCACCTGTAGCCATCTCTGCAATCTTACCATTATGCAACACGATACCTCCAATTAATTGTACATCATAGTGAATCATGTTCCAAAGCACCTCAGTTCCGGCGGCGTCCCATCTGTTTGCCCAATGCGCCTCATCACCCTTGATCGTCACATTTCCTTTTCTGGCAGCATAGTCTCTATCAAACTGAGATGCTGTTACTGTTAAGAACTCGTTCTCAGTGAAACGTCTTGATGTCTCTTTTACAACAGCAAATGCTTCAGGCAAAATCTCCGATAATATTATTTCTAATTCCTTATCGCGGTCTTTGATCAACACATCGATCTGGTCGTAGATGGCAGTCTTCTCCGATAAGGCCAATTCTTGATTGTCTCCATCAGCTTTTAATCCACTAATTTTACCATCAATTTCAGCCAAAGCTTTCGTTATAATTTCTTTAAAGTATACCGTTTTATTACGCAGCTCATCATTGCTAAACGAAAACAATTTAGCGTACTCTTCATTTATTTTTGTGACTATAGGTTGAATAACCTTAATATCTCTTTCTGATTTGCTTCCAAAAATCTTGGTTAAAAATCCTAACATGTTCTATATTTTGTGTTTAATGTATTATTATTTGAAAAACAGTAATTACGCCAACAATCTACTCCGAGAAAAGAGCCAGAATATTAGTTGTCTGATGCATGAATGCATATTTTGATCAAATCAGTGCTAAGGACTGTTATTTTTTGGTGTTTCTTTTACAGTAAGATCAGCGATGTTTTGATTGTAGATACGGTATCCTAACTCTGATTGCTGTGGAGCTACGCCAATTGAGGTCAATTCACTGTATGACAAAAAGAAGGGATATCTGGGATCGTCGGGGTTACTCTGGCTGAAACAAGTAGTAACAGAACTAGTCAGCTGTTTATCGCAGTACTGTCTGTTTAAAACCCTTAACACTTCAACACGCTCCGCCCTTCCTAATTGTGTAAGGCTGAAAAATACGAGGGATAAAGTTACTATGTGTCTCATCTAAGGAGCAAATCTACCTGTAATCTTTTATATATTGAAATCTGAGCCTATAAAAAGACCTTTGCTAGATATCAGAGTAATCTGTTGGATACAAAAAAGTAATCGTGCTTTTGGATACCGTGTTCTTATATTCTTCCATTGCCGACAATGTTTTCCATTGGCTATCGTTGACAAAAGCATCCCAATGCTTGTCCCTGTCCGCTTTATTTGCAAAGGTTGTCATGTACATTAAATTAGGCATTCTTGATCCTGCTATTACAGATCCATAAAAAACAGCGTTAAAACCCAGACGTTTGAAAAGACCGATTTCGTCACCAGTATTAAACATCTTGACCTTGCTTTTATATAGCTTCTCTGTGGGGCCTTCATAACTTCTAAGTTCATAAACACGCTCAGCTTTAGGTGCAGTAACAGCAGAAAGATTGAAGCGTGGGCTCATTTCGAAGGCATTAATCAAGATCGTTTCGATTCGATCGTAAGGAACCAAATTATAAGCAGCATTTAAGTAACCAGCGCCTACTTCATTATAAATTTTGTCCTTGTCCAGCTTTAGCTCTGTTTTCAATATGTCGTCTGCAGACTTGTATGGAACAAGTACGTAGATCAATAGTTCATCCTTTTTATCTGCCGAGGGAGATTTAATGTTTTTAAATACACCAGCTTTCGAAATACCTGCACGGTGAAGTGCTGGTAGATAAGCTTTTTCCAAATAGCTTTCTACTACTAGCTCTTGATCTGCATTTTTCAAATGATAGATTTTGATCTGATAAAGATCTTTTGAGGCAGAAAATGCCTGGGAAACGAATAGGACCATAAAGGTCAGCGCGATAGTGATTTTTTTCATGTGTGTTTTAAATAAGGTCAAAGCCAATGTCTTCTCTAAAATATTTACCGTCAAAATATATTCTTGCAGCATCGGCGGTCGCACTCTGCAAAGCTTCGAACTGGGTATCCTGCAAGCTGGTGATAGCAATCACCCGACCACCATTAGTTTTCACAACGCCGCCTTCCAATGATGTGCCGGCATGGAAAGCGGTAGACTTCCTGATATTATCTATACCTGTTATCGCTTTACCCTTTTCGTAGTCTCCCGGATAACCCCCAGCTACTATCATTACTGTGGCCGCAGTCTTTTCGCTTATGTTCAACTGGTAATCCATGAGCTTCTTATCGGCTACTGCTTGAAATAATTCTACCAGATCGTTTTCTATCCTTGGAATTACACTTTCTGTTTCGGGGTCACCCATACGGCAATTGTATTCGATGATAAGCGGATTGTCTCCTACTTTAAACAGGCCAAAGAAGATAAACCCGGTATAATCAATACCATCCTTTTTTAATCCTTCAATCGTGGGAATGATTATGCTACGTTCTACCTCGTTTAAAAATTTCTCATCGGCAAATAGAACTGGAGAGACTGAACCCATTCCACCGGTATTAAGTCCACTATCTGCCAGACCAATCTTTTTATAATCTTTTGCTTCTGGAAGAATCAAATAATTTTGGCCATCTGTTAATACGAAAACGGAGAGTTCTATTCCTGTTAGGTATTCTTCTATAACAACCAGCGAACCGGCGTTACCAAACTTTCCTCCAAGCATGAGTTTCAATTCTTCTTGAGCCTCAGAAACAGTTTGACAAATGACAACTCCTTTACCTGCAGCGAGGCCATCAGCCTTGAGCACTATGGGTAGATTATGGCTGCTTAAATAGTCCAATCCTTGCTTTAAGGTCTCATTGGTGAAAGATTGAGAAACCGGAGTAGGAATGCCATGGCGCATCATAAATTGTTTAGAGAAATCTTTGCTTCCCTCCAAAATTGCGCCTTCCTTTTTTGGTCCGATCACATGAATCTGCGCCAATGCAACATCAGCCAAAAAGAAATCATGAATACCATTTACTAAAGGTTCCTCAGGACCAACAACGACCATCTCAATGTTCTCCTTTAAAACGAGTGCTTTAACCGCCTCGAAGTTATTTGGATTGAGGTTTACATTCTTTCCGTAAGCACCTGTTCCTCCATTTCCAGGAGCGATAAACAGCTGTGAACACAATTCAGATTGTGCAATTTTCCATGCAAAAGCGCTTTCCCTGCCCCCTGATCCTAAAATTAAGATATTCATGAAGCAAATATATAGGATTTAATAGCACAACATCAAAAACTGCGCTACAAATCCAGGGACGGAGGCATTTAACCAGTGTAATTCTGTTCTCCTCCTTTTATGGAAACTCTGGTTTTTGGGAGACTCTCAGGGAAATATGTACGAATATAGGCTAGCATTTCCTCCCGAACTATGCAACGCAGGTCAAAGGCCTGAGACGAATTTCTCGCACTCATCAAAAACCTCACTTCAATAGTATTTTGTCTACTGTCTGTAACCTGTACCACATTCACCCTTTTATCCCAAAGTGGGCTAGAAATGAGCAGTTCTGTCAGTTTTTCCCTTAATGGTTGAATCGGAGTATCATAGTCCAGATGGAGAAATACCGTTCCAAGTAACTCTGCTGATCCGCGTGTCCAATTCTGGAAGGGCTTCTCAATAAAATAAGTAATAGGAAGAATCAAGCGTCTTTGATCCCAGATATTTAATACGACATAGGTTAATGTAATTTCTTCTACACGGCCCCATTCCCCCTCTACAATTAATACATCATCGATACGGATAGGTTGGGTAAAAGCAATTTGGAAACCGGCAAGTAAGTTACCCAAAGACTTTTGCGCTGCAAAACCAATAATGATACCGCCAATTCCTACACCTGTGAGTAGCCCTGTTCCAATCTTCCGCATGCTTTCGAAACTCAAAAGCACCACCGACATGGCTATGATGATGATTACTGAAACTAAAAATTTACGCACAAACTGAAGCTGTGTACGCACTTTTCTCTCCTTAAGGTTATCCTCTTTATTTAGATCAAAATGGAGATAAAACTGCTCCTCCATAATTTTTACGATCCTTACTAGTATAAAAGCGAAATTAATTATCAACGCAATTTCAATCGTTTTATTAAAGCCATTGAAATATACCAGACCCATTTTCATATAATCCAGACTACCGTTAAGAAACATCAGCGGAAGAAAAGAAGCGATAGGACCTCCCAAGTACTTAATAGTTGAGTGGATGAGGTGTAAAGGCCAGAATTTAGCTAATAAATTAAAGATTGCTCTCACCAATACTTTAGCGAGAAGTCCCAGCAGGATTGCTAAAGCTCCAATAATCAAATTTTGAAGTAAATGTGGCAAATGGTAGCCAAAAATTGTATCAATAAGCATCTGTAGTTGATAACAAAGCAGGCCTTCCATTGTTTTATTTCACACTTACTCTCATACCCTCAGAGTACGTCGCAAACTCTGGAGCATACATGCTTTGTAAGGTAGTGACGCCATTTGAAAAGCTCCCGGAATGGCTTACACGTAATGGATATTCAAAAACATATACCCCTTTTCGTAGGTAATCAATGAAAAAGTTAGTAGAGGCATCTTTGGTGCTTTCATAATAACCCAACCCATCCTGATACTTGTAACGCGATATTACGTTTACTGGTTCAAAACCTGATGACCGCATGTCTTTCAGGTGGATATATTCCATATCCCGATTGCAGCGGATCTCCATACGAACTGTAATCAAATCGCCTTTCTTCAACACGTTACCTGGGCCTAACCGACTTAAAAGTGGCCCATTTGCTGTAGAGGACTGGAGAAACAATTCTTTTTTGATTGTAATACTTGATCCAGCAGGCGTTACCTTATCGGATCCCTCAAAGTATTGCCAATACAATCCTCCCCAGGCAATACCTTTATTGTTATTTTTGATAACGACTGTTCCCATATCTGGTTTAATTGCAGCGGCTTCGATTTGGATCTTCCGGTAACCTGTACCAGCTTCTTTTGCAGGGATAGCCAGACCGAGTTGCGCAAGCGTTTTGCCCCCTAAAGTAATTTCTGGCTCGGCAGATTCGTCCAGCAGATTATAGCCCCTCATTAGCAAAGCATAACAAGCTGCAGTCGTAGCTTTAGTAGTTTTCCATTCGTTGGTCTGTTTATTTTTGAGCAACCAGACCTTCAATTCTTCTACAGCAGAGGCATCCTGAGCTACTTCTTCAAACACCTCAATCATTAGCGCCTGAGTTTCTACAGGGCTCTGATACCACCACCAGCCTGCTTGATTGTCTGCCCAGTACATACCCATTTCTTCATTGTGCTGCGCACGGTCTTTCAAGGAATTGACTATTTTAACAGCAGTTTCCTTTCTGCTGTTCCTATACAAAACAAGTGCAGCGAGGCCCTGCTCGTAAGTGGTCATTTTTTGCCAGTCTGATGTTATCGCAATCAATGCATCATTCAGCGCGGCTATATAGTTCTTATTTTCATTAATCTGGTGGCTGTAACTCCGTGCATATAAATAATGTAATGGCGTAGAATAATTACCGATTTTCATTCGTTTCATGCTAACATCTGACACCAACTGTGCATCCAGGTATAGGATCGCCTTATTCAATACGTTATTAAATAAAGGGAAGACTTTTTCATCCACCAATTTGAGATACTGTAACTGAGAAAGATTCAGCACAATTTGCTGAGTAATAAATCTATTTCCATACATGCCTTTGAACCAGGGGAAAGATCCATCTGCATTTTGCAGATTAACCAGCTTATCAAAATTGGCTTTGAGCTCCCCACTCATCCGGTTTAAGTCGAATAAAGTTGCCACACGTTTCTTTTTTGAGGCATCGTCACCTGCTGCACGTACCCAAGGAGTTTCTGCTAACAGCACGGCTTTCAATTCGGCATTCCGATCGAGGTTCGCAGTAAAGCTGTCACCGGGAGACTTTTGCCACTCTTCAAATACACTCTTGATCTTTGGAGAACTGTGTACTATCCCGGTTGCAATACTATTCGCATAGAAGCGGCTCATCGTCTGCTCTGCACATTCATAAGGATATTCCATTAAGTACGGCAGGGCCTGAATAGCATTCCATATAGGATTGGACGTAAACTCCAACGTAAGACTTTGATTCCGCATGGTTGCAGACTTGCCCGATTGCAAAAGTTTATCCAGTGTAAAGGTTTTACTCGTGTTCCCCCGAACGTTCAATGGAATGGCCTCCGTAACCAATATTGAATTGGTCAACACAGGAACAGTGCTTTCTTCCCCATCACTATACTTCCCAGATTCTGCAACAACTTTATAAGTAATAGCACTGACTCCATCAGGAATAATCAAGGGCCAGTTGAGCACGAAAATATTTTTATCGCTCAATTCAAAATTCTGTGTAGCTTGGGTTTTTGGTGCGAAGATGCTAATCACATTTCCGGTCACTGCGTCACGCAGTTCCAGGTAAGCTTTTCCTCTAAGCATTTTACCAGACATATTATTTAGTTTGGCAGCAAGTACAATGGTATCTCGTTCCCTAAAGAACCTTGGCGCATTAGCAGAGATGGCAAACTGTTTTTGTGTAATCAATTCTCTACTGAAGTATAAGGTTTCAAATGCTTTAGTATGCGCGAAGCCCATCATCTTGTAACGCGTTAAAGACTCTGGAATGGTAAATTCTATATCTATTTCACCGGCTGAATTGGTTCGCAATTGCGGATAAAAGAAAGCACTTTCAGAAAAATTGCTTCTAGGTATAATGCGTCCTAAAGACCCGGGATTACCTGGGTCGATCCTGTTAGGAAAACCATCAGTATAGGAATTTTGTATATTTAAACCTGCAACTTTTCCCTGCAGAAGTTGTTCCACATTTCCTACAGGGACGTCTACAACTTCCTTTCCCGAAACAATGAAGGACGACCCGGTGGTAACTTCTCTAGTTCTTTTGACATAGCCCCTAATTACCACTTCGCCTAAACTATTTGTGATCTCTTTTAGTACTATGTCATGCCTTTCCAACTTAACAACATTTATCTTCTGAGTCGCAAAACCTGCTGAAGTAAAAGTTACCTGATCTCCAGCGTTTGCATTGATAGCATATACGCCAAATTGATCGGTACTTCCCGCCAATTTATAATTAACCATGATTTTGACATAAGGAATTCCGTAACCTAAATCATCCTTAACCAACCCATAGAATTTACCTGTATTCTTGAATACCTTTACTTGCTCCAAGGCTTTTTTCAAGGAGCGTTTAAGCACTTCAACTTTAACGCCTTTTAAGAAATTAGCGAAACTGAAAATTCCATCGGCATAATTGGAATAACTATACGTATTAAGTCGTTCATATACTTTAAACAGAATATTTGGTGTGTAACTGCGGTTTAAAAAATATACACCACCCAAATCTCCCTCAGTATTAATATCTACCTTCCAACTCTTAACATTATTGCTACCCCTATTATTGTAAAATCTATAATCCATTGGATTCAACATATCTAAAGAAGCATCGTACAATGTTGCGGCCAGTTCCACCATCTTCTTTTCACCTGCCATGTTTGTTATTCTCAACTTCCAATTATCCTTTTCCCCTGGTTGCAGCTTGTCTCTAAAGCTTAGAAATTTAACATCTAGCTCTTTTGATGGATCGGCTACATACACTTTGCTTTGCCACTGGTGCCACTCCCCATCCTGCACCATCATAAAGGCAACATTAAAAACATCGCCATAACTCTCCTTAACAGGTACTTTTAAAATAGTCTGTATTGGAGATGCTTTGACCCAGCCATGTTCTACAACTTTTTGTTTAGCCGTAACTTCATAGTAGACATTTGTACCATCCCTAAAACCAGCTACCCTGAACATGGCATCTTCACCAAGGGTTAGCTTTTCATTTTGCAAGACCACCCACTCTGATCGGACCAGTATATAATCTGGTTTTTCATCAAAGACACGGTAAACCCTTGTATAAACCCCGGTATCTAAGGCTTCACTGACTGCTGTAACGATCCTTCGATAATACCCAGGCTTTAGATTGCCCTTTTTAATTGTGAATCGGATCTCCCCATCCTTTGTTGTAATATTCTGTTCGAATGCTAAACCTGTTGCTTTCCAGTTATCTACATTATCCGAACTTCGGTATTCCCAACGCAGGGAATCTCTTTCGAGATTGCGGGGCGGTTCCAACTTCAGCCACTTTACCTGTACTTCTGCTTTAACGGCATTGCCGCTGTTTGTGTGAACATAAAGGGTTGTCTCCCGCGGCTTTTCAAGAAAAATTTCTTTTGAATCATTGGGCACACCAAAAGAAAGTCCCTTCTTATTGACCTGCAAATATTTATTCGCCATTCTGGTTTCCCCCGAAAGGTCGATCACCTCTACAGAAACATTGTATCCATTATAGCCATTGCCAATCTCATCCTTACTTAAAGGGAAAAATGCCACTTTAAAATTACCAGCCCTATCAGTGTTTGTGCTTCCAATAGCTATACTACGACTGCCCCAATTTACCTTATATTTTACTGTTACATTTGCTACTGCATAACCAGCATAGTTTGTCGCGACACCGTTGACTCTTACGGTATCATTATATAGATACTCTTGCCCCGTGTTTTTGAATTTCACTTCAAAAGTCGGCCTTTTATACTCTTCTACAAGTACATTTACAGAACCGAAGTCTGTGAGTATTTTCATTGTGCCGTTTAACTTGCCAGTTGGAATGATAAAAGACCCATGAAAGGATCCATATTCATTGGAAATATGCTCTTTTGTGCTCAGATCATCATTATTTACATCTTTGAAGATTAGTGAAACTTTTTCGGATACTGAGATCGAACTTTTATGGTCTTTTTCCTTTAATACGATTCCTTTATAGAATATAGTTTGACCAGGTCGGTAGATGGGCCGGTCAGTAAACAGAATAATCTTTGTCTCCTCCTCTTCATCACTACTATTACCATAAAACATTTTTATATCTAAATAAGTGGAATCTCCATCCAAGGTCGCCAATACTTCATCTTCACGTTGAGAAAAATTGCTGGCACTTGCGAAACCATCAGAGTCCGTGAAAATTGCGAGGGACTTGTCGCCGTTTTTAACTTTTGTATTCGGGAGCTTCTCGATTTTAACACCTTTTACAGGCAGACCGCCTACGGATTCTAAAACCCTATATTCGGTTCTATTTTTCGATAACGTGCGTTTACTAACAACCAGTCCACTAACCTTAAATTTTATGAATCTGTTAATAAGTCCTTCATTAAGGGTGTCAAGAATAGGTTTGTTTTGAGCAATTAAAATGTATTCACCAACTGGAAGACCTCCAATAGTATCCGATAAGTAATGTCCGCGGTGGTCATCAGACAATGGTGTTAATCTGCTCCAACTACGCATAGGAGTAACCCGCTTCAAGAACTGAGTGTAATTTGTGACTATTCCCAAATTTAAAACAGCTGCTTCTAAGGAAGTTAAACGATATACACTGAGATACAGCGAGTCCATATTTTTATAGTTATACAAAACATCTATAATTTGTCCAGGCGCAACAAATCCCCTTATTTTAAGGTTTAGCTGCAGGCCTCTTATTTGCGCCAATAAGAACTGAGCGCTGCTAGCACCAGACCCTTTAGGATAAGCCTTTATCGCTTTTTCTGCAAGTTCAACAGCTACCTTCAAATTATTAACACCCTTATCCATTTCCACTTTATCATTTCGATAAAGCAGGGCGATCTCGTACAAAACATCTGAATAAATCTCGGTGCCTTCAGACCTTTTTAGTAGCTCATTGAGGGAATTATAATAAGGACGATTCTCCAGAAACCCGTTTGCATCTTTATGAAAATACTTCAAACGTGCCAGTTCTGCATCACAATACGCCGCTTTATTACCGTTTTTTTGGTGATAATTTATGATATTTTCGAAAATCCCTTTGGCTCTGTTTGCAGACTTCACCTCGTCTTCTGGCAAACTACTCAAAATATTTAGCCTCGAATCCCTGAAAATAGGCAAGGCACTATTAGCTAAAAAATCATAGAGTGTTGGTCGTAAATACCGTGTAGACTTATCACCTATCAACACCTCCTCAAAGTTGCTTATAGGTGAATTTTGAAGTAACGTAACTTCAGATAGTGAACTCATGTAAAGGCTGGTTACTTCCGACAATAACTTTCGGATTGACCAAGTCTGCACGTCATTCCCAACGTCACCATCTACTTCAGTTCGCAGACTAATTTTATAATTATTTCGAGAAAGGTAATTCCAATACGTTTCGGCCAACAAAGACTGCAAAATGCTTTTTTCGGGCTGTTTGGTAACTTGAATATCCTGACGAAGCAAATTGATTTGACTGACAATGTCATTCCCATCAAGATAGGCCTGAAAAAGCCGCCGATACATCACAGCCTTGATTACCATGACAGTATTTCCCTCTTTCCTAGCTCTCATATTAAGCCCGTTTATCAGTTCAAGGGCAGGTTTGGCTTTCTGATCGGCAGCTAGCAAATCTATCCGCTCGAAAACATCATCATAACTGGTTTTTTGTGCAAATAATCCTGAGCTGCTAAACATCAAGATTAGAATCAAAGCTGCAAATCGGAGAACATGTTTCATAATTAGCTTCTAATTTATCAATTTACTCGTTTGGTGATCACAAAACCGAAGACCTTATCAGCTACACCATAGAGTTGCAATCCTTCAGCCCCAATAATTTTGAGATAATAATTCGGATTATTTCGAACCATATATAAATTTCCTGCTCGACACAATGAGAGCGTTTTTCATAATCTAATTTCTAACAATACGAACTTCCTTTGGCGCAGTAATGTCAGACTGCACCTTTCCGTTGGCGAGTTTGGTATGCTTAACCTTAACTATTCCATACTTAGTAGGGAACGTTCCTTCCGCAAACATCAAGTCTCCCAAATGAGGAACAACTCTGATCGCTTTACCACCAGCTTCTACAACTGAGATTCCCAGCACATGTTCTGTTAACCATGGTGTTGGTCCGGATGCCCAACCATGCGCTAAACTATGTCGGAAGCCGATGTAACAGTAAGCACCGAAATCCCCGTGAATGTCCTTCATTCCTGCCGGGACAAGCTGATCAATACCTGCAGCATTTGGCAGCCAATCCATATTGAAATCTTCCCAGAACGTAGTCGCGCCAAGCTTCAGCATTGCTCCCCAATACGTACGGATCACATCCATGGCCTGTTGGTAATTGCCTCCCTTAGCCATCGCTTGAAGCATATAGTATCCGTAAAAAGTAGAGAAATTTTTAGCGCCACCATCCAACAATACCTTATTGGCACTTTCGTTAGACATCAGCCCGGCAAGTGAATACAATGCCGCAGCTTGTTTTGACCCATTAATATCAGGGATGTTTTTCTTCAGGCGTTCCACAGCCGCTCGATATTTCACCGCCGCAGCCTCTTCCTTTAATACCACGCACATTTCGGCTCCTGCGTTCAAAGACATCACCATCAAAGCCTGTAATCCCGCATGAATCGCTGGCTTATTTTCGCTCGATGGCCAGTCCAGAAACTTGCTCTCCAAATTTTCTGTATTGTCATCGCCAATTTTGGTCACCAGCTGATCCAGCAACTTGACCATGTACTCTCTTTGCTCTTTTAAATAAACCAGGTCGCCGTTGTTTTTATAAAGATCACGGTGGATAATTATCCACCACATCGAGTATGCACTGATTCCATTCATCCACTGGGGTAAAGGTGTGATGTCACGTGAAAGGTCAAGACTCTTCGCAACCACTTCGTTATTACCAAATACGGCATTAATTGTGGTGACTTCTGGATGCATATCACCCACCCATACCAACCTGTCCCTTTTGATACCGTCCCATAAGTAATCCTGCATGTTCAGATGAACGGTATAAGCTCCCGTTTGCCATATCTTATTTAATAAGGTGTCACTACTATTAAAGGATCCCAGATAAGGAATATTACGATATACCGCCATAGCATTAACCTCTTTCAAAATTACCGTGGCGTTTGTATCCACCATATCAATTCTGGCAAACCTGAACCCTGAGTTCCCAAACTCAAGCTTTCCAAGCCATGGTAAGGCAGTAACAAAATCACGAAGCGCATGGTCATTTGTTGCACTAGAAGAATTCACTTCAGACATAGCCTCACTAACGGACTCTCCAAGTCTTATTCGAACACGAACTGGCTTATTTCCCGGCCAGATTCCCGTAACTAATTGGATTCCTCCATGAAGTTCCTTTCCAAAATCTAATAAAATACCTGGTTTAGTATCCTTGTCACTTTTTAAAACGCAAAGATTGCCTGAGTTCAAATCAGCCTGCCCATTACCCTTTTTTAATAAGCTTTCTGCGTTTGATATGCGATTGCCAGTTTCACTTTTCCATACAATGCGTACAGGATGAATTCTTTCTTTAACCGTTGGTTCCAAAACAGGCTTTGATGAAATTTGAGCATAAGAATTAGAATAGGTTAAACTGCTAAAAACGGTAGCGCAAAACAGGAGTACTTTCGATATTTTAAGTGACGGCATAAATGAGTTTATTTTTTATATAATTGATACAATTCGCTACCTGCAAGTAAAAATGCGCCTACGCCGTAAACATTGGTGCTTTCATAACCTGCAGCCCCAGGTTGATCTCCTACTTTCTGCACATAGCCTAATTTCCCGTTAGGATGAACTGAAGAAGTTAGTGCCTTCCAGGCCTTTTCTATAATTGGTAAATATTTTTCCTTTGAAAGTAATCCTTTGCGGACTCCCCATGTCATTGCGTAGCAAAAGAAGCCGGTTCCGCTGGTCTCTTTTTCACTAAAAGTTACCGGATCCAGTAAAGAAGCATGCCAGCTACCATCCGGCTGCTGTAGGCTTGCAACCTTCTCCGCCATTTCGATGAATTGGCTTTCAAACTTCTTCCTTTGCGGGAAGTTTTTAGGCATGTTATTCATCATTCGGACGAGTCCACCCATTACCCAGCCATTTCCACGTGACCAAAATACATTTGCTCCATTCTTTTCTCTCATGTCAAAAAAGCGACTATCGCGATAGTACAAATGGGCCTTTTTATCATATAGATATGCTGAAGTCTTCCACCAAAGGGTATCTGCCTTCTTCAAATATTTTAAGTCTTTTTTTGCAGTAGACAAATAGGCTAGCGATGGTGGGCCCATAAATAAGGCATCACACCAAGCCCACTCTCGTAGGTTGATATTCGGAACTACTTTTAAAGGCTCATTAAATTGATGGGCAACTAGGGTATCCGCCAGACCGACCCATTTATTGATCATTTTTGGATCTTTATACTCCAAATAAAGCTGCGTATACAACTGAGCAACGCAATAATCATCGGCGAAAAGATGGTTCCGGCCCATGTCCCAATGATTGCTCTCACCAATGCCGTACAGAAAATCATAATATGCTTTGTCATTATCAACACTTTTCAGCGCCATTATACCAGCATACAGGGCTCCATTTTCCCAGTTTGTCTTAGGGATTTTCACTTTACCTTCTTTAAATTCATTGATCTGCCAGGCTCCGACCTTTTTCATGTGCTTTAATATAGAATCCCTAGAAAGAATAGAACTTTGTGCTGTCGCAACATTTGAGTAAATGGCGATAATGTATACTATTAGAAATCTGATCATTAGTTTAATATTCGGCTTTTTAAACCTAGGAATAATTATTTAAAAAAAAGCGTTTGTAATAACTTCGTGAGAATAAATATTAATTTCGAAGAATATGATGGAATTGAGAGTTTATACTCTTGAGGATATAACAAAACATCCAAGACGTAAGAAAACATACTTAGCTTCGTTATATAACCACAATGTTACAACATTTATGGCGCGAAATATGGCTGAACATTTTATGCTTGCAAATAATTAAATTTTAACAAACAACACAAATGAAATTAACAAAAAGTATCTTACTTCCTGTATTATTCGGGCTATTGAGCATCTCGCTCTTTTCCTGTAAGACAAAAAAACTAGCTGCTAAACCTGTACCTGCACCAACAGTTAAAGAGACGCCAATAGAGACTAAACAACCTGAAACTCCTCCTGTTCAAAAATTAGAAGAACCAGCGCCTGTAGAAAAACCGAACTTTAACTTCAAAAATGTACAGTTCGAGTTTAACTCTGACGTTCTAAAAACTTCTTCCTATGCAATCCTTGATAAAGTAATCGCAGAAATCAAAAAAGAACCAACTGCTAAATTCATACTCAATGGTAATTCTTCTGCAGAAGGATCAGCAGAGCGTAACCAGTCTCTCTCAGTAGATCGCGCAAACTCCGTAAAAACCTATTTGGTAAATGGCGGATTAGATGGAAGTAATTTCACCATTAACGGTAACGGAGAATCTAAACCTATAGCTGATAACAAGACAGAAGCTGGTAGAATATTAAATAGAAGAGTAGAAGTAACAAGAAATTAACGAGGAACCCCACGAAGCCGGTTCCAAAAGCAAAATTATCTTCTCAGAAGACGCCTAGGAATGTTTGCCCTAATTCAAGAGCCAAGATTCCAGCGGATGAAGAGAACGGTGATTTTGCTCGTTACTTAGTACCCCTATTTAAAAGATCTGCCAATTTCTTTTGTAGTTCCTCACCTCTGATGTTCTTAGCAACAATCTTTCCAGTGGGATCAATCAGATAATTGGCAGGTATAGCCTGAATACCATATTGTTTGGCTACCGCATTGTCCCAGAATTTTAAATCCGACACGTGAGTCCATGTCAAACCATCTTTTGCGATAGCTTGCAGCCATAAGTCTTTCTTACCTGGCTGATCCAGGGAAACACCCAATACGGTGAAATTTTTGTCCTTATAAGTTTTGTAGGCGGCAACTACGTTCGGATTTTCTGCCCTACATGGTCCGCACCACGAAGCCCAGAAATCAAGCAAAACATATTTGCCTTTGAAATCAGATAGCTTCACCGGCTTATCATTCACATCATTTTGTATGAAATCCATAGCCATCTGACCAACTCCACTTATATTGGCTGCCTTAAGCTGACCTGCAATGGTTTTTCCTAATACACTATTCTTAACATTTGGAGCAAAACGCTCAAACTCAGGACTCAGTTTAACCGCATCAATATCATACCCCATATAGTTCCTAAAAGCTACTAAGCCGATATAATACTGAGTATTGTTAAATGCAAAGTCACGGCTTACATCCGTCATCTTACTACTAATTGCTTCTGCGCGAGCATTCAAACCATCCATAAATGCTTTGTCTTTTCTCTCCTCTGGACTCTTACTCATGTACTCTGCGTTTAAAGCATTCATCTGAAGGGTATAGGGCATCAAACTTTCTTTAAGTCTTTGGCTGTCCCAATTCACCCAAGATCCTTTGATCTTAGCATTCTTAATGGAATCAGCCGATGAAACAGTAATAGCTGTATTTTCAAGATAAAATGCCAATGCGTCAATTGACATTCTCTTTTCCGGATTAGCAGGAACTGCATCATGTTTGATTCTAATCGTTGCAGACGTTGGAGAGGTAACATTACCACTAAAAGTAAATTCTCCATTTTGTAGAACAGCAGAATCAAGAACTTGTTCTGTACCCGATCTATAACTTAAATAAGCTTTAGCAGGAGCATTTAGAGAGCCTACTTTTCCTTGCAAAGTAAATTCCTTTTGCGCGAATGAGGCAATTGGCAGTAGGCACATCGCACTAAAAACAATCTTTTTCATATATTTTCAATACTTGATTATAACTTGTAACTACTACATACGTAGTAAAAATCAAATATAACTAGTTAACGATTTAAAGATAAAGGATAAGTGTAAAATTATAGTAGTTTTTGAAACGTTCTCCACCATAAATCAGGCATTTCACCCGTTACTGCTGTGGTATAGTCTTCATAGCGGCAAGGCACCAGGTGAAACCGCTCATTTTTGGATACCCCTGTTGGATAAGGAACCTGCATCCACCAGCGATCAGACTTCTTGCTTTTTACAAACAACATCTCCCCAGATCCATCATTTAAACTTGCTCTGTAAATGAGGTATTGAGATTTTGGAGTAAGTGGAAAATCTTTCTTACGATTGTAAAAGCCGTCCATGAAGTACCAAACAATTTGTGCTAGTAACATAGCTGTCTGCCCATTCTGATCAAAAGCAGGGTTGAATTCATAAAACCCAATTGAAGTTAATTTATCACTCATTCCTGCATAACGTGAAATTCGACAAGCTTGTTCGCCATAGAAACCGTTGGGACTGGAATTAGCGTTGGCTCCCGCATCTGATGAACGTATGGAACCAATATCAAAACTGATCATATTCGCATTGCGCACAATCGGTTCAGCTAAAGCCATGTCGTCGCTAAATTCTCCAAGCCTGTGCACGTCGAAATATAGCTTACTCATGACATTAAGACTGTCCTGATTTACAAAATAGGTTTGATAACCAATGTTGCTAAAATTAAATAAGTAATTGGGCTGATGTAAAAGGATCTTGTTTAGATAAGTGTCAGATTTAGCAGATAATCCATCTTGATCTTCTTCATCCAAATCAAACTTACTATCAATAACCACCAGATCTACTTTTTGCTCCAGCAACTCGTAAGCAAGATATTGTGCGTAAGTAAGGTCTTGTCCGCCACCAATAATTACCGGAACGATGTTTAATTTAACAAGTTCAGAAACCACCATTTTCAACGCCACATACGTATCAGAAATAGATGCGCCCGCTCTAATATTACCCAAATCAACCAATCTGGTAAAATAAGGCCCCTCATGTAAAGTATAGAATTGTTCTCTAAAATAATCAGGAGCTAAAGCACATCCTTCATTGTTAACTGCAGCCCTGTCGTCTTGAACTCCTACTATAGCCATATCGTATTTATCTTCTCCCAGATCCGGAAAACTATCTTGAAAAAAGGTAGCCTTCAAACCTAGCTGACTGGTGTAGAAACCCGCTTTAGGCGTAAATTTTTCAAGGTTTACCGGCGAAAAAAAATCGGATAAAGACATATAGCACTTAAATGTATGGCCTCAAATATCTATTTTTGAGCTCATATTTTTGATAAACAGTCCTAAAAAAAATGAAATGATATTAATTACAGGGGCTACAGGATTTTTAGGATCAGAATTAGTTCATCAGCTAACCAACCAAGGCAAAGAAGTACGTGCCCTTAAGCGTGCGCAATCTGCTATACCGGCGCTACTGAAAAACAATACAAATATAGAATGGTATATTGCCGACATCCTGGATCTTGCCACTCTGGAAGATAGCTTTGAAGGAATTCACCAGGTTTATCATTGTGCGGCATTTGTATCTTTCAATCCCAAAGATAAAAAAAAGCTGCTCAAGACAAACATTGAAGGGACAAGCAACATTGTAAATTTATGTTTATCAAATCAAGCAAGACTCCTTCACGTCAGTTCTGTAGCAGCACTTGGTAATGCTAAAAAGGGCCAACTTATTACTGAAACTGACTTTTGGGAATATGATGCTAAGGCTCATAGCTACGCCATTTCAAAATATGAAGGAGAGATGGAAGTTTGGCGGGGTATTGCAGAGGGGCTGGATGCTGTAATTGTTAATCCCTCGGTAATCATAGGTGCCAATTCAGGTTTTTCCGGTAGCGGGGCAATATTTGAATTGGTCAAAGAAGGGCTTTCCTATTACACACGAGGTGCTACCGGAATCGTGGATGTTGCAGACGTTGCAAAAAGTATGATCTCGCTTATGGAGAGTGCAGAGCAATCAAACCGTTTCACCATTTCAGCAGAGAATTATTACTATGAAGAATTCTTCAGAGAAATTGCTGATGGCTTTGGGGTTAAGCCCCCTTCAAAAGAAGCTACACCATGGATGTTAGGCATAGCATGGAGAGCAGCAAAAGTAGCGTCTTTTTTTACATCTAAGACTCCAGCGCTAACCCATGACGCAGCTAAGAGCAGTATGAATGAAAGCCTTTATGAAAACGAAAAAATCAAACTTACAACAGGAATACAATTTAAACCCCTAAAGCAATCCATTAAAGAAACCTGTGAGGCGTTAAAACACATTTAAAATGAACCAAAAAAATTATTACATCATTGATTTCGATAGCACATTTACGCAAGTAGAGGCGCTAGATGAACTGGCCCGTATATCTCTAAAGAAACATCCTGATAAAGAAGCAATATTTCAAAAGATTGAAGAATATACTAATCTCTCTATGGAAGGAAAGCTGTCTTTTAGCGAAAGCCTTGCACAGAGGGTTAAGCTTTTAGAAGCCAATGAAGACCATCTAAAACAATTAATTACTAGGTTAAAGAAAAAGGTTTCTGCGTCTTTCTCCAGAAATGCAGCATTTTTTAAAGCACATGCTGATGAAGTTCTTATCATTTCTGGCGGCTTCAAAGAATTCATTACACCTGTAGTAAGTCAGTATCATATTAAAAAAGAAAATATCTATGCCAATACCTTTGTCACAACAGGGGATGGGAACATCATTGACTATGACCACGCTAATCCATTAAGTGAAGAAGGTGGCAAAGTAAAGCTCGTTAGTCAAATGAACCTGGAAGGTAATTTGTACGGTATTGGCGATGGATATTCCGATTTCCAATTAAGAGAAAGTGGTCTAATTAAAAAGTTCTATGCCTTTACTGAAAACATTTCAAGGGCCAGTATAGTTGAAAAGGCTGATCACGTTACCCCTAGTTTTGATGAATTTCTATATGTAAATAACCTTCCAAGGGCTATTTCATACCCAAAAAATAGAATTCTTTGCTTGGTAATAGGAGATGCACCTACCGAAAGTCTGGAGATGTTGAAGAGAGACGGATTCTCTATAAGGCATAAGCCCACATTTGAAGAAAAGTACGTAGCTGATGTCCATATGATGCTACTTGCCGATGGCGAAAAGATCGAAGCAGAGAAATTGGAAAGAGCCTTAAAACTTAAAACAATAGGATATCTAGGCAGTGCGAAAACTAAGCTGGATATTACTGCATGCACTCAAAAGGGCATAGTGGTGTTTGAAGACCTCAAACAGAATCCCCGACATGCAAACTTTATCCCGAAAAGGATGATTGATTTCATGAACACAGGAACTACATACCTTAGTAATAATTTCCCCAATCTACAGCTACCAAGAATTGACAAGTCACATCGCCTAATTCACATTCATAAAAATGTACCAGGTATCATGGCTCAGGTAAACACGGTTTTCGCTAACCATGATATCAATATCGTAGGGCAATTCCTGATGACGAACACAGTTATCGGATATGTGATTACAGATATCAATGCACAATATGATGATCAAGTGTTTAAATCTTTGAAAAAGATCGAACATACGATCAAATTCAGAGTTCTTTATTAACCATTAATTATGGAACTTACCCCAGAGATCAAAGAAAAATTAGACAAGTTACAGGAGAAATATGCTGCTATGGGCCAGGATATGTCGGCATACCTAGATGGCTTGCTATATGCTGACTTCCTCACCTACTGGGATTATATCCATTTAGACACCCTATTAAGCCTTCAAAGTCCTAAGACTCCCTTTCCTGATGAAGAGATTTTCATCATGTATCATCAGATCACGGAGCTGTACTTTAAGCTTTCACTCCACGAATGCGAACAGATTGCCAATCATCAGCAACTTACAGCAAAATTCTTCACCAATCGGGTGAAACGAATTAATACCTATTTTAACGCCTTGGTCACCTCATTTCACGTAATGGTAGACGGAATGGAACGGGACCAGTTCTTAAAGTTTAGAATGTCGCTCTTACCTGCCAGTGGTTTTCAATCCGCTCAATATAGAATGATAGAAATCTGTGCTACTGACTTCATTCGGTTAGTTGATAAAAGTAGAAGGGAGGAATTACAGAATACTTCCCTCGAGGAACAATTTGAAAATATCTATTGGAAGTTCGGTGCAACAGAACTGGCAAGCGGCAAGCAAACATTGACGCTTAAGCAGTTCATTAGTAAGTACTCAGACCAACTTTTAGAACTTATAAAGAAAAAGCAATACAACAACTTTTCTGCATTGTATCACAGATTGGAAAGGGAAGGACAAGACACTTCTCAACTGGCAGCTGAATTAAGGAAATTGGACATACATGTAAATGTGGAATGGCCATTATCTCATTACAAATCTGCCGTTCGATATTTGGAGCGTGATCCTGTAAACATAGCTGCAACTGGCGGCACCAACTGGCAGAAATATTTACCTCCGCGATTCCAAAAGAGGATATTTTACCCGTTCTTATGGACGGGCCAGCAGAAGGAGGAATGGGGCAAAGGTTGGGTCATTGAAGCATTAAATAAAAGTAATTTTACTTAGATTTGCAGCAAAGCACTACCAAAATGAACGAAGCACTAGATATAAAGGTAACAAAGGCACAAGAAAGTAGATTAACTGGAACAGATTTTTCTCAACTACCTTTTGGTAAAGTATTTTCAGACCACATGTTTATTGCCGAATATGACAACGAAAAATGGGGTAACCTGCAAGTTTTGCCTTTCGGACCTATTCCTATGAGTCCTGCAATTTCAGCACTTCATTACGGTCAGGCAATCTTTGAAGGTATGAAAGCATATCGTCAGGAGAACGGAAAGATTGGGGTTTTTCGTGGGAATAAAAACCATGAACGGTTTAATAGATCTGCCGCCCGCATGTCAATGCCTTCGATATCAAGTGATATATTTATGCAGGGAATCGCAGCATTGATCGAGATCGATGAAAAGTGGGTTCCTTCACAGGATGGGTATTCCTTATATATCCGCCCAGTAATGTTTGCAACTGACCCTTATCTTGGCGTTAGGCCATCTGACAAGTATACATTTGCCTTATTGACCACGCCGACTGGGCCTTACTACAGTAAAGCCTTGAAAGTAAAGATAGAGACTGAATTTACACGTGCTGACGAAGGCGGCGTTGGTTTTGCCAAAACCGCAGGCAACTATGCCCGCTCATTATATCCTTTCGCTGAGGCACAGAAAGAAGGATATGATCAATTGATTTGGACCGATGCAGTATCTCACGAATACATTGAGGAAGCTGGGACGGCTAACCTTATTTTTGTAATAGAAGGTAAATTGATTACTCCATCAGTAAGAAGTACAGTATTAGATGGTGTGACAAGAGATACCATAATTACCCTCGCAAAAAAAGCTGGTATCGAAGTTGAAGAGCGACGTGTTAGTGTTAAAGAAATATTAGACGGAATCGAAAGTGGAAGCGTAACAGATGCCTTTGCTGCTGGAACTGCCGCTACTGTTACGCCTATTGGTGAAATCGGATACAATGGAAAGATCTTTACACTGCCAGATCCGTCTACAAGAACCATTTCGTCTGGAATTGCTAAAACACTCAATGATATCCGTTATGGGTTAATCCCCGATGAGTTCGGCTGGAACTGGATCTTGTAATCCAATACAATTGTCTTTAACGATCCTTGATCGCTAAAGACGCCTTTTTGTACCTTCCACCCTTCTTCTCGAAATCATAAAAAACTACCAGTCAAAAATGAAAAAGTCCTTTATCATTTTTTTAACCATGTCTCTATCTCTTAATGCGGCTGTTAAGGCGCAGATGAAAAAGCTCAGCAAGCAGCAAATATTCGACAACATCCCATCATTGACTCAGCCTGTAAACGAAATAACCGGATGGAGCGATGACAGCCATTACATAGAGGTAGATAAAGCAAGAAAAATGTTTGCTGTAGACATAACTACTGGAACTAAAACACCATATACACCACCTCCCAAAAGTAATGTCAAGGTATACAGTAAAGACAACAACATATACATTCAATATGGGATTCAAGGTCCTAAGCAGCTGACACACAATAAAGACGAGGAAAAGAACCCAACACTTTCTCCTGATGGCAAATATGTCGCCTTCACACGCAACAGCGACCTTTACGCAGTGGAAGTGGAAACCTTGAAAGAGCTGAGATACACTACAGACGCCACCGATGTAATTTATAACGGGTGGTCGTCCTGGGTATACTTTGAAGAGATTCTTGGTCGGGCAACCAACTACAAAGCTTTCTGGTGGGCACCAGACAGCAAGCACCTGGCTTTCATGCGTTTTGATGACACAAAAGTTCCTATGTTTCCAATCGTTGGTTCAACCGGACAACATGGTTATACTGAAAAAACAAGATATCCAAAAGCAGGAGATCCAAACCCTGAAGTAAAAGTAGGCTTCGTCCCAACTCAGGGTGGAATGATTACCTGGGCCGATTTCAATGAGAAGGACGACCAATATTTCGGCACACCTTACTGGAGCTTTGATGGAAGTAACCTCATGGTACAATGGATGAACAGGGGACAGGATAACCTGAAGTTCTATTCGGTCAATCCTACCTCTGGTGTTAAGAAAGAAATCTATGATGAAAAGCAACCCTCATGGGTAGATTTGGACTTCGACGGAAGAATTGAATATCTGGAAGATAAAAAACACTATATTCTTAAAAGCGACAAAACTGGATGGGCTCATTTTTACTTATATTCTCTCGCCGGCAAACTCATCAATCCAATTACCAGTGGAAAATGGCAGGTATCAAAACTCGTTAACGTCGACGAGAAAAATAAAGTGGTATACTTTACCGCCCGCAAAGAGTCCTCAACAAGAACAGATTTCTATAGCGTTGGCTACAACGGTAAAAATCTCCATAGATTAACCTTCGGAGATTATACCAATTCCATACAAATGTCGCCCAATGGCTCTAAATTCATCACCACTTATTCTAACGTAACCACCCCTCCAAAACGCACTTTGGTAGATAAGAAAGGTAAAGTAATCGAAGAGCTTAGCGATAGTAAATCTGCTGACTTTGCTACCTATAACTACGGTAAAACCGAAATGATTACTATACCGACAGATGACGGTTATAACTTACCTGCAGTAATCACTTATCCTACAGACTTTGATCAAACCAAGCGTTATCCTGTTGTGATGAGTATTTATGGTGGCCCAAATGCAGGAACGGTAACCAACACCTGGAAAGGAACTGGAAATCAATGGTGGGCTAATGAAGGGGTAATCCAGATTGCAGTTGACCACCGTGCTTCTGGTCAGTTCGGAAAAGAAGGAGTCGCCTTAATGCACCGCAACCTTGGCAAATGGGAGATGAAAGATTATACAACCGCAGCAAGGTGGCTGAAGGCTAAGCCCTGGGTGAACAATAAAAAACTGTTGATCACTGGTCATAGCTACGGTGGCTACATCACTTGCATGGCGTTAACTATGGGAGCTGATGATTTTGACTTTGGTTATGCAGGAGCACCGGTAACAAGCTGGGAATTATATGACACCAACTATGCGGAGCGATTCATGGATACACCACAAGAGAATCCTGAAGGCTACAAAAATGGGTCAGTGTTAACCTATGTCGACAAATATAAAGGCTTGCTCAGGATCATGCATGGCGATATGGATGACAATGTTCACGTTCAAAATACCATTCAGCTAATAGATAAATTACAGAATGCAAATAAGCATTTCGAATTGATGATCTATCCAGAAAGCCGACATGGATTCGGTATAACTAAAACCCCGCATGATAAAGCAGAAAGAATTAGGTTCTATTATCTCAACCTACTCGACAAACCCATTCCCGAAGAATTATTAAAATAAGATATGAAACCTGTTTTAAAAACCGCAGCTGTTTGGCTGATCCTATTGACAGGAGCCAGCTACACTACATTTTCGCAAGCGAAAACCAAAAAGCTAATCTGGAGCGAAGAATTCAATTATAAAGGATTACCCAATCCAAAGAAGTGGGGTTATGAAACAGGTTTTGTTCGAAATTCCGAGAAGCAATATTATACGAAAGATAGGCTGGAAAATGCGGAGGTTAATGGTGGTAATTTGATCATTACCTCGATCAAAGAAGACTATCAAGGAGCTTTTTACACATCAGCAAGTATTAATACTTTGGGAAAGCAAAGTTTCGAGGGAAACATAAGGGTTGAGATCAAAGCAAAACTACCTACAGGAAAAGGCATCTGGCCTGCGCTCTGGATGATGGGAACTAATGTAAATCAAGTGGGCTGGCCTAAATGTGTTGAGTTTGACATTATGGAGTTTGTAGGTCACACAGAAAATACCGTGCACGCTAACCTTCACTGGTGGGATTCAGCTTCCACGCAATCCAATAGAAAGAGCTCGCAAGGGAATACCATGAACTTTTCCGATCTGCACACGAACTATCATGTTTATGGCCTGGAGCGCCGTGGCGATTCCATCAAAGTGTTCGTTGACGATCAAGTCTATCTCAGTGTAAAGGCTCCTGAAACAGCTTTTAGCAATTCTTTCAAAGGCCCATTATATTTGCTGATAAATACCGCCGTAGGAGGCGAGTGGGGAGGTCCGATAGACGACTCTATCTTTCCGCAAAAATATTATGTCGATTATGTTAGGGTATTCAGGGTGGACTAAAGGCTAACGGCTATCATTTGACCTCCTTCTTTTTTCTTTAAGGCTTCGGCGTTTATCTCGGTCAATTTTGATCTGCTCAAACTTCCGAATTTTCCTATAAATCTCTTCTTCCTTTTTTGGGGTAACACCCACACTGTATTTTATGCCAACAAACAGCGTTCGCCAGATGAAACTAAAGAAAGATGCTGTTTCAGTCCGCTGGTAATTTATAGGTGCGGTGATTAGCACGCTATCTTTACCCGGATTGTCAGAATTGATAACCATCGCATTTGCTAAAAGGGACATCCATACCTGTCTTACCAGTTTGTCACCTTCCTTATCCCGTTTCAATAAAGCAACCGACAAATCATTATAAGCAAACTTCAAGGACCCCTTAGCTTTTTGATCATTGGCTTTAATATCAAAGGACAATTTTTTCGCCATTCCACGTTTAACCTGCACCATACCTAGTGGCATAGTCACCTTATTTAGCGCTCTCCCATCCATACTCCCTAAAGAACCAGAATAAGAGAAAGCCCCATCCTTCGCATCAAGGTCAAATCTAAAGTTGACGTCGAGTTTACCCTCACCCATCATGTAAGTGGTTAATTTCGCAAAAAGATAAGGGTCTTTAGCCTTAATCTTTTCTACATTGGTAATGTTGGTTATTGTTCCAGAAGTCTTTTTGAAAGTTATTTTTCCCTTCTTTTTGCTGTCCCGATCATATTCTGCATAACTAATGTCAACATTTGCCAGGCTAAGCATTCTAACTGTGATCGCATCTTTTAATTGTTGCAACAATTGATGAGGATACTTACCATTCCTGATCTTCTTCCTTAAAGGAAGTTCATTGTTATTGAATACATCTAATGCACCGTCCATAACACTCATTTGGGTAGCATACAGTTCTCTTTTCTTTATATACAAAGGGAAGTTTATCCCCTCAAGATCAATTTTTCTCATCGATATCTGATACCGCTCCTTGGAGTAACCGGCTGTCTTGGCAAAGTTCATCTCAGATAGGCGAGGCGTCACTTTAAAGTTGGTAATGTTCAACTTACCAGAGGCAGAACTGAAATTGAAATGCTCCCAATTCACATGATAAAGACTGTCTGGTGTAGCATATGAAAAGTCATTCAGATTAATCATAACATCTTGTAGCGCATAAAGGCGCGTAGGATCTTTATCAGAATCCTTATCTATCAACCAGCCCTTCAAATTAACATTCAGGTTATCAATGGAGTCAATCTCAGGCAATTTTCCATTGTTGTTGATGTATTTGAACTTCACATTTCTGAAGGAAATTTCATTCACCCTGAGCTCCTGAAGATATTTCGAAATGTAGTCGTAGGGTGATTTTTGTAAGTATGAAGGCTTGTTTTCATTGAAATCAAACTGAGTGTTTACCATCACCACATCTGGATTATCGAATAATAATAATTCTACATTTAGCTTTTTGAACTTAAAGAGATTCTTTGGACGAAAGTTTTTTATAGATAGGTTTTTTAGCCTAATGTAGTACACGTTATTGGGTGCGCGCTTTAAAGCAATCAGGCGTTTAAAAACAGTGGTATCCGGTATGAACTTGACATCAGTTAGGGAAGCTCCCTTTGTAAGCAAGTTGAGGCTTAGATCTGAAAACTCTACACTATACAAGCTATCCGTTGCATTAAGAACCAAGTCTTTCAATTCCGCTTTAATGATTGGCTTAAGTCTATCTGCAAAATAGTTAGCAGTTAAATAGACACAAATTAATAGGATGGTAAATAATCCTGCAACCCATTTAATTGTATTGTAACTCCTTCGACTTTTCCCCCGCATAGACGCAAACGTTGCTTACAAGATACTGTTTTAACGATAATAACCGCTATTGATCCGCTTTTTTCTTCTTGTCCTTTTCATTTTTACGTTCCGCTCTTCGCTCTTGTCGTTCCGCTCTCCGGTTTTCCTTCTTTTCAGCCACCTTTTTCATTGCCTGTTCAGGAGTTTTTACAGGAACAATTCCTAATCCTATTGTTTCACGCATCCCTATAAATACTCCCTTCCAAAGTAAGTTAAAGAAAGATGCAGCAGGAGTCCGTTCAAAAGTTACCTTCGCTATTCTTGGAGGATCGTTTTTGGTAGGGTTGTCATCTTTAATCAATACTGTATTCGCAATAAACGACAACAGACCCTTCTTCTTCGTTGGTTCTCCAAGCTCACCGTCTTTAAGCAACTTGACTTTCAGGTTGGTGTAGTAGAATGCAACTGTTCCGGAGGAACCATATTTGTTAGCTTTAATATCAAACGTAGTCTTCTGCATCTTGCCACTCTCGATCTCAACCAATCCCATATTCTTAGATACAGTATTTAGAACCTTCATGTCCATCGCGGCAACGCTTCCCTTATAAGTAAAGGCAGCATTCTTTGCAGTAAGATTCAAATCCATTGTAATGTCAATCCTACTTGTTTTCATTACCATTGCGTGCAACTTAGCTACCGCATGATTATTTTTTTTGAGTTGTAAGGAATCATTCGTTAAATTGTAAATATTCCCACCGAAATTCTCAAAAAAAACGGTGCCCTTCTTCAAACTTAACGGATTATATTCTGTATAGGCAACATCCAGGTCCCGCAGCTTTAAGGTATCAATCACAATTGGAATAGGAAACCTCTTTAAAGCAACGTGAGGGAAGTTTCTAACTTTGTCAAGCCCAGGAGGTGCTGGTAGTTCACGGTTTACAAAAATATTCACTTTAGCAGGCCCAATGCTCAGCGAATTGGAATGTAGACTCCCCTCGTTATTAAGTTTCAAAAAGTCTACACCCGCAAACGTAATATGATCAAACTTTAAGTCGTACCTGTCTTTACCATATTTATACATCCTGCTAAATTCTAGATCTGGATGTAGAGGAATCATTTGTAAACCTAAAACCCTCAAGCTTTTACCTCTCGCAGACCCAGTGATGGTGTCTACCTTAATCGTATACATCTTATCTTTGCCAGTACTTTTGTACCCCTTTAGTACAAAGTTAATGTCCTTAGTATAGTAAAAACGACTGGAGTCAGATTGCGATAATGAATCCACTAAAAAATCAATGACATTAATGTCCAGATGCTTTACTGAGTTCAAGGCTTTTCCAGTCTCCCCATTCATATAGTCCAAATCCGCATCTACTACCTTTATGGCTTTTACGTGAATTGAATTAAGTGCCTTCGAAATCTGCTCATATAGCGTCTTTTCCTCCTGTAAATTATCATCCTTTTTTGGAACATTGAAATGGAGAATATTTATTGAAGGATGATCAAGAATAATAGCATTCAGCTCCAACTTTTTTTTAAAATAAGCTGTCAATATGCCGAGTCTATTAATCCGTAGCTTCTCAAGTTTAAGTTCGTATAAGTTTGCAGGAGCAGTTTTTTTTGATCTTAACTGATTATATATGGCAGTATCGGGCATCAACGATACCCTGTCAAGCGTAGCACTACCGGTTAGGAGATTTAAATGGATGTCCTCAAAATTCAGTGCGTATAATCCCTGAGAGGCATTATGGACACCATCCTTCAATTTTTCAGTAACAAGGGGTTTCCATTTTACACTGAGATATATTGCAGATATGCCGATCAACAATATCAGGGATCCCAAGATACCGGCAATCCACAATAAAACCTTATAATTACCCTTTTTTTTCTGCTCCATGATATTTAAGTAAGCTTTTGTCAAGCAATATCAAGGCCATAAATTACACTATAACTCCTTAGCTCGATAGCGTCTAAAATCGACGTCAACAACAGAGAAAAATCCTTGAACATTACCAGATACATTGCCATCTACATTTACCGGCACACCGGAAAATAGCCCATTCCAATCGGTTTCCATAAAGACAGAATACAAGTACTGAGAGTATTTTCTGGAAAGGGAGATTTTATAAATGTAGATAAACTCTTCAGGCCGCAGCGTAAATGCCCGCTTTAGATTATTTAGCGGATACAATGAGTTTGGAGAGCCCAAAAAATGAGTGTAACTGTAATAATTAGTCTGATCAAATTTTGATGGATTCCAGAATGGGGTTTCTCCATAAGAAATATACCACTTATTTGGATTTAAGTATCCGAAGGTGTGCTTAGGGATATTTCCCTCTACATTTTTCTCCACATTAATGCGGGTGGATAAAGGCAAAAAGTCGTCTACAATATTTACTACTTGCCTAAGGGTATCCACTGCTATGTACGATTTTCCATCGTACTTTATCGTCAGCTTGTATGCATTGTTGTAGTTTGGATCTCCCCGAAAAACACCCACATAAACTCCGGGTGTAGCCGATTCTTTATATACAATATCAACCCTACCGTCATTCAATACAATTGATGCTTTACGGATCGGCGCTGGGACTGAATCCGGGTTCAAGGAAGGTTTAGTGAGCCTGATGTACTGACTTATCGTGAGGGTATTAAATCCGCCCTCCACAGCCATATCGTACTGCTTTACTGGCGTCAGGAAAAATTCCTCTCCGAAATTACTTTTCTTACAGCCGTTAACAGTAAGAGCTATTACCAGTAAAAAGCAGCATAGGTAACGAAATATTTTCATCTTAAATTTTAAAACTATAAGCGATCCATGGATAAAAACCAAAGCCATACTCGATAGCTGTCTTGCTTTGTTCAAATGACGATGAATTTAAATGGTAATATAACGGGTTTTTTTGATTATATACATTATAAATTCCTACAGAAACAGTATGTTCAAGAGAGCGTTTGCCTGAAACGCGAGTTTGAAATTTGTACTTTGCAGATACGTCTACCCTACTAAAATCAGGAAAGCGGCTTGTATTCCTGCCTTCGAAAATCGGGACCTTCAACCCGTCATGTTGATAATAACCCACCGGCAGCGTAAGGGGCCTGCCTGTGGAGTATATGAAAAAGCTTTGAAAAGAGAGTTTCTCGTTAAGTTGATAATCGGCGGTAAGCTTCAGCTCATGAGGAATATCATAGCTTGCAACGAACCGATTCCCAAAATTTATATCCTGGATCTTTCTATACACACGCGAATAACTATAGGCAAGAGTTCCCGACAATTTCCCCTCTGTCTTGTTAATTTCGAATTCCAATCCATAGGCATCAGACGACCCGGACCTGATCTGGCTCTTTACAATTGGATTACGTATAATTTGTGCATGTCCAAGTAACTCTGGTTGATTTTCTAATCTTTTAATATAACCGCTTGCAGAGAAGATATATTCCCGTGGCGCAAAACGGTAACCTAGGGATAGGTGATTGGATCGTTGTGGCTTATTTTTTTTAGAAGCCGGTACCCAAGGTTCCAGAGAAGAAAAAGCAAGGGTACTATTCTGGACTAACTGCAGATACTGATAGTTCAAATTATAGCTTAAGAAAATTCGCTGGTTATCGGCAGGCAAATAACTTATATTGAAACGTGGCTCAGGATTTACAAAGACCGAAGTTTCCTCGGCCTTAATCAGGTTGCCTTCGTTGTCATAGACGTTTCGCCGCTCTTGTAGGTTATAGAATCCCCCTAGTCGTAGTCCATAGTTCAGCTCAAAAACGCTGCTTAAATTTAACTGCTGTGTAAAATAAAGTGCGGATTCGACCGACTTGTCCCTTGGGATGTTATACTCCAATTCTTGCAGTCGGTAAGATTCACCAGGCATAAAACGATGGTAGATTACAGCTGCACCAAATTTTATCTGATTAGTAGGCGTACGATAATAGGTATAATCGGCTTTAACAGTTAAGTCTTTTACCGCAGTGCTCCATTGGCTTTTTTGAGACAGGGTGTCAGCGTTCAAATCCAACAGGTTACTGTAGTTGCTGTAGATCGCAGAGACGTTCAAGAAAATACTCGAATTTACCAAGTGGTTCCAACGTAATGTTGAAGTAACATTACCCCAATCGTTGGAGAAAGATTCTTCAGATAACAGGTGATCCTTACCGTAATAGACAGAGTAAAACAAACTGTTGTTTATATCTATCTTATAATTTGCTTTGGCATTCAAATCAGAGTACACTGACCGTGGATTGAACAGCTTGAACTTATTTTGGAAAACATCTAAAAGACTTCGGCGGTAAGCGACCAAAAAAGACCCTTTGTCTTTCACCAAAGGACCTTCCGCTGAAATTCTGGCAGACATCAGATTGATGCCACCGCTTACATGGTATTCCTTGCTATTTCCTTCTGTCATCCGGTTTACGATAACAGACGAGAGCCGACCTCCATAATTAGCAGGCATATAATCTCTGTACAACTGTACGTTGTTTACCGCATCAGAGTTAAATACTGAAACCAGTCCATATAAATGAGAAGGATTGTAAATGATCGCTTCATCAAGTAATATCAGATTTTGATCCGCATTACCACCACGAATAAAGAGACCGGAACTGCCTTCTGTTATGGCTTTGATTCCGTTTTGCATTTGTAGCCTTTTCAGCACATCCGTTTCACCCAAATAGTAGGGAGCACGTCTTAACTGTTTGATACTAAAATTCTGCTCATTCATCAAAATAGGATTGGGTGTCTTAGTCGATTTACTGATCACCACTTCTTCAAGTTTATTATCTTGAGGATGCAATTCAACATCCTTAAGCACATCATCAATCAAGCGCAATTTTAGTTGCTGTGTTTGATAACCCGCATATGAAATAAACATATTATAATCACCCTCAGGAACAGAAAGGGAATAAAAGCCATATTGATTGGTCGCCACCCCTGCACGTAGTTCTTGAATCTGAACGGTCGCGCCAATTAGTTCCTCTCCATTTTCACGATCTCTAATCCGACCACTTATCGTACGTTGCTGCACACGGTTTGGCGCAATCACAATATCATTTCCGACAAACGAGAATCCTAGCCCTGTCCCGAAAAGTACTTTAGTTAAAATCGTTTCGAGTGGAGTCTGGACAAAATAACCTGATGCCGATTTTTTATTTCGCAGCTCATCGGGATCAAAAGCAAAATTGAACCCCGTGTGTTGTCCCAAATTGAAAATCGTTCTGATTAATGAATCAGATGCAATCTGGATGGTCACTTTGTGCTTTAAAGGATCTTTAACTTGCGCATAAAGATTCGTGATACAGAAGAATAATAGTAGAGTAATTAAAAAACCAACTCGTTTAATTATCCGATAGAACATAAGTGCCTTTTTCCCTGGTTATTTTACACTGCAAAGATGCAGAAATAACAGCTAATGCACTATCAATTGTTTGATAATGAAGTTTGGCCACAGTAAATTTTCTATTATTTAATAAATTTCCCCTAACAACTACTGGCACTTGATAAACTTCCTCCAACTGAGATGCTACTTTGGAAAGCACCATACCATCGAAGTTAAAACGTTTATCTAACCAGGATTTATAATTTAAATCAGAATTGTCTGTTAACACCAGCCGTTTAGTACTCGGGTTAAAAGTCCCCATTTTCCCTGCACTAAGCAGCAATTTTTGATTTGTTCCTTCATGCTTCAGCGCTACTTTGCCTTCCTCAACTGTTACAGAAACGTTGCCATTTTGATTTTCA
Organism: Pedobacter sp.; assembly: GCA_014377665.1. Lineage (GTDB taxonomy): Bacteria > Bacteroidota > Bacteroidia > Sphingobacteriales > Sphingobacteriaceae > Pedobacter. The sequence goes on along the minus strand of JACMPF010000079.1, from coordinate 5,138 downwards.
ACATTGAAACTAGTACCTATATCCTCTGCCTCGACATCACCAGCAATAACTTTGAATTGTCCCCCTGCATGTTTTACAACCTGAATAAACACCTCCCCGTTCAACACCTCTAAATCTCTGTCGGACAAGAAGTTTTCCTTGTTGTATCTAATTTTAGTTCCCGCGTTTAGGTTTACAATAGTTTCATCAGGCAATACGATACGGGTTACATTAGCAGTCTCTGAAGTGCTTATTACGGCGTACTTTCCTTGAGCCATAAAATAATAACCCAATGATGAAACCAATAATAGCACCGCTGCAATCCGCAGATAAAATCCAATATTGAGTTTTTTAGCCCTGATCTTAAAGTTGGGGTTTTCTGGTATCGAAAGTTTTTTGTCAAGCACTTCCCAGGAAGCATCAGCATTGCCATTTGCCCCATAAAGTTTATCAATACTCGCTTGAACATTTAAAAACTCTAGATAAGTGCGTTCATTTGCGGCATCAGCCGTTCTCCATTGTTGCAGAATCATTTTATCCTGAACAGCAATTGTTTCTTCCAGATCTTCTATGATCAGCTCGTAAATCAACTCCTCATTATTTTGATGTGCCATTTTTTTGAGATTAAGGCGTTATAAATTTTAATAGCAACATTACCCAAATCGTAAGCTGCTGATGTTTTTCCAAATGCTCCCTTAACTTTTTGAATCCATAGGTTAAGTGATTTTTCACAGTTTTAATAGAAATCTCCAGTTGATCGGCAATTTCCTGTTGTTTTAATTTTCCGAAGCGACTCAAGTACATTACCTGCTTGCATTTCTCCGGCAATTGTGCAAGCGCATCTTCTAGTCCCTTTAATAAAATCTCTTCCGCTTCGGTGGCTTCGCTCTCCCCAATTTCCAAACCCTGTTCATGCACGATCCTGTATGCGGATTGCTTTTCCATCTGTGTTTTCTCTTTCTTGATGTAGTTCAAGGAAGAATTTACAATAGACCTGAACAGGTAGCTTTTCATGGAGCTTTGAATATTCAATTGATCCGACTTATTCCAAATATTAATAAATACATCATGCACTATTTCTTCGGCTGTCTGCGTATGCCTAACATATCTGTAGGCAACAGTAAATAACGGCCTGTAAAATTTTTTATAAAACACCTCAAATCTCCTCCTATCCCGCGTTTTTAAAGCGTCGATAATATCAAGATCTTCTTCTGTAACTTCTGATACCTGATTCTTCATGTGCCCAACCTATTGTTGTTTGTAAGTAAGCACGCCAGAGATCTCTGGTGACATTGTCGCTGTGTTTACAGTTACAAACCAAAGTCCCTTTAAAAAGTTTCTCTCCTGCAAGGGCGTTAGTTCAAATCCTCCCCTGACTACAGATAGTTTTCCATTTTGGATATTATAAAGTTCTCTAACAAAAGTTCCTACCGAACCTTTCGAACCGTACCTCAAAGTCATAACCTGAGGTTCGATATCAATATAATCGATGCTATAGCTCAGCACCTTTGTCTCTTCATCATAATTGCCCCTAAGCACTGCAGATCCTGCAGAGTTGCTATTAGTGCCTTTTTTATCCGCACGTGCGGTAACTATATATGTTCGAACAGGCGGTTTTATTTTGGCCGATTCTGTGCTTAATTCCTTCTTACAGGCTCCCAAAAAGCATAGCATAACTGCTATAATTAGCCTCACAAATCCCTTAGTATTACTATGTTTCATTTTAGTATTTTACCTAAGGGCAAAAATACTAATTTTTGATAGATAATGAACGCCTGTCAAAAGGCGTTCATTACTTCTATCACTTCCTCTACCTGTGGTGTAGTGTGGTAGAACGAAATGGGTAAACTTATAGTTGTTTGGTGTATTAGTTCTGAGATCGGGAAGGCTCCTTTAAGCCTGGTCTTTAAAGCATTCTGTTGGTGCGGTGGAACTGGATAATGTATTTCCGTACGAATGTTATTAGCAAGCAAATGCTCCCTTAACTTATCCCTCTTCGGATGTCTAACTGCATAAATATGAAAAACATCATCAAAATCTTCATTTAAAGCCGGCAGAATGAAATCAGACTTCAAACCCTCTTGATATAATTTCGCGAGTTTCTTCTTATGGAAATTAATTTCATCCAGGTGTGTCAGTTTAACTGACAAAAACCCTGCTTGTATTTCATCTAATCTAGAGTTTATCCCAATGTAGTTGTTGTAGTACTTTTCATGGCAACCGTAGTTACGCAAGGCCTTTATTTTAGTGATGGCATCAAAATCGTTCGATAGCAATGCTCCTCCATCTCCCAGAGCCCCGAGGTTTTTAGTGGGGTAAAAACTAAAGGCACCAAAATCACCAAAGGTACCCGTTTTCTTACCTTTATAACTTGATCCATGAGACTGGGCGCAATCCTCAATTACCTTAAGCTTGTATCTGCCGGCAAGATCCATAATCGCGTGCATTTCACATGCTTTCCCATATAAATGCACCACCATGATAGCTTTTGTACGAGATGTAATCTTTTCCTCTATCCTTTGCGGATCTATATTGTAGGTATGTATATCTGGCTCTACCAAAACTGGAACGAGACCGTTATTATAAATCGCCAAGATTGTAGCGATATAGGTATTGGAAGGAACGATAACTTCCGATCCTTCAGGAAATTCAAAATATTTCAGCGCAAGTACCAATGCATCCAATCCGGATGCTAATCCCGCACCGTATTTACTGCCACAATAGGTAGCAAACTCAGTTTCAAATGTACTTACCTTGTTTCCTAATATAAACCAACCCTTGTTCAAACTATCAGAGAAACTCTCTTTATAGCTTTCCATAAAAGGCTCGTTCAATAAAAACAAGTTTTCGTACTCAATCATATCGCACACTTAATTTGATAAGGAGTATGAATGTAATCTGCCGCTTCAAAATACTCTGAAGCAAGTACCATTAAAATTGCATCATCGCTGAAACTATGCATAGTGTGCCAGTCTTCCGGCTCAATGATCAGACATTTATCCGGACTATCTAACAAAACTGATGATTCTTCCATGCCATTATCATTGTAAATCGTACAATTTCCACGGATACAAATAGCAGCTTGTCTTGTTTCATAGTGCCTGTGGCCACCTCGCTCTGAATCATCAACACCGTAGATGTAAAAAATCCTTTTGATGTCAAAAGGCACCACCCTTTCAATCACTGTAAGGTTTCCTCTTTTGTCGGTAAACGTTTTTAAATTAACTAAGGAAGCCATATTCTAATGCATTTTTTTTATAAATATTTTTATAATAACCACGAAGGAAGAATAGCAATGACCTACCTGGCACTTTCTTAATCCAGCTGATATCGTCTGTTACTTCGTGAGAAACAATCTCTTTGTTATAAGCATTAATTATTTTTTCTGCTTCGGATAGAGCTGTGCCATAAGCGCGATAAATGTGCCTTACATGATTTCTTTCAAGCTGATACGTTTCGTTAGACAAGCTATAAGCATCGTTTTTTGTATAGTGAAAACCGTGGTAATGATAGAATACCAGATTAAATCTCTCATTGGTAGCGGTTTCTCTGCCCAAAACCTTTGTCCCTTCTGTCTTGAAGTCGTATTGCTGAACATTCCAGGGGGCAACGCCACCCCCCAGATGTTGCAGCACGTGGACAGTACTAAATCTGGTAGTCCAATCGTCAAGGTATCTTTGATCTCCAAATTTACCATCTTCGATGCGGTTAAAACACCATGTGATACAGGCATCAACCCACCAGTTAAGCACTTCCATACCCCCCCAGGTATTTCTAAATGTCATAAACTGAACACAATATTTCCCATTACTTACAGCTTGCATATAACGGGGAGAAAAGCGGTGTTCGGTGATTAAGACTGATTTCTCTCCCATCTCCTCTAGTAAAATTGATGGATCTTTAAAGAATAAAAGATCTGCATCTACGTAAGTGCAATGGTCAAGATTGAATGTTTCTATACAGTATTTTATGCTAAATGAAGCGCATGTCCAGCAATACTCGCCGTCAGTTCTGTCATTTTTAATCTTTAGCAGTCTTTCATTTTCAAACTGTTTCAGGCTTATGATCGTTGCGCTCTCCAAACCAAGCCTGGTTAAAAGATCAAAGCAGTGGTCATCAAATGCAACGATGTACAAATGGAAATCAGCGGAATACTTTTCTAATGACCGGTACATTGCTAGGCCTCGTGATAGATAGGTAGTGTTAAATAAGGTGCAGAAATTAAGCATGGAATGACTTATTTATTAGATAAAAACCTTTATCACTGCCAGCGGGCTTGTTATCAATCTTCATTATTTGCTCGCCTTCCACATAGGAAGGGAACTCAGCAACTATCTTATAGTGCTGTGAAAAATGACTTAGGAAAAATTCTTGATTAAAAAACCAAGATGGGTAAGATGCAGGATATATATTAGCAGGCACAACTTGTAGTGTTAACCTATCGTCGGCCTTATTATTAAAAGCCGTTCTATCAAAAATCAGGAAATCAAAACCATGGTTTACCAGTTGCTTTAAAAACTCATGAGGCTTCTCCAAATATTGGATAACGCTTGAAAGTATCACGAGACTTATCTTTTTTGCTGCTCTGCATTCTTCAATAGTTGGGTAAAATTTAAGGACTTCATCTTCAAAAAATTCCTTTCCACAGGTTACGTAATGTGCTTGTTCTATTACATTCCAACTTGCACAAACTTCTTTGGTAAGGTATTCCCTAATTTGGTAATAGGTGCTTCCAAGTGAGCCACCAAAGTCCATTACATGAATAGCGGTTTTTTTGAGGGCAGCGCTCAATTGTAAGTATGCTAAAAGAGCATATGGGCAATGTTTTTCCTCAAAAATAACGGAATCACGCTCATAAACTGCCTCGCCATTTTTCACTTTTAAAATGGCCTCTTTGGTTATATTTAGAATGATATCTGCATCGTAACCCACAGCCACAGCATTTACTGTAGCCCAGGAGGAATAATTCCCGAACCAACCTGAAGTATTATTTTTGCGCTTTGAAAACAAGTTATTAAACATCTATTAATCCCGATTACTGCATACAAGACAATTAGAATTTTAAATAGTCCTATATGATTTTCGAAATTAATTTTGAGTGGCCATTATTGTGTTGAAGCACGAAAGCGCCCGCGCTACTGAACCTTAATCTTTTGCCT